>JAEUOM010000169.1 GCA_016788495.1 Accumulibacter sp. | reverse complement strand
CTGAGACCTGCGCTGGCGGCGCCGCAGCGCCCCCTTTCGACAACGCCTCGCCCAACCCTTTGGAGGACATCGGCATGAACAAGGAAAACCCCGTCCGCTGGTTCGAAATCTACGTCCAGGACATGCCGCGCGCCAAGTCGTTCTATGCTGCCGTTCTCGGCGTCGAGTTCACCCGGCTCGACAGTCCCGGCATGGAGATGTGGGCCTTCCCGATGCAGATGGACGCCGGTGGCGCGTCGGGGTCGCTGGTGCGGATGGAAGGGATGCCGTCAGGCGGCAACGGTACGCTCGTCTATTTCGGTTGCGCGGATTGCGCCGTCGAGGCTGGGCGTGTCGTCGAGGCCGGTGGCCAAGTCTGCCAGGACAAGTTCCCGATCGGCCAGTACGGCTTCTGCGCGCTGGCCAAGGACACCGAAGGCAACCTGTTCGGCCTGCACTCGATGGTTTGATGTGAAGGTCGAGTCAGCGACTCGCGAATCTCCCTGCTTCCGCGCACGGGAGAAGGGCCGCAGACGCGGGAGACGGTCATGACTTTCATCATCCGGGGTATCTCGCCAGTCATGATCGTCAGGCGCGCCGCCGGGACGTCCGCCGCCGGCGCTCAGAAAGGCGACAGCACGGCCACGACGCGGCCCGCTTCGATGCGCACCGACTTCAGCAGCCAGCGCGCGGTGGCTTCCTGCGTGCTGCCATTCTCGCGCAGGACGTAGACCGGCTTCGAGCGGAAGTACGAGGCGAGCAGCTGCGAGGCGGCCTGGCGAACGAGCGGGTTGGCCTCCTTCCGCCGTGACGGTATCGTCACCGAGTCGATCGCCGGATTTTCGAGAAAGAAGGCCTTCTGCTGGTCGTCGTAGCGAAGACCGGCGCGGCCGGCGACCGTGACGCGGAGCGGTCGCCCGCCCGGCATCTCCACGTCCACGGCGCTGGCGATGCCGGCGCGGCCGTCGTCGCCGTCAAGCCGGATTGTCGGCGGCTCGTTCAGGGCGACCGAAATCAGTCCGCCGTAGGACAATTGCAGCGGTTTCGCCCTGGCCAGAGCCGCCTCGATGTCCGCCTGAGAAAAGACGACTTCCCTCTCGAACAGGCCGGCACCCCGACTCAGGCCGCTGGCCAGCAGGATGGCGACAAGAAGCAGCGCGCGTGCGAGTTGCATGAGGTTCCCGGTTCGCTTCAGCCAATGCGCCATCGTCTGCCGATCTGCCGATGAAGGCAAGCGACTTCGTGCCGTTGACGGCGACCGCCCGTCCGCTCGCAGCCGTCGACCGGCATGCTTCCGATCCTGCTCCGGGCAGCGGGCGCCTTGCAGCCCGGCTGCAGGCCGACTCACGGCGAGGCGGTTTCCGACCATCGGCCTGGCCACGCGGCAGGAGTTTCGTCCCGCGCCGATGGTGCCGGGAAATTCAGCAAGAATCGGATTGCGCGCGCGGCTGCTCCTGCCGCACACTCGGGCATCCTTTCTCTTCGGTGGTGGTGATGGCGCCATGAACGATGACAGCCTGATTCGCCTTCTGATCCTCTTCGCGATCTGGGGCGCCTCCTTCCTGTTCATGTTCGGCGCCGCGCTGGTGCTCTCCGGCACCGGCCTGGCGACCGGTTTCTCGCCGACATCGGCGCTGGCTTCATGGAGGCTCCGGCATGTCCAGTCGTGAACCCGGTGAGCAGTCGAGAAACTTTGCCGTCGTCGCGCGCGCCATCGAATACATCCGCGCGAACGCACGCGGCCAGCCGACTCTGGAAGAGATTGCCGCGGCCGTCCACCTGAGCCCCTTCCACCTGCAGCGGCTATTCTCCGCCTGGGCCGGCATCTCGCCGAAGCGCTTCCTGCAGTACCTGACCAAGGAACATGCCCGCCACGAACTGGCCCGGTCGCGCGACGTCCTGGCGGTCGCGGCCGACAGCGGTCTGAGCAGTGGCAGCCGCCTGCACGAGCTGATGGTCAGTTGTGAAGCCCTGTCGCCCGGCGAAATCCGGTCCGGCGGCCTCGGCATCACGATCTCCTGCGGCTTCGCGCCGTCGCCTTTCGGCGACGCTCTGATCGCCTGGAGCGGACGCGGGGTCTGCCATCTCGCCTTCTGCTCGAGCGCTGCGCCGGCGATGATCGCCGAACTCTTCGCGCGCTGGCCGGCGGCGACGATCTGCCGCGACGATGCGCAGGCGCGGGTCTTGCTGGCAACCATCTTCCCGGCGATGCCGACGCGCGGCAGACTGCACCTGTTGTTGCGCGGAACGAATTTCCAGATCAAGGTCTGGGAAGCGTTGATGCGCGTCGAACCCGGCACACTGATCTCCTATGGCGAACTGGCGCGGCGGATGGCGGCGCCGCATGCCCAGCGGGCGGTGGGTAGCGCACTGGCGGCCAACCGCATCGCCTACCTCATTCCCTGCCACCGCGTCATCCGCGAGTCGGGAGAGATCGGCAGCTATCGCTGGGGCAGCAGCCGCAAGCTGGCGATGATCGGCCGTGAGGCCGCCCTCGGCGCTCGCATGGGCAACGGCGTGGACGTCAGCGGTGGGCGCACGGGCTGAGGGTCGTCGCCGGCAGCGGAACGGTCTGCCCGTGCGTCCGCGTCTCGCTATTCCCTGCCGACCGACAGCACCGGATGGGTCTCGCTTTCCGAGACCAGCACGGTCATCAGGTTGGTGACCAGCCTGACGCGGTCTTCCGACGACAGCTTGACGACGCCTTCCGCCTCGAGCTGTTCGATGCCCAGCTTGACCATGCCGACCGCTCCGTCGACGATCCGGGCGCGGGCAGCGACGACCGCTTCCGCCTGCTGCCGACGCAGCATGGCGCTGGCGATCTCCGGCGCGTAGGCGAGGTGCGAGATGCGCGCCTCGACGACCTCGAGGCCGGCGAGCGCGACGTGCTCCTGGATTCGCGTCGCCAGCAGTTCGGCGACGGCGTCCATGTCGCCGCGCAGCGAGTTCCTGCCGTCGGCGTCGCCGTCGTACCAGCGCGCGCTGACCACCGAGCGCACCGCCGACTCGCTCTGGATGACGATGTAGTTGGCGTAGTCCTCGACGTCGAACGCTGCGCGCGCCGTGTCGGCGACACGCCAGACGACAACCGCCGCCACCTCCACGGGATTGCCGGCCCGGTCGTTGACCTTCAGCGTCGGTGTGTTGAGGTTGTTCGCACGCAGCGACATCTTCTGCCGTTGGTAGAAGGGATTCACCCAGTAGAAGCCGTCCCGGCGCAGGGTGCCGGCGTAGCGGCCGAAGAAGGTGAAGATGCCGGCGATGTTCGGCTGCAGGATGCCGAAGCCCTTGCCGAGAAAGGCGAGCAGCGGAATCGCCAGGAGCCGGGGCAGCGAGACCTGCGTCGGGAACGGCAGTGCCAGGCCGAGCAGGTTCCACGCCACGAGACCGATGAACGGCCAGACGGTCCAGATCAGCAGGGCGAACCACAGCGGCAGGGCGAGCCAGCCGGAAAGGCTCACGGCCTGCTTTTCTTCAGCGATCTCGCGCATCGGGGGCACTCCTCGTTGGCTTTGCGTCTGGCTTCATTGTAGCCGGTCTCTGCGCTTGCGGCGGAGTTGGCAGCGATGGACCAGGGCGAACGCTGCAACTCGCCTTCGCCAGCACCGCCAGCGCTTTGGCGGCATCCCGCCGCCGCTGTGCTGTCCGGTGTGCCCGTGTCCGGAACCAGCATGAGCCTTCTTTATCGGCAGCAAGTTCGCTCCGTATAAGAAGGACTTGGGTTGACTTGGAGGTGTTCGTGCCTAGACTGGTACTTGGCGGCAGCCGCTTGGTCAGCGGCTAACCGGGTGGGGTCGATGGGGGGCGGTGGCGCTCGGGATGCCTCGTTTCACAGTAGCCGGCGCAGCCGGCCTGGACAGTCCGGCGGTAGAGCGCCGGAACGGTCTGCACCGGAGGCAAGGTGCGGAGCATGCGGTTTGCTCGTCGAGGGGGGTATGTCTGGATTGTTTGACGAACTGGTCGCTCGTTACAAGGTTGCGACCATCGCTTTGCCGAAGCTCAAGGCGGTCACCCTGGCACAGTGGATTCTCGAGTCCGGGCGCGGTACTTCGGGCTTGGCAACGAAACACCTGAACTTCGCCGGCCTCAAATGGCGTTCCGAGATGCTCGGATTCGCTACCCCGGTCGAGTTCGACGCCCATGACGGACTCGACTTCTACTGCAGCTTCGCCAGCCTCGACGCGTTCATCGTCGGGTACTGGAAATTCCTCTCGCGTTCGCCTTACGATGGCTGGGAACAACGGGCGGCGGATGGCCCGGAAGCGTTCATCCGCTTCATCGGACCGATCTACAACCCGGCCGTTGGCGTCTACGTCGCCCAGATCATCGCGCTCATGGCAGAGGCGACCGAGCGCCTGGCGAAGGCCACCGCCGCTCCGGCGTTGCCTCCGCCGTTGCCGGTTGCCGGAGCGCCGCTGAGGATCGTCATCGATCCGGGCCACGGCGGTACCGTGACGGTTGGTGGCAGCAGTCCGAACAACGCCACATCCCCGTCCGGAGAGAAGGAAAAGGACTGGACCCTCGACATCGCCAAGCGCACCCGAACCGCGCTGTTGACCAGGGCGTTGCACGCCGGCATCAACGTCGAGGTGATCCTGACAAGAGAAACCGACAGCAACAAGGGCCTCGCGGCGCGGGCGAACATCGCGCTGAGCAAGCAGGCGAGACTCTTTCTCAGTATCCACTTCAACGGATTCGATCACCAGGTTCATGGCGTGGAAACTTGGATTCATTCGATCAACGTCAACAAGGACGAGGATGCCGCATTCGCGCAGATTGTCCAGGAGAAGGTGCTCACTGCGCTGCATGCCATCGACCCGGGGACCGTGACCGATCCGAAGTATGACCGCAAGGTCAAGGAGAAGAAGCTGGGTGTCCTGAACGACATCGAACTCGGCAACACGATCGCCGCGCATCGCTGCCGCGCCTGCCTCGTCGAGATCGAGTCCATGGACGTGCCGGCCGTCGAGCAACTGTTTCGCCTGCATGCCGCGGATATGGCGCTTTCGCAGCAAGCCGCCGGGAATCGGCAGAAGGTTGCCGATGCACTGGCCGACGCGCTGCTGGCAGGTGGTGGTCAGGGCGGACAATGATCTGCATGGCCGGCACGGTCGGCAGGCTGGTCGGACGGGCTTTCCCATCCAAGTGATGCGACCAGTCGCAGGCGTCCACCGCAGCGCTGCCTGCTCCGACCAGTCAGGCGGCGTGCGCAGTGGGGCTGGCTCGAGGCGATGAGAAGAGCGCCGTCGAGGCTGGCGGTGATGCTGGCGCTGACTTTGCTGGCGGCCTGCACGACCGTCCACATCCACCACCGCGATGGATCGATCAATACCAGCCAGGGCTTCGGCATTTTTCGGTGGCCATTCCGGCCAACCAGGCGGGGCTTTTGATCGACGCCAGAGGCTTTGGCCTGCTCAGTATGGGCGACGGTCTTTCGCTCGGCTACGCCGAGCAGAAGATGGCCTTGCTCACTGACGCGTGCCGCGTCGTCTTCTGGATCGAAAGTACCGAACAGGCTGAAGCCGTCACACGGCTTGTCGGCGGTCGTGGCAGTGTTGATGCAATGTGTACGGTTGGTCCCGGGTCTCTTGACAAACATCGATGAATGTAGCCTGGCACCCCAACGTTACAAGAGAGGACAACGCATGAGCATCGCGCAACGGCTGGTTAACGCAGCCAAATCCGAACTCGCGGACTGGAAGGCCGGGCAACTGGTCGAGTGCGTCAAGGATCCGGAGACCAAGAAGCCGATCAACAATCCGGCGGCTCAACCCGGGTCGAAGAAGGTGGCAAAGTACTGGCGTGACGGGCTGGGTGACCATCAGCGCAATGGCTGCACGGAGGTCGCCTGGTCGGCCGCCTTCATTTGCTGGTGCCTGCGCCAGGCAGGAGTGCCGCTGGACCGGTTCCCGTTCAGCGCCGGACATCACACCTACATCCGCTGGGCCATCAACAACAGCAAGGCCGACAAGGCGGGGAAGCTCTACTATGGGATGCGGATTGCCGAATACCAGCCCAAGCCCGGCGACCTGGTTGCCCAGTGGCGAAAGGCGAAGCCTGGTGGCCCTGACCCGAACATCAGCTACGACCACCAGCCGGACGACTTCTACCCGTCGCACTGCGACATCGTGGTTGACGTGCAGCCAAACCGCATCACGTTGATTGGCGGCAACCTGAGCAATCGGGTGAAAGAGTCCAGATTGCTGGCGCAGGACCGAATTCTCGAGCCGAAGAAGGAACTGGTTGCCGTCCTCAAGCTCGTCGACGACGCCTGAAATCCGGCCTGTTCGTGGCTACGCAGACCATCGCGCATTCGCGCAATCGCGCAGTGTGAACTGAGGGTAGGCGCAGCGCGACCAGATCGAGTCCGCGGTTCCGTCACCGGATGCGCGGGCGCTCGTCGGTCTCGGCCTGGTCCGAGTCGGCCTGCGTTGGAGCCGGGGCACCTGCGTCAGACTTTCCCGACGTTGGTCCTGCGCGGGCCGCCGCCTTTGAGGCAGCCGGTTTCCCCGGCTGCCTCGACAGGAGATGACCGCAGGCACCAACGGCGTTTCCCCTGGCAACGCGGCAATGTGCGCTGAAGCGTCGGCTGCCGCGCAGCATCCTTCTTGCGGCTGTCCCGAATGACGCTCTTGCCGCACCCGTGCGACGGCCGAGAACCACAGCCATCGCGGGTTGGACGAGGCGCGCACGGCGGAGCGGACTTCATGACATCCAAGAAGAGCCGAGCGGCTGCTGGCGACCAGTCTCCCGGTGCCGGTGGCACACCGGCAGGTGCCCGCTGTGGGCGCTCAGCTGGCTATTCTCACGCCAGATGCTGGCGAACGAAGGCGAGCAGCAGCCACGCCGACGAGAAGAAGATCGTCGTGAAGGTCAGCGCCATCCCGGTGACGCGGAAGCTGAAATTCTCCGCCGGTTGGCTGACGCCGTAGGCATGGGCGATCCTGCCCAGCAGCAGGCACAGGCACAGGCCATGCAGCAGCAGCGGCTGCGCTCCCTGCGCCTCGACGAAATGCAGCAGGATCAGCCCGAGCGGAACGTACTCGGCGAAGTTCGCGTGCACGCGCATGGCGCGCAGCATCGCCGGGTTGCCGCCATCGCCGACGGCGATGCGGAGCTGGCGCCGCAGGCGCAGGGTGCGGATGCTCAGGGCGATGAAAAAGAGCGCCAGCAGTGCGGCGTAGGCCGGAACGATGTTCGTATTCAGTGTCGTCTCCCGAGACGAGTGTGGGCGCGGCAGCGCCGTCCCCAATGGTTCAGGTCGTCGCCACGCGGGGCGGCCTCTGCCTGCGCGCCCACGACTGCAGGCTGGGTCTCTGCCACTGCCGGATCGCGTAGCGGGCGAGGGCGTCGGGAACGGCGTCGCCGTTGAGCAGCAGGCGGTTGAGCATCAATGCCAGGTCGACGTCGGCGATGCACCAGGCGTCGCCGCACAGGTGGTCGCCGCCGTGCGCCAGCAGTTCACCGGCGCCGGCGAAGAGCCGCGCCGCCGAGTGCTCGGCGGCGGCGGAGAGCGGCTGCGCTGTCGGGCCGTAGAAGATCACCTCGGTCGAGCGGTCCTGCCGGAGCGGCAGAAAATCGCTGCGCAGCCACGCCTGCACCTGCCGCGCGCGGGCGCGGGCGCGTGGCGCCGACGGATAGAGCGCCGGTCCCGGATGGACCTCGTCGACATATTCGGCGATCGCCGACGACTCCGACAGGGCAAAGTCGCCGTAGACCAGCGTCGGCACACGGCCGCTGATCGACAGGCGGGCGAAATCCGGCCGCTGCTGGTCGCCGGCTGCGAGGTCGAGGGTCTCGATGGTGAAGGACAGCCCCTTTTCCTGCAGCGCGACGAAGGCCGACAGGGCATAGGGCGAGGCAAACTGGGCATCGACGTAGAGGAGCATGGTCAGCGATTCCCGTCAGGAGGAAAGGGTCGGAGCAGGGCGCGGGTTCGCCCGCAGCCAGGCGAGCACCTCGTCGGCATTGCGGTCGGGCGGAAAGACCGGGTAGAAGAGCTTGGCGACGCGTCCGTCGTCGACCACCAGCGTCAGCCGCCGGTACAGCTCGGTTCCGGCAACGCGGAAGGTTGGCAACCGCAGCGCCGACTTCAGGCGCAGCCCGCTGTCGCTCAGCAGCTCGAAAGGCAGGTGCAGCCGGTCGCGCGCCTCGCGCTGGTAGTCGCTGTCCTGCGCGCTGAGCCCGAAGACGCCGGTGTCGAGCGCCTGCAACTCGGCGAAGTGATCGCGGAAGCCGCACGATTGCGGCGTGCAGCCGCGCGCGCCGGGGATCGCATCCCAGCCGTCGGGCAGCGCGACGCCCGGCCGACCGGTCATCGGATAGACGTAGAGCACCCAGCGCCCGGGCGCTTGGGCAAGGTCCAGCGAAGTGCCGTCGGTCGCGGTCAGCGTCAGTTCGGGCAACCGCGAGCCCGCGAGATGAGCCGCCGCACCGTCGTCGACGGGCGGCGGCAGGTGCTTCGGCAGGGGAAAATCGTTCATGCTCATCGGCCACCTCCTTCACAGACTTCTCGCCCAGTTCATCGACGGTGCGACCGGATCACCGCCACCGCCACGGCGAGCAGGGAAAGCCCTGCGCCGGCGCGCTGCAGCGGACACGACGCAAGCGCGCCATCGAGCAATCGCGGCAGGATAGCGCATCGGCGGCGGCTTGTGCCAGCGCATTGGATCGCCATCGACTGCCGGGTGCATGCTCGGCCTTGTGCGGTCAGGCAGGACCAGCGGCAGCACGGACCTCGGCGCCAAACGCGCGGACCGAATGGCTCATGTGATCGCTGCCTGCCGCCCGGTCCAGACGATTCCGTCCGGCAGGCTGGCGCGACCGACCCGCCCCCTGAAAGCCGCGCGCCGGCAGCGCATAGCAGCGGACATCGTCGGCGACGGGATCGATCAGCCCCCGGATCTCGTCCAGGCAGTAGCTTCGCGCGCACTCGCTGCCCACCAGCAGCAGATTTTCTCCAGCGAAGGTGCTCCGCCGGGCTGGCCCGGTTGCTTCGGGGCGCCAGGGCGGGCGCCAGGAACCATCCTTCGTCGGTCTGGCCGCTGGAACTACTGTTCTCTCAATGGCAACAGTTCCTGCCGCACTGGCACCACCTTGAACTCCGGGTCCTTGTGGAGCAACACGGCTCCTTGCTCGATCGCAGACGCAGCAATCCAGGCATCCGCCACCGACAGGGGGCAAGTGGCCTTGATCGCAGCGGCCCTCTTCAGCAAGTCCGGTGTTTCATGCGTCCATGCAACCGGCAGCGCCAGACATTGTTCATAGGCCAAGCGGCCGGCAGGCTCGCCTTCGTCGCGCCAGACGCGATACAACACCTCCATCAGCGACATGAACGAGCCGAAACATCGCACTGTCCCCGCTTGTGCCTGTTCGAGCAACTCCGCCACCCGGGCTGCGCCCGGCTCGTCGTCTCGCAAGGTCAGGAGCGCAGAGGTATCCAGCAAATACGCGGTCATTCTCTGAACCTTTCTTCCTGGCGATCCTGCAGCAGGCGCTGCGTGCTCCCACCTTTGCCTTGGCCGCGAAAGGCGTCGATCGGGTTTGCCCGGACCGGCACAACTCGAATTCCCTGTGAATCCACCACCCATTCCAGGCGATCTGCTGGGCTCAAGTGGAACTGTCGCCGAATCTCGGCTGGAACCACTGTTTGTCCGCGCTCGGTGATCGTGCTTCTCATGCTCGTCCCCTTGCAAAGTGACTCCGTGAATTGTAAGAGCCTATCCTCGGTAATTCAATTGACCGCCAGCCATCTCCCGCCCCCTCGGAGTCACGGTGAACCCCGAAGTCAAGACAAGAATGAACGCTGTTCAAGCTGGGCAATGGACTTCATGTGTCACCGTTTTCGCACCCAGCCGCCGCCAAGCATAACGTGTACTGTCACCGTTTTTCGATGACGAACGAGAGCCAGGTGGCAGGCATCGCTGCGAGGTATTACAATGATGCAGGACGTAATACAGAGGAGGCATCATGGCAACGACTCTCACCAGCAAGGGGCAGGTCACCATCCCAAAGCAGATCCGCGACGCGCTCAACCTGGCGCCCGGATCATCGGTCGAATTCGCCGTCAACAGGGACGGCGAGTTGGTCATTCACAAGGTGGGTGGGCAGTCCGGCCGCAAGCCGGATCGTTTCGACGCAGCACGCGGCAAGGCCGACGTGAAATGGCGCACCGATGAATTGATGGCTCTGCTGCGCGGCGAGGACTGATGCTGCTGGTTGATACCAATGTGCTGGTCGATGTTCTGGAGGATGATCCGGAATGGGCCGACTGGTCGATCGGCCAGCTACGGGCGCTGTCGCAGGTTCATCGCCTGGTCATCAACCCGGTCATCTATGCGGAGCTGTCGCTCACGTTTTCGACGGTCGATGCCTTGGATCGCGCCATTGATGACCTGGGGCTGACGATGATCGAGATTCCCCGGCCAGCGCTGTTCCTTGCCGGCAAGGCCTTCGTTCGCTATCGCCGGCAGGGAGGAAGGAAAAACAACGTGCTGGCCGACTTCTTCATCGGCGCTCATGCCGCCGTTGCGGGTTACACCGTCCTGACCCGGGATACGCGGCGTTACTCGACGTATTTCTCCGGGCTCAGTCTGGTGAGTCCGGCATCCGGGACGGGCGGGCAATGACTCGCACAAAGGCCGGGGGAAAGGGTCGTCGGCCATTCATGATCTGACTGGCCAGATCGGCGACCAGCGTTTGCGCGAGTCGCTGGCTGGCGAATGGAAGGCCGCTTCGACGGGCAACCGGGAGAGCTGGCGCCGTTTGTTTGGACAGGAAATGCTCGAGGATAAGTCGAGCCCTGCCGGCTGTGGTCTGGTTGACCGGTGATACGATTGGTCTTGACCTTCTGGAATTTTATCCGAACCGAATGGAACTCAGTGGAGCTTGGGTGCGAAGGGACGCGCGGTGGGAAAGTCGCCAGACTTTTCCACGGCAAGCTGCACGGTGCGCTTGAGCGCATCGCGGGACTCCTTGCCGTCCATGCTGATCCGGATGCCGTGCGCCTTGAGCATCCCGGTGAATTCGCCGCTGGTGAACTGGCAACCCTGATCGGTGTTGAAGATCTCCGGGCAGCCGTGCCGGTGGATGGCTTCCCGGACCGCGTCCAGACAGAAGTCGGTCGTCAAGGTGTTCGACAGCCGCCAGGCGAGCACCCGCCGCGAGTACCAGTCGATCACGGCGAACAGGTAGAGGAAGCACCGGCGCATCGGAATGGTGGTGATGTCCGCCGCCCACACCTGGTTGGGCCGCTCGACGGCAAGATCGCGCAGGAGATACGGATGGATTTCGTCGCGGCGCCGCCGACGAGAGGTGTTGGGCTTCCGATACAAGGCCTCGATGCCCATGCGCGCCATCAGGGTGCCGATGTGTCGGCGGCCGGCCTGGAAGCTCTCGGGGCGCAGCAGATCGCGCAACATGCGGGCGCCGGCGAAGGGGTGCTCCAGATGCAACTCGTCGATCCGGCGCATCAGCGCCAGATCCTCCGCCGAGACCTCACGGGGCGTGCAATACGCGCTCGAACGGGCCACCCCGAGGAGGGAGCACTGATGCGCGACAAGGAGCTTGTGCTTGCGGTCAATCATCTTCTTGCGCTCACCAAGCCCGCCTTGGTGAGCGCATGTTCCAAAAAATCCTTCTCCAGCGTCAGCTGTCCGATCTTGGCGTGCGGTTTCGTCAAGTCCGGATCGCTGCTCGCAGGACCGCTGGTATCCCCAAGAACCTGGACCGCACGCTCCGTCAGCTGCCGCTTCCAGTCCGTGATCTGGTTCGGGTGAATGTCGTACTGCTGCGCCAGTTCGGCCAGCGTCTTGTCGCTCTTCAGCCCCGCCAGCGCCACCTGCGCCTTGAATGCCGGCGTGTGGTTCCGCCTCGTCCTTCTCGTCATGCTCTCGGTCCTGTTGGGGCTGCTTCCGCAGCCGTTCAATGGGGCAAGGCTACCACTTATCCTGCTGTCCGAATTTCCGGCGCCACCTCTGTTGTTGCCCGGCTCAGCAATCCGACAAACCTGACAGGTTCCACTTTCGCCCCTGACTGCCCAAGCGTATGATGTACAAAATATTGCACATCTTGTGCTGCATAGGAGGCAACCATGGGAATTGCTGCAAGCGACGTTATCCCCCTCTCGCACGCCCGCGCCAACTTCTCTGAACTGGCCGAAGAGGTCAAGGGCGGTGCGGAGAAGATCATCACCAAGAACGGTGAAAGTTATGTCGCTCTGATCGACGCGCAGCGGCTGGACTACTACCACCAGCTGGAGCGGGAGCGTATTCATTTGCTCCTG
>JAEUOM010000153.1 GCA_016788495.1 Accumulibacter sp. | reverse complement strand
CTCGCAGTCTTCTCGGGTGACACCGTCAGCATGGACGAAGATGGCTTCCTCTATTTCATCGGCCGGCGTGACGAAATGATCAAGACCTCCGGCTACCGGGTGAGTCCGACCGAGGTCGAGGAAATCGTCTATGCGACCCGCCTGGTCGGGGAATGCGTGGCCTTCGGCGTCGACCACCCGACGCTCGGCCAGGCGATTCAGGTGATCGCCTCTCCGGCCGAGGGCGACAGCCTCGACTGCGACCGGCTGCTCGCCGAATGTCGTGAGCGGATGCCGGCCTACATGGTACCGGGGGGCATCAGCCTGCGCCACGGTCCCCTGCCGCGCAACCCCAACGGCAAGCTCGACCGGAAGACTCTGGCAAACGAGTTCCTCGCTGCCGCAGAGGAATCCGCTGCGGCGACTCAGCTTCCCTCCGAGTCCGATTGATGGCTTGCGCATGTCCCCCACAGCAACGCCGGCAGCCGCCGGGCATTCGTGTCGCCAGGTTGGCGGCCACGACCGCGACCGCCCGCCACCAAGGGAATGCCCGGCGGGCGCCGCGCCGCCTGCGGGCGGGTGCGAACGACCCGAGCCCAACCATTCAACATTCCTGCAAGGCCAGTCCGTGGTGACCAACAGCGAACGAACTCCCCTTGCTCACGCGCCGATGGACCAGTTTCCGATACGGAACGGTGAACTCGTCGTCGGTGGCGTGCCACTCAGCCGCCTCGCCGCACGGGTCGGCCAGACTCCCTTCTACGCCTACGACCGGCGGCTGCTCGCGGCCAGGGTCGCCGGGCTGCGCTCGTTGCTGCCTGCCGGCGTAAAGCTGCACTACGCGATGAAGGCCAATCCGATGCCGGCTCTCGTGTGCCACATGGCGAGACTGGTTGACGGCATCGACGTCGCCTCGGCCGGAGAACTGAGGGTGGCGCTCGATGCCGGCGCCGATCCAGAGGAAATCAGTTTTGCCGGACCGGGAAAGGGTCGCGGCGAGTTGCAACAGGCAGTCGCTTCCGGCATCCTGATCAATATCGAATCGCCGCGCGAGATTGACGAACTGGCAGCAATCAGCGCCGATGCCGGTCTTGCCGCACGCGTGGCGGTGCGCGTCAATCCGGACTTCGAGCTGAAGAGTTCGGGCATGAAGATGGGCGGCGGTGCCCGGCAGTTCGGCGTTGATGCCGAGCAGGTGCCGGAATTGCTCGCCGGGATCGGCCGCGCCGGTCTCGCCTTCGAGGGTTTTCATCTTTTCGCCGGTTCGCAGAATCTGCGCGCCGAAGCGATCGTCGAAGCACAGATCAAGAGCTACGAACTGGCCGTCCGGCTCGCCCGCTTCGCGCCGGCGAGCGTCCGCTTCCTCAATCTGGGTGGTGGCTTCGGCATTCCCTACTTTCCCGGTGAGCGCCCTCTCGACTTGGCGCCGGTTGCCGCCGGACTCGCAGCGATCGCGGAGCACGCTGCGCACGAATTGCCGGCTGCCAGGCTGGTGATCGAACTCGGACGCTATCTCGTCGGCGAGGCCGGCGTCTACGTCAGCCGAATCATCGATCGAAAGCTGTCGCGCGGCCAGATCTTCCTCATTGTCGATGGTGGACTGCATCACCACCTCTCGGCTTCCGGCAATTTCGGCCAGGTGATCCGCAAGAACTACCCCGTGGCGATCGGCAACCGAGTCGATGCACCGACCAGCATCACCGCGTCGGTCGTCGGCCCCCTGTGTACACCACTCGACCTGCTCGCGGACCGGATGCCGCTGGCCGATGCGCAGCCGGGTGATCTGGTGGTCATCTTCCAGTCTGGCGCCTACGGATTCTCCGCCAGTCCACAGGCTTTTCTCGGCCACCCCACCTGTCTCGAGGTCATTGTCTGAGCACCTTTCCGGGCCAGGCTGTGGATCGCGAACGAATCCACCCCGCAACCACAACTACCTCCATGCCACACATCTCAAGAGCCTTTCGCTGCCGTAGCCTGAACGCCATCGCCGTGCCGCTGCGCGATGGATCGCGGGCTGGGCAATCCGATGCACCGGCAGACAATCTGCGCAATGCCGGAGCGGCGCATGACAGCCATTGACAGGACGCGGCAATTGCCGCGCACACCCTTGCTCGACTGGTCGAGCTTTGCCGGCTCACGGCGCCTTGCTGGCTTGCACAGCATCGATGACATCGCCACAAGCTGCCTGACAACAAGCGGCCGTGCCGCCATCTATCTGGCGTTGCTGCAGTTGCGACTCGACCCGGGCAGCCTGGTCCTGGTTCCCACCTATCACTGCCCGACCATGGTGGCTCCGGTGATCCTGGCCGGACTGCGGGTGGCGTATTTCGGCATCGGTGCGAATGGGCTCCCGCAGCTCGGCACGATCGATGCCGCGACCGCGGCACGCGCGAAGGCCATGCTGGTGTCGCACTATTTTGGCCACGCGCGATCACTGGCTGAGGTCCGTCAATGGTGCGATGCGCGACAGATTGCCCTGATCGAGGACTGTGCCCACTGCTATTTTGGCAGTGCCGGCGAGCGACCGGTGGGCACCTGGGGCGATTTCGCCACCGCCAGTCTGTCAAAGTTCTTCCCAGTCCCTGAAGGCGGGGTACTGGCCTCGGCAAACAGGCGCATCGCTGCTCCACACCTCAACCCACAGGGTCTGAGAGCGCAGGTCAAGGCCTGGGCCGACGTGCTGGAATCGGCGGTGACTTACGGACGCCTCGCGGGCGGCCGCTGGGCTCTGGCCAGGCTCTTCGCGATCAAGAATCGGATCAACCGCACCGGAGCCTCGGGAACGCAGGAGGAATCCATGGCCCCGCCCGACATGATGCTCGCCTGTGACATGGGGCGGATCACCGAAGCGCCCGCCTCGACGGCGGTCGTGCTGCAAAGATTGCTGCCACGCGGGCGAATGATCGCCAGGCGGCGATCCAACTATGCCGCCTACGCACGGCACTTCCGACAGGTCGAGGGAGCATTCCCGCTCTACCGTGAAGTAGCGGACGACGCCGTGCCCTACGTCTTCCCGCTTTGGGTGAACGACGCCGACCGGGTCTATCAGAGTCTGCGGGCACTCGCCCTGCCGGTATTTCGCTGGGACCGGATCTGGCCGGACACCCCCGCCCTCGCCGACGACGTCGGGCCTTCCTGGAGCCAGCACGTCCTGCAGCTGCTCTGCCACCAGGATCTGAGCGAAGCCGACGTCACACGCACAGCCGTCACGACGCTCGATCTGCTGTCGGCAGAACGCTGCCCGCCCGCCAGCGGCGCTGGCTAGCAATCGAAAGGCGCTACCGAAGATGCCACCATCACTCGCGATTGCCTGGCAGAACCTGCCGGCCGCAGCGCTGCAGCAGGACCCGGGGCTGTCCGCCGCATGGGACCGATTGAACGCACGGCGCGGTGATCTCCCATTCCTGAGCACGGACGCGATCACCGCCGCCCTCGATTCGTTTGGCACGGGCCGGGAAAGGCTCCTCGTCGGCCAACAGGGGCAGGGGATCGCGGCGATGTTCCTGCTCGTTCGCACCGCTGCCGCCAAATGGCAGAGTTTCCAGCCCTCCCAGTTGCCCCTTGGTGCCTGGGTCGCCGATGACCGACTGCCGGTACTCGATCTCGCGCGCAGCCTGATCCGGGGACCGCTCGGCTTCTGCCTGCTGTTGTCGATCACGCAGATCGACCCGCTGCACGCGGCACGCCCGGCCAACACTGCCGACAGCCAGAGCAGCGACTACATCCGAACCGCCTGGACCGAGCTCCATGGCAGCTTTGCCGAATACTGGAACCGACGCGGCAAGAATCTCCGTCAGAACATGCGCAAGCAGAGAAACAGGTTGGTCGGCGAGGGGATCAACGGACACCTTCGTGTTCTCCACCAGCCGGCGGACATGGCGGAGGCCATCGCGCGTTATGGCGCACTCGAGAGCGCTGGCTGGAAGGCCGGCCAAGGCACCGCAGTCCATCCGGACAACGCGCAGGGGAGGTTCTACCGGCGCTTGCTGGAAATCTCGGCGATGCGCGGCGAAGCCGTCGTCTTCGAGTACCTGTTTGACGATCGGGTCGTCGCGACCAACCTCTGCCTGCGACGCGAGGACGTCCTGGTCATTCTGAAGACCACCTACGATGAGTCGATCCAGTCGTACTCGCCTGCTTTCCTGCTCAGCCAGGACGTGATCGAGCTGCTTTACCACGAGGGCAGAATTCAACGCATCGAGTATTACGGCCGCATGATGGAATGGCACGGCCGGTGGACCGAGAACTCGCGCGTCCTCTATCACCTGACGCTGTATCGCTGGCCGCTGCTGCAACGGCTTGCCGAGTGGCGGCGGCGAAAGAAGACCAGCGCCGGCCCATCGGCGGGCTGAACTTGGGCCACGCGAGCAAACGACTGGGCGCCCAAAATCGTTTGCGAGCAACGCGCCGGCACAGCCGGAATGCGACTACGGACCAAGAAGAACGAAAGACCGGCTACTCGCCGGTCTTTCGATGACTGCTGCTTCTCGATTCAATTGGTCGGGGCGCCGGGATTCGAACTCGGGACCCCTTGCACCCCATGCAAGTGCGCTACCAGGCTGCGCCACGCCCCGACAGGTGTTCGATTATATCCCAAAAAACCCGCACAGCTCAGGGTCGCAGCATTTCGACGATGCTCAGCAGTTCCGCACGCACGCCCTCGAGCGTCAATATCGAGGCCTTTGCCGTCGCCTCGGTCTCGGCGTCCTCCAGCCGATTGCGTGCGCCACTGATCGTGAATCCCTGGCTGTAGAGAAGCTCGCGGATGCGGCGAACCAGGAGGACTTCGTGGTGCTGATAGTAGCGGCGGTTGCCACGCCGCTTTACAGGTCGAAGTTGCGCGAACTCCTGCTCCCAGTAGCGCAGCACGTGCGGCTTCACACCGCAAAGTTCGCTTACCTCGCCGATCGTGAAGTAGCGTTTGGCGGGAATGGCCGGCAACGGCTCCGGAACCGGCTCTCTATGACTGGCTTCCATCGTAGGCGTTCTCCACCTCGGCCTTCAGTTTCTGGCTGGCGTGAAAGGTCACCACTCGCCGGGCAGTGATCGGGATTTCTTCACCAGTCTTTGGATTGCGGCCTGGGCGCTGCGGTTTGTCTCGCAACTGGAAATTGCCAAACCCGGACAACTTGACACCGTCGCCTCGTTCGAGCGCGTTCCGAATCTCCTCGAAGAACGCCTCGACCATATCCTTGGCCTCACGTTTGTTGAGACCGACCTTCTCGAACAACAAGTCGGCCAGTTCTGCCTTGGTTAGCGTCATTCCCATCCCTTCTCAGACGCGAAGC
>JAEUOM010000141.1 GCA_016788495.1 Accumulibacter sp. | reverse complement strand
TACATCAACGATCCCGACATGGATGACTCGTTCCATGTCGACCAGGGAATGACCAAGGCACGCCGCTTCCTCCTCGAACTCGCCGAACTCGGGCTGCCCGCCGGCACCGAGGCCCTCGACCCGATCGCGCCGCAGTATCTTGGCGACCTCATCTCATGGACGGCAATCGGTGCCCGCACCACCGAGTCGCAGACGCACCGCGAGATATCCTCCGGCCTGTCCACCCCGGTCGGCTTCAAGAACGGCACCAGCGGCGACGTCGGCATTGCCGTCAACGCCATCGTCTCTGCGTCGCGACCGCACAGTTTCCTCGGCATCAACGGCCAGGGCCGCACAGCGATCGTGCGCACGCGCGGCAACCGTTATGGCCATCTGGTCCTGCGCGGCGGCGACGGGCGACCGAACTACGACACGGTCAGCGTGCAGATCGCCGAGCAGGCCCTGCACAAAGCCGGCTTGCCGGCGAACATCGTCATCGACTGCTCGCACGCCAACAGCTACAAGAAGCACGAATGGCAGCCGCTGGTGATGGCCGACGTCGTCAACCAGGTCCGTCTCGGCAACCGGTCGCTGGTCGGAATGATGATCGAGTCGAACCTTGTCGAGGGCAACCAAGCGATTCCCGAGGACCTCTCGCAGCTCAGGTATGGCTGCTCGGTCACCGATGCCTGCGTCGACTGGCAGACGACCGAGCAGATGATCCGCAACGCCGCCGGCCTGCTGCGCGAGGTGCTGGCGGGCCGCGTCCGATAGGATTGCGCGCCGCAGGGCAAGCGGGCAAGCTGCGGGCAGCCGGCTGTGCGCAGCAGGCCGCGCATCGCGGCAATGTGGCTCGTCGCCAGCTCGCGGGCGCCCGCCCTGCAGTTCCGCTCGCCAGGATCTCCGCGCGGGCTCTCAGCCCCGCCCTGCAGCCACGGTCGGCGCCCCGTGCTGCCGCTCGAACGCCTCGACCGCTTTCTTGACCGAAACGAAGAAGTCCATCCTGCCGATCTCCTCCGACAGGCCGACCTTGGCCAGTTCCTCGAGGAAGGGACGCGGGGCGTCGGCGATCTTGACGTCAACCCCCTCGTCAGCGAGTTCACGGTGCAGCTCGGCGAAGCGTTGGGCGGCGGTCACGTCCATGTCATGGATCGCCTGCGCGTCGATGACCAGCCAGCGCACCGGCGAATCGGCCGCGTCGACCAGCGTCCGGATGCGGTTCATGACGTGCCGGGCGTTGGCGAACATCAACGGCGCATAGAGCCGGTAGACCAGCAGGCCGGGTACGGTTTCGACGCCCTCCTCGTCGTCGCGGCAATCATGGAACTTGCCGTCGATGCGACGCCGGCGCAGCACCGCGTCATCCGGTCGCGAGATCTCGACGAGCACCGAAATCAGAGACAGCAGCAGGCCGAGAATGATTCCCGGCACGACGCCGGCGACCAGGATCGCCACCGTCACCCCCGTCGCAATGCCGAACTCGACCCGATCGACCTTGTAGAGCCCGCGCAGCGACGCCAGTTCGAGCATGCCGATGGCGGTGACGATCAGGATCGCCCCGAGCGCGACCTTCGGCAGCAGCGCGATCAGCCCGGTGAGGAAGAAAAGGAAAAGCAGCAGCCCCACCGCCAGGATCAGTTGCGCCACCTGCGTCCGGCCGCCGGCCGAATCGACGATCGATGTGCGCGACTGGCTGGCGGAGACGGGAAAACCCTGCCAGAGGCCGGCGAGGATGTTGGCCGAGCCCAGGGCGACGAGTTCGCGATTCGGCTTCACCTCGTAGCCGTTCTTCTCGGCGAAGGTCTGCGCCAGCAGGATGCCGTCGGAGAAGGCGAGGAAGGCAATCGCCACCGCCGCCGGCGCCAGCGCCGCGACGTCTGCCCAGCGCACGCCCGGAATCGTCAGGCTCGGCACCCCCGAAGGCACGGCACCGACCAGTGCGATGCCGTAGCTGCCGAGGTCGAGGAGAAAGGTGGCGACGATCGCCGCCGCGCACACCGCCAGCGCGCCGGGAATTCGCGGCGCCCAACGCGCCAGCCCGAAGAGCAGGAGAACCAGCAGCACGCCGAGGATGAAGGTCGGAACCTGCGTCTGCGGCAGCTGCTGGATCACCGTGTAGACGATCTGGAAGAACTCCTCGCCCTCGGTCTTGATGCCGAACATCTTGCCCAGCTGGGTTGAGATGAGGACCAGCGAGGCCCCGTTCAGGTAGCCGATGAGGACCGGTCTTGACAGCAGGTCGGCGATGACTCCGAGTTTGAGGCGCGCTGCGAGCAGCAGGACGCAACCGGAAAGGATGCTGAGGATCGCCGCCAGGACGACGATGCGTGCCGGATCGCCGCCGGAGAGCGGCAGGATCGCCGAACCGGCCAGCAGGCCGATCGCCGCATCGGGCCCAGCGATGACGTGTCGCGAACTGGAGAACAGCGCATAACCGATGGCCGCCGCCAGCGCCGCGTAGAGGCCGGCGATCGGCGGCAGGTGCACCAGCTCGGCGTAGGCGATCACCGACGGAATCGAGACGATGCAGGCCGAAATGCCGGCGATCGAATCCTTGCTCAACCAGGCCAGCCGGTACTCGCGCAGCGTGGCAAGCAGCGGCAGACCGGAATTCAGGAATCTGGAGAAGATGGAAGCATCCATGCGCATGGCTCCGAAAGAATGTGCTCCGACAATCGGCTCCGCTCTGTCGCCCCTTCGTCAGGGCATCGCACAGCTCCCGGATACCTCCCGCGCCCTTTGGCGAATCATGACGAAGTCTTCAAACTGGCCAAAGCATGCACCAAAACTCTGCAGCAAGGCAAGCGACTCACGTAACCCGTTGTCGGCGCAGTCCGCGAAGGGCTCGTCGACCGCCACCGCGACGGACGCGGCGTGGGCTGTGCCACGACCGCCGCAGCGCCGGCAGATGAGCGATGGACCGCCGTCGCCGTAACGGCTAAACTAGCCGCCCGATGACACCCGGGCCACGCCGAGAGGAGAATTTCGTCATGCAGATCAACGTTGAAACCAAGCCAGTCGGATCCGCCGCCTACGACGCGCGCAAGAAACGCTTGGTGGAAACGATCGACCGGTTGTACCTGCGTGACGCCAAGGCCCCGCTGCAGAAGATGATTTCCCGTATCCATCCGGCCGATATGGCGGCGATCCTCGACGAGTTGCCCCCTGCGCATGTAGTCGACATCTTTCATGCCATTGCCGACACCGCGATGGCAGCCGACGTATTCAATCAGTTGCCGGTCGACCGGCGCACCCAGTTGCTGACCGAATCGTCGATCGAGAAACTCGCCGGCGTCCTTGAGCATCTGCCGCCGGACGACCTTGCCGACCTCATCGGCGACCTGCCGGAAGACCAGCGCGAGCAACTGATGGCCCTGCTTGGTCGCGACAGCAAGGACGAGGTCGAGAGCCTCCTGCAGTACGACCCGGACAGCGCCGGGGGCATCATGACCACCGACTTCTTCTCGCTGCCGCACAATCTCAGCGTCGAGGAGGCGATCGAGAACATCCGCAGCCGCGAGGACGTCGAGATGGTGTTCTATCTCTACCTCACCGACGAGATGGGCCGCCTGGTCGGCGTCGTCTCGCTGCGGCAGTTGCTGCTCACCCGCGCCGGCACGCCGCTGCACAAGGTGATGAACCGGCGGGTGATGAAGGTGACCACGGATACCGACCAGACCACCGTCGCCATGCTCGTCGACAAGTATCGACTGCTGGCCATTCCGGTGGTCGACGAGGAGAACGTCCTCGTCGGCATGATCACCGTCGATGACGTGATCGACGTCATCGAGGAAGAGACGACGCGCGACATGCTGAAGATGGCAGGTACCAGCGAGTCGGAGACCCTCACCCATTCCGCCCTGAAGATCGCGGGCATCCGCCTGCCGTGGTTGCTGGCGGCCTTCATCGGCGGCCTCGCAGCGACCGCGGTGATCGGGCGCTACGAAGAGATCCTCGGCCAGGTGCTGGTCCTCAGCGCCTTCCTGCCGGTGATCATGGGAATGGCCGGCAACGTCGGCGTACAGTCCGCGACCGTTGCCGTGCGCGGCTTGGCGACTGGCGCCATCGACGTCAAGGACACCGTGCCGCTGGTCCTCAAGGAACTGCGCGTCGGCCTCGCGCTCGGAGGCTTCTATGGCATCATCCTCGCCATCTATGGCTACTTCATGCATCACAGCCTGCAGCTCGGGCAGGTGGTCGGGCTGACGATTCTCGGCAACATGACCGGCGCCGCTCTGCTGGCGGTGCTGCTGCCGATGCTCTTTCAGCGCCTGAAGGTCGACCCGGCGGTGGCAACCGGTCCGTTCGTCACCACCGCCATCGACATCCTCGGCGTCCTCAACTATTTCGTCATTGCCACCTGGATCTACAAGCTGTGAGCGAGCTTTCGCGAGCGCGAGCGGTCGCCGACCCACTGCTCCGGCGACTGCCACGGCGCTGACCGTCGCTGGAAATCGTCGAGCAACTGCGCAAACTCCGGCAACAGCGATTCGGCCTGCGCCGCCAGCCACGCCTGAACCTCGGCACGGTTACCTGCCGGCAGGACTGCGGCCACCAGTTGCGTCGCCACGGCAAGGTCGTTGAGCCGCCCGAGCATCTCCTGCAGCGCGGTGGCTGACTGGAGGTATTCGGTCCGCAGCGGATCGGCCAGCAGCGGAGCAAAGAACTCGAGCCCGTAGCGCAGCTGCTTGAACGCGACGCGCAGGCGATGACGGGCGGCAACGTCGGCTTGCAGCGGTGCCGCGGCGCGCTCGTTGACGCGCCGCGCCCGCTTGCTCAGGCAGCGCGGAACGAAATCGGCCAGCAGGCCGGCCGGCGAAGCAGGCAGCGCCACGAGCTCGGCGGTGAAATCGAGCAACAGGCGGGAATAGTCCTCAGACTGCAGTGCTCTGCGGCTCACCCGGTGGCTGCTGGCGCAGCGGCCGTACACACGGCTTTCCAGGCGCGCGCCGTCGACCCGCCCGGCGAAGGCCTCGACGAGCAAAGGCAGGGTCTCGACGCGAAAGACATCCCAGTTGCGGTTGTCGCCAAGCTGTGTCGCCAGCGCCTGCCACAGCGGATCGAAGCGGGCGACAAAGGGCTCGGGCAGCAGCGGTTCCCAGAGGCGGATCGCCGATCGAAGGCGCCGGATGGCGACCCGCGCCTGGTGGACGAACTCCGCTCCGTCGCTGAGACAGACCCCCTGCTCGTTGCTCTGTAGATGGCCGATGCACGCCAAGGCGATCAGGCGAAAGGCGGCCATCGTCTGCATTTCGGGGTGCACGGCGACGGGCTGCGCCTTGACTGCGATCAGGGCTGCGCCATCAAGCAGACGGTAAGCACGCTCGGACTTGCTGCTCGCCTCGGGGTGCATCGGCAGGCTGGCCTGGAGATCGAGGGCGACAGCAAAGAGATCGTTCAGCGAGCCCGACAGCAATTCAAGCTCGACCTCGCGGATGCTCTGGCGGATTCCGCCGGCATCGATCCGGCCACGGTCGAGCGCGACTTCGATGCGCACACCGGGGCGTGGCGCGACGACATACGCGTCGCGCCGGAATCGGGTGGTGAACACCGGTTGCAGTTCCTCGCGCAGCGACTCGAGGAGTGCGCGGACAGCGATGCTGTCCACGTGCCCGAAGTCGAAGTCGCCCGGCTGGCCGGGCGCCTCCCATTCGCCACGCTGCGCCAGCCCGGCAGCGATCGGCGGGGCCGTCTTGACCCCGAGCAAACACTGGCGTCCTTGCCGCCGGTAGCGGACGACCATATGTTCGCTGCGCAGGCGGCGATCTGGCGTGTCGTAGTAGGTATTGACAAGCAGCTTGCTGCTGCGCCCGCTGCCTGCCAGCAGCGGCAGCTCTGACAGTTGTCGGGCGGCAGTTGCCGACAGGGACAGCTTGATTTCCGTTTCCGTGGCCATCGACAACCTCGTGCTGGCGAAGACCGGGGCCCCCCGGTGGTTCAGTCCTTCTCCCTTGGCGCCATTCCACGCGACCGGCGCTGCGAGCGTGGCATAACGTCGATGCGGACTTTATCACAACAACGGCAGCAGCCTTGCGCCAGCATCAGCAGACATCGACCGGCACGAAGATGCGCGCATTGTCCCGTTCGACCAGCAGCGCCACGCGCCTGCCCGACTTGTCGAGCAACGCGCGCAGTTGCGCGACGTCGCGGACCGGCTGGTCATTGAGCTGCAGGATGACGTCACCCGGCTCGAGGCCGGCGGCGGCGGCCGGGCTGCCTTTCTCGACCGGGCTGACCAGCGCGTCGCTGGTGTTCTTGCGCGCGAAGGATTCCGCCAACGACTGAGAAACCTGCTGGATGGTCACACCGATCCGCCCCTGACTGACCTTGCCGTGCTGCACGAGCTGTTGCTCGATGTTCATCGCGACATCCATCGGGATGGCGAAGGAGACTCCCTGATAGCCGCCACTACGGCTGTAGATCTGCGGTCAGAATCAGCCCGTCCGATCTGACGATGAAGCCCGAATCCATGCCACGGGCAGGCCCCCGCTCCTGCGGCGACGGCACGCCGAAGCGGCGAAAGAACTCGAACATCGGGTCGTTGCCACTGATGGCGGTTCGTTGCGGCCCGCTGGCGCCGATGTTGACGACCGCTGGCCCGACGGTGTCCACGATGCTGCAGAAATCCGGCAGCGCGACCGCAGGCGTCGCGGCTGCCGGGACCGCTGCCACGGCCGCAGCCGGAGCGACTCATTCACCACCGTACCCGGCGTAACCGGCACCGAGAGCGGCCACCAGGGCGACGCCGATCAGACTGCGCTTGCGGGTACTTCCTTGCATGCTAGACTCCTCTTTCGTGCAATGACTGGAAGCGCGCGGCCCCCCAGGGACCAAAGACACAACAGGTCGACTTAGACCTGACTTGAGCGGGCGGCTGGAGCGCAAAACCCCGGTACTTGGATAGAGCACTCGCTGTTGTCGTGCTGGGGACAAAGAAAACCAGCAACATTCATGGACTTGTGCCAGTGGCTTGCAACCGATACGACGGCGAGCCGGGCGCAAGAGCAACCATCTGGATGCGGTTGCAGAGCGTCATGGGCTGCGTCTTTTCCCTCCCGGTGATGCGTATAGCGGCCGCAGGATGAGCTTCGCATCAGATTATTGGTCAAGGTGGAGAAATCTGCGCACATGTCACTGAACGAGTTGCGAATCTCTTGGAGCCTGCCGGCTGTTGCCGCATTGTTGGCGGTCATTTCGGTTCTCGTGGGGTACACCCGGATCGTGCTTGACAAGGTGTTGTTGACCGACGTACATATCCACGTCCGATGGGGCCGGCAAATCTACGAAGCCTTATCGCACGGTGTAGTTTATCCCCGCTGGATGCCTGAAGCGTTCGGCGGGTTGGGCGAGCCTGCCTTCCTTTACTATTCGCCCGTATTCTACTACCTCTCGTCGTTGCTCAACGTCGCCCTGGATGATATATGGGTGTCAATGACGGTCACTGGCATTGTGACACTGTGGCTCGGTGGGCTCGTCGTGTATGTTTATCTCAGGAGAAAACTGAGTCAATGGCTTTGTGTTCTGGTCGCATGCTGTAGTATCGCCTCGCCTTTTCTGTTCTTCATTCTGAATAGTATCAATTACATGCCATGGCACGCCAGTTTTGTGTTTGCGCTTCTGGTGGCTATTCACACGGTAGCGGAAGATGGTCGCACCGGATTGGTCAGTCTCCCACTCTCGATCAGCCTCGCGGCACTCGTAATGACGCACATCCTTTCCGCATTCGTGCTCCTGGTATGCCTTCCTGTCGTATTCTTGCCCGGATTGATCGCTTCCGGTACACGAAAGGCTGAATTGCGACGGATCCGACTCTGGCTGCTATCCGTCAGTCTTGGACTAGCAGCATGCTCCATTTATCTTGTTCCGGCAACCACAACGTGGGACCTTCTTTCCTCAGACACATGGAACATCGGCCGAGGAATTGAGCCACATTCGAGCTATTTGTTTCCGGTAGCCAGCAGCATTCATTGGCCGGTCTTGCAACTGTACATGCCAGCCGCCATAGCGGTATCGTTGCTCGTGCCGGTTTTTTACTCTTGGCAAAGAAGACAAATAGTCACAACCAGTGGCTGTCCTGTACTGCAATGGTGGTTGCTCGCTGTTGCGGGACTCTTGCTATCCACGGAACTCATCTATCCGATGCTTCGGCACCTGCCTCTTTTAAACAAGATCGATGAGCCGTACCGTTATTTTTACGTCACCGCACTGGCCGCGCCTATCGCTGCCGGACTCGCATTCTGCGATTCATGGCAGCCTTCAAGATCGAGTTGGCGGACGAGTATGTGCAGAGCTGGCGCAATGGCGCTCATGGTGATGGCGCCTGCGTTCACCGCGATTTTGGGCGTTGATCTTGCGAGGAATGGAGCGTCTCACCTTGATGCCAAGACAGACAGTCGCTTTGGGCTCTATCAGCCCGCGGCGAAGGGCAAGACTGATGAGTGGCACGCTTACCTGGATACGGGTGCATTCGAGGGGGAATGTGAGAGAGCCAGGATGACCTGTACCGCGTCGCATGAGAGTGGTGAGCACTGGAAGTGGCGCATCAGTGTTTCGGAGAGTGCACTGGTTAGACTGCCGGTTTTCGCTTTTCCGTTCTGGGAAGCACGACTTGACGGCAGGCCAATCCAGATACTCTTGGACGAAAAATCGGGTTTGATTGCGGCGAATCTGCCACCTGGTGAGCACGAGCTTGAGGTGTATAGAATCTGGCTACCCCAGGAAAGGCTGGGTCTTTGGATTAGTATAACGGCGATTGTCTTTTTGCTTGCCATATTCGCCAGGCGTGTTTCTGGGCATGCTCGTCGGTAAGCGCGTCGCAAAAACTTCGCGCCGCCATGAGAACGCGCTGATTCAATCGGCAGGCTGCCCTTGGTATGATTCGCTCATTGCGGCGTTCCCCAACTAGCCAGATGACGCTGCAGGAAGGGTTTCTTTTCAAACGGGAGAAGGCAACCCCAGATGCGCCTCCAACATCCGCTCCACGCCCACCGGCGGGCGACCGCGCCCTTCCCTTTCGGGCAGTCCGGCGCGATCACCTCAAGTACTTCCGCCAAGGCTGGCAGCCTGTCGGACTTTCGGCTTGCTCCCGACCGGATATGCTAAAAATCATGCCTGTTGAAGCAACCGAGGTCCGGCATGTCCGGCATGTCGCACTTCATCGTCACCGATCGCAAGACCGACTACCTGCTGCCGCCATCGGTTGACGATTGGCTGAACCAGGATCACTTGGCGCGCTTTATCGTGGAGGTGGTTGACCAGCTGGACCTGTCGAAGCTGACGCGACAGTACGCTGGACGTGGGTCAAAGGCGTACCATCCGGCGACCCTGCTGGCGATTCTGGTCTATGGCTACGCCACGGGTATTTTCTCCAGCCGCAGGCTGGAGCGGGCAACCTACGATTCGGTGGCCTTCCGCTACATTGCCGCCGGAAGCCATCCCGATCACGACAGCCTGGCGACGTACCGCCGGCGTTTTCTGGACGAACTGAGCGAGCTGTTTCTGCAGGTCCTGGCGATGGCCAAGGAAATGAAACTGCTCAAGCTGGGTAACGTCTGTCTTGACGGCACCAAGATTGAAGCCAACGCCTCAAGGCACAGCGCGCTCTCGCACGGACACATCGAAAAGCTGGAAGCCCAGCTCAAGGCTGAGGTGCAGGAACTCTTCAGCTTGGCGGAGCAGGCGGATCAAGCCGACGTTCCGGACGGCGTCAGCCTGCCCGAAGAAATCAAGCGCCGTGAAGATCGGCTGGCGGCGATGGCCGTGGCCAAGGCGAAGATTGCTGCCCGGGCCGAGGAGCGCTATCAGCGAGAGAAAGCCGAGTACGACGAGAAAATGGCGCGGCGCGCGGCCAAGGAAGAAGCGGCCGGCAAGAAGTTGGGTGGCAAGCCGCCGAAAGCCCCCGAGCACGGCGCACGGGACACGGACCAGATCAATCTGACCGACGAAGAATCGCGCATCATGCCGGTGGCCGGTGGCGGCTTCGAACAGGCGTACAACGCCCAGGCCGGCGTTGATGCGGCGACGATGCTGGTTGTCGCGGTCGGCGTGACGCAAGCCCCCAATGACAAAGAGCAGGTCGAGCCGATGCTGGCGACGCTCAAGGCACAGGCCGAGGTGCTGGGCCCCGTGGAAAGTCTGATCGCCGACAGTGGCTTCTGCAGCGAGAAGAACATCACGGCGTGCGAGGCAGCCGGCATCGATCCCGTGATCGCGGTGGCTCGCGACGAGCACCATCCTGACTGGCGGGAGCGGCACAGCGAACCGGCACCGCTGCCGGCGAATGCGACACCCGTGCAGGCCCTGTCGCATCGCTTGAAGACTAAAGCCGGACGAGCCCTCTACGTCTTGCGCAAGCAGACGGTCGAGCCGGTCTTCGACATCATCAAATCGGTCATGGGCTTTCGCCAGCTCTCGCTGCGCGGTTTGAAGAAGGTCACGGGGGAGTGGACGTTGGTCTGCTTGGCGTGGAACTTGAAGCGCATGGCCAAATTGCGTCCACAGTAGGGAAAAACGAGGAGAAAACCGTCGGAAAGGCCGGAAAGACGACAAAATCCGGCCTTTTCATTCCACACTATGAAATTTGGTGGTTTTCCAAACCTCAAGTCCGACAGGCTGCTAGAGCGTGGCCTGCGCTGCACGGGTCGGGCGAGGCTTGACCGCCAGAGCACGTGTTGTTTCGTTGGGTCTGGGGCGAGTCGTGTTAGACTGCGAGCCGTTTACCGCTGCCCAGCCCCGCTTGCCATGTATCTGACCCACCGCGATGTTGGCCACCAACTCGACCGCGACCGCGACGCTCTATCGCGGCTTGGGGAAGAGGCGTTGCGCCGGTTGGCAAAGCGCCCACCTGGAGTTCTTCCGGACGCGCGGAGCCGATTGGCCCAGGATTCCCGCAGCAGTTCGAGTCTGCCCGGCAGCGATTCGGTCTACCGCGATCCGCGGGGGGGGGACTCGGGCAGTGATTCCCCGACTCCGGTGACACGTGCCCGTTCGGCTGCCGATGCCCCTGCGGCGCATCGCCCGTGCGCGCCCAACTGCCACCCCGCGTTTGGCCACACCCGGAAGCTGACAGTCAACGCCGTGCTCGATCATTGTCCGGTGCATCGCGCGGCCGGTGATGAGCCCTTCGTGGCCGAGGGGCTCGGCCAAACCGACGCGGGCTACGACGAAATTGCCGTGCCGCCAACCAATCCGGGGAGCCTGCGCCCGCGACTGCGGGTGGCGCCGCACCGGTTCTGCGAAGCTCCGTTCGGGTGCGGTCACTGCAGCCGCCATCAGTCGCAGCGTGCGACCGTCCTGCCCGAGTGGCAAGGCGGCGTCGCCTCCGCGTTTGTCCGCCAAGAGGCCGCCGAATTTGGCTACCAGCCGCAGCCCCTGACTCAGCGTTGCGTGGTCAGCATGCCGCACTCAACCGGGCTGCTGCCGGCATTGCGGACCAATCTCCTTGGTGGCCTATCGCTTTCCTCTGATCAGCTTTTCGCGGGGTTGTGGAATGAATGAAGAATTGTCCGGCGTTCATAAGAGCTGGGAAAAACTGGGACGTGAAGACCCCCTTTGGGCGGTGTTGACCTACCCTCGAATGAATAAGGGAAGGTGGAACGAACAGGATTTTTTCGCACGGGGAGAAGAAGAGATCCGCAGTGTCATGGACCACTTGGCAAGCTTGGGGCAATCGGTCCGGACTGGTCGATCACTGGATTTTGGCTGTGGAGTTGGTCGACTATCCCGTGCGTTGGCCCTTCGCTTTGACAAAGTGGATGCGGTCGACATTTCCACAAGCATGATCGAGCGCGCGCGGGTTCTCAACCGTGACTATCGTCAGATCAATTTCCACATCAATCTCCGGGCTGATCTCGCGATCATCCCGGATCGTTCAATCGATTTCTTGTACTCCAACATCGTATTGCAGCACATGCATCCAGCTCTCGTGCGCTGCTACCTGGGGGAGTTCGTGCGGGTCTTGGCTTCAGATGGGGTATTGGTGTTTCAGATCCCCAGTGCGCCGGCGTTCAACGCGAAGGGCTTGCTGATACGCCTTCTTCCTGAAAGGCTTCTGACGTGGCTGCGTCATGGGATGCAAATGCACGCCATTCAGCGCGGAGAGGTCGAGGCACTCTTGAGGGAGTTGGGCGTCTCCCTGCTGGATGTGCAGCGCGACACCAACCCGGGCAATCACGGCTGGGTCAGTTACTTCTACTATTCGGTCGCAGACCGAAGGCAATGACTGGCTCGACGTGTCGCGGAATAGTGGAATGCTGACAATATCGCTATTTTTTATCGGTATTGCAAGCGGCTCGACCGGCGCCATATTGATGAAGGTCGGAGCAAACCAACTCCCGAAGTTTGCGATTTCGCTTGAGTACGTGCTGGCATTCGTTACCAACGTCCCGATTGTCATTGGATTTGGGTGCTACCTTCTGCCGGGTTTGATTTGGGTTTACTTGCTCAGTATTCATCCGGTCAGCTTTGTTCAGCCGGTCTTGGCACTTACCTATGTATTGACACCATTGTTGGCAATGATCATTCTCAAGGAGCCTGTGCCGACGCTGCGCTGGATTGGCATACTCGTCATCGTCATTGGCGTTTGCATTGTGTCCCGTAGTTGATCGACGACTGCTTCACTGCTTATCGGGCACCCCTCTGATATCCGTGCATACGACCTCGAAAGCTCGCGGCAACCCGTTGATGTGGCTGTTTCTTCGACTGTCTCTCTGGGCATGTCCTGATGCACGACTCACCCCTGAGGCCATAACCTCATACACAAACTCTTGCAGCTCGCTGTTGGCTGCCGGTTTTCTGGAGAAGCCGGCAGGATGAACCGGGCAGAAAAGGAGCGGAGAGAAATTGATCTGCGGGGCCGAAGACTGAACAAGCATGCGATCGCGTTGCTGTACACTTTGCCAGCCAGGCCGGCTGCGGGCAACCCATCAGCCAGCTCTGGCTGGCCGGCGACGATCGCGGCCGGGGGTATGCGAAATCCGTGGGGATATCTCCCCACGAAAACTCGTGCGCCTCGTCCCCTTCCACACGAAACGATAGCTGACCGACTGTCGCGCCAATGATGAGCGAATCTCCCACAGCTTCTTCATCCGCCCGGGGCCTCCCCCTTGCCGTTGATCTGGATGGAACGTTGCTGAAGACCGACCTATTGTTTGAATCCCTGGTTCTCTTGCTCAAGGAGAATCCTCTTTTGGCTTTCTTTCTGCCGATTTGGCTGCTGAAGGGAGGAAAAGCCAATCTCAAATATCAGATCGCGGAGCGAGTCGAACTGGACGCGAAGCTGATCCCCTTGCGTAATGACCTCCTGGAGTACATCGCCGAACAGCGCCGAAGCGGACGTACGATCATTCTTGCGACGGCAACGCAGGAAAAGCTCGCCAAGTGCATGGCCGATCACTTGGGGGTTTTTGACGCAGTAATTGCCAGTGATCCGGAAACGAACTTGAAAGGACAAGCCAAACGGCAGGCGCTGTTGTCGTTGTTTGGCGAACGCGGCTTCGATTACGCTGGCAATGATCATAGTGACCTGGAGATTTGGAAGCACGCCAATGGGGCCATTCTGGTTGGAGTATCCCGCAGAATCCTTGACCAGGTGAAACGCAGCAGAATCCCCGTTCTGGCGGTTTTCACGAAACAGGAATTGAGCCTTCGTACGTGCGCTCGAGCACTCAGAATCCATCAGTGGACAAAAAACCTGTTGATCTTTGTACCGATCATCGCCGCACACCAGTTGGCTGATCTTGCGCTGTTGTTGAAAAACTTTCTGGCTTTCGCTGCATTCAGTCTGTGCGCTTCGAGTGTATACTTGCTCAACGATATGTTCGATCTTGCGGCGGATCGGCAGCACCCAAGCAAGAAAAAACGACCATTTGCTTGTGGCGAAATTGGTCTGGATACGGGCGCGGTGGCGGTCACGATCCTACTGGCTCTCGCTTTTTCCGTCGCAGTGCAGGTCGGTCCAGAGTTCTTGCTGCTACTTCTCGGTTACTTCATCCTGACCGTTCTCTATACATTCAAGCTGAAGAAAGTCGTGCTCGTCGACGTTATGCTTCTTGCGTCATTATATACGATGCGTGTTCTGGGAGGCGGCGTAGCCACTGGGATCCAACCTTCGTTCTGGCTGCTATCTTTCTCGATGTTCCTGTTCCTCAGTCTCGCAATGATGAAGCGCTGCGCGGAATTGATGAAGATGTGCCAGATTGGTGACGGATCGCCGGCAGGCCGGGGCTATATATCAAGTGATCTCGCCACCTTGAGCAGCCTGGGTATTGCTTCGGGATACCTGTCGGTGCTGGTGCTCGCCCTCTACCTCCATTCTGAACACGCCTTGTCTTCCTATTCTCACCCAAGAGTACTGTGGCTTGTTCTGCCGTTCTATCTCTACTGGATCAGTCGGATGTGGATGGCGGCCGCGCGTGGGAAGATGCATGACGATCCATTGGTATACGCTTTGACGGAGCGGGTCAATCAGTGGATTTGGCTACTCGCCGTGTTCTTATTGATCCTTGGGTTTTGAATTTCCGGTCGATGGCGCGCACTGCTCGTCAGCGGCAAGCGGATGTGATACTGATCGTCGGGCAACTCGTCATTTTGGAACCTCATAGAGGAAGAAAACATTGTCCAGACAAAGGTCCATTCTAGTCGTCCTGTACTATTACTTGCCTTACATCAGTGGGCTCACCGAGTATGCTCGGCGGCTTGCAGAGGCGCTGGTTGAAAATGGCGCAGAGGTTACGGTGGTGTCAACACAGTATGAACGGGACCTGCCCACGGACGAGACGATCAGGGGCGTGAGGGTTTTGCGCTATCCTGTGTGGATGAAGTTCAACAAGGGGGTCGTTTCACCGGCGTTCATGAGTGCCATCGTGCGCCTGGCGAAGGTCCATGATGTGGTTCAGTTCCACCTTCCCTTGCCTGACGCGGGTTTGGTCGCGCCATTCTTGACCAAATCGAAGGTCATCGTAACCTATCATTGCGACGTGACCCTCGGGAGGGGATTGGTCAACGGATGTCTCGAAATGACTTCTTATTGGCTCATGAATTTTGCGATGGCCAATGCAAAACGTATCGTTGGCAACAGTCGTCAGTATTTTCATGTATCGCGGTTTGCGAAATATATGAACAAGTTTCAGCAAATCTACCCACCGATCGACACGAGTTTTTTCCACAAAGTGCCGGATATTGGATTTCTCCAGGGTTTTGGAGTGAGGGGTGAGTCGTACAAGATTGGATTTTGCGGCAGGCTAGTATACGAGAAGGGGATAAGTTTTCTTCTGGAATCATTGCGGCTTCTGGGAGAAATCGATGATCTGCAGCTCGTCATCGCCGGCGACGACAAGAACGTCGCCGGGGGCGGAATAAAGACCCATCTGGATACTCTTGCTCGAGAACATCCGGATAGAGTCTTCTTTTTGGGAAATCTGTCGTCCGCTGAACTTCGGTGCTTTTACTCGGAGATTGATGTTCTCGTTCTGCCGAGCATTGATCCCAACGAGTCATTTGGGATGGTTCAGGTTGAGGCGATGTGCTGTGGTACACCTGTGGTTGCGAGCGACTTGCCAGGTGTCAACGAGGTTATTTCGGTTTCCGGGTTCGGACAACTTGCAATACCAAGGTCGGCAGCGGATCTCGCCGACAAGATACTGCGTGTCTATCGGCACGACTTCTCTGAGACGGGATTTGAACGCCACAATTGGGACATTGCCAGCACCGTGGCGTCCTATCTTAGTCTCATTGAAGAGGTGGCGACTTCGGGAAGTTGATCTCGGGGTCAGTGACATCGACCTGGCGGTTCGGCGGAGGTTCGCCGGCAGCAAGTTCTGGCGGACTGCCGGGCGTTTTGAGCAGGCGCGCCTTCTCGGCCGAGAAGGCCTCCTCACCAGGATCCAGCAAGGCATCGAGGTGAGCGACCGAAACGCCGAGGGCCCATTCACGCAGGTGCTCGCGCAGCTTCGGGTGCGTGACGCAGCCGTTGTGCTGCTGCAGGATGAAGGCACGCAGGCCCGGACCGAAGGGCAGTCCACTCCGGCGGGCAGGCGGCCTTCAGCACCCGGCCATCCGGGGTTGCCCACCGTTCGAGCAGGAAGCGGATGTTGTGGGGGCCGCTTTCAGGTTCTGTACCGTGAGGGCGCGGTGGCTCAGAAAGCGCGACCCTTGCGCCACGTCGCTTGGCGGCACCGTATGTTCCGCATGAATGTCGAGGCGGGCGATCTTCCCCGGCTGACCAGAACTGCGACATTTGCCACGCCCTCTGCTGCCGGCCTGGTCATCCGTGTTCGGTGCCAGCTTGCGCCTGATCCACGCTTTGGCCATTGCGGCTGGTCAGGGCCAGGCGAGCGAGGCGCTCGATCATCTGTGCAGGTCACAGCGCACAGAGCGTTGAAAAACTGGTAGCATCGCGCTCACCCCTTGGCGGTCGCAAGACCGAAGTAAACCCGATTGTCCTTCTGCGGAGGGCGAATGGCCGCAGTCTTCACCTCGGGCCGACATCGCAACTGGAGGCCGCTGGCGGCAGGCAACTCGATCACCAGGCGCACCAGCCAGCTTTGCGCATGGTTCGGTAAGACGCCGGAGTGTCCCAGCGCCAGCAGCTAACCCCAAACGACCATCTGGACACCCTATGGCTCCTTCCCCCGTCGTCGAAAGGAGCTGTCCGATCTGCGGCAGTCGGACATGCGAACACGTCATGGAACTGCCCGACCACCAAGGCACCGAAGTCTTTGGCCTCTCCCGTTGCGTGGCGTGCGACGGACTGTTCCTGAACCCGGCACCGCCCGCCGAGGCGATGGCCCGCTACTATGAAACTTTCGCCGGACCGACCATGCACAACCCCGGGCATCCCGTCTTCGACTGGCTGCGCGGAGTGGCCATCCGTCGCGAACTTTCGCCCCTGCTGAAGCGCCTGGCTGACGCGGCGGTGATCGCCGACGTCGGTGCCGGGGACGGTCAGGTGGTGTCTTTCCTGCATCAGCAAGGCCGAGCCTGCCTGGCGTGCGAGACCTTTCCAGAGGTGGAGTGGCGCTTGAAGGAAATCCCCTACTGCCAGATTGACCTCAACGGCCCGCTTACCACGATGCTTCCGGCTGAGGGAGCGATCCTGCGGCACGTCCTCGAACACGTGCATGAGCCGGCACGCGTGCTGGCCTGGTTACGCCGCAGCGGTGTGCGATACCTGTTCGTCGTCGTTCCAAACGCCTCGTCGCCCTTTGCGCGGCTATTCGGCCAGTACTGGGCGCACTGGGATCCGCCGCGCCACCTCACCTTCTTCACACCCGAGAGTCTGCGCCTGGTAGCCGAGCGCAACGGTTACCGCGAGGTGGCAATGTGCGACCACGGCATCGACGAGTTCGTGACCAGTCTCTACCGTGCACGGATGATTCGCTGGATGCGCCAAGACCACGGACCATCGGCCCGGAGTCCTTGGTGGAACGTACTGTTGCATCCCAAGAGCCTTCCAGCAGCTATCTCCTCGGCGCTCTGGGCGCCTTTGGCGAGCACAGCCCTCTGCCGGCTTTTCGAATTGAGTGGCGATGCCGCGTTCGAGGGGTGATCTCCGCCGCTCCGAGCGAAGAAGCAGCACGCCGATCCCGAACAGGCCCCCGAAATCACCCGAGGGCGCCACATCATGGAGCATGATGCCGAGCCCACCGCCAAGCACGTCTGGAGAACGCACCGGCCAAAGCTTGAGAGCGTCGAACATGCGGCAGCTCAGCATCAGGGAACAACCACCCCAAGCGCCTGACCCCCAGCTGGACGAAATCAGACGCGGCGCGCGCAGTTTGGCCGGCGACGCGAGAGAGCCGTGCAGCAAGCCGGCGCGCGCCCGGGCAGCCAGCCACTGAACATCTCCGACATCCGCCTTGCGTCCGAGCGGCTCCTTGACGCAGCAGGCATTGACCCCCTTCACCCGGTAGGGGTCAGCCAATACCTGGAGATCATCAGCACGCTCATGCTTGGTTTTGTGGATCCAGACGCGCGAGGATCTTCTCGGCGCTGTGGCCCTCGCCGAACACGTCGGGCCATTGGTGCTCGCGCTGTAACTGGTGTTGCACGGCGACCGTCAAGGCATCCGGCGAGTAGCCTGCCAGGATATTGGCGCCAACGCGCAGGGTCTCCGGCCGCTCGGTGTTCTCGCGCAGCGTGACGCAAGGGATGCGCAGCACGCAGGCTTCCTCCTGGATGCCACCGGAGTCAGTAATCAAGAGTTGCGCGCTGGCCTGCAGGGCCAGGAAATCGAGATAACCCTGCGGTTCGATCGGGAGCAGGCCGCGCACCGCGCCCAGACGTGCTTCCAGGCCGAAGGCGATCAGTTGTTTCTTGGTGCGTGGGTGCACCGGGAACACCAGGCGCAGTCCGCCGGCGCTGACGCGCGCCATGCCCTCGATCGCGCCGCGCAGGCGCTGCTCGTTGTCTACCAACTCTGGACGGTGCAACGTCACCAGACCGTATCCGGCCTCCCCGCGCAAGCCGTGCTGATCGAGCACCCGACTCCTGGCCCTGGCGACGGGCAGCATCTTGAGCAAAGCATCGACCACCGTGTTGCCGGTGACCAGGATGCGCGCGTCGTCGTGGCCCTCGTCGAGCAGATTCTTGCGGCTGGTTTCGGTCGGCGCCAGCAATTCATCGGCCAGCGAGTCCGCCAGGACGCGGTTCAGTTCCTCGCTCATTTCCGGGTCGAAGCTGCGCAGACCTGCTTCGACATGAGCGATGCGAATGCCGGCCTTGGATGCGGCCAGCACGCCGGCCAGCACGGAGTTAGTGTCGCCCTGCACGATCACGACGTCCGGCCGCTCTGTCTGCAGCAGCGCGAAGGTCGCGCGCGTCATTTCCGAAACCTGACGGCCGAACAGCCGCCCGCCAAGGCCCAAGTTATAGCGCGGGGCTTCGAGACCAAGATCCTCGAAGAAGAGCGCGTCCATGCTTTCGGAATAATGCTGGCCGGTGTGCACGACGAAGTGGTCGAGGCCCCGCGCCCGCAACAGCCACAGAATCGGTGCGCACTTGATGATCTCCGGCCGCGTGCCCAAGACGACTGCGAACTTCACAGTACCCACTCCATTGCGGCCTCGCCTTGCGCCCACTGGCAGGCTTGCGCGGCGAACATCGTGACCCACGAATTCACGTCATCGGAGTCCGCGGCGTAGCGCAAGCCACCCTCTGGAGTCTGCAGCCCCGCCAGAAAATCCAGCCCGCGCACGATGTTGGGCGCGAAGCCTGCCCGGTCAACCGCGCACCAGATACGCACAGCCTGACTGGTCGCATCGCCCTGCTTGCCCAGCTTGGCGTCGGACCGACCGTGGTAGTTCGTGATCGAACCATCGGTATTCTGCACGCTCGCCAGCCAAGCACTGGCGGGAGCGATCGGCGACGCATCAGCGAGTCCGCGCGCCGAGAGCGCGCACAGGCCTTCGAGCGCATAGCAGTGGGCGTGAGCATAGACCCAGTCGCGCTGCGGATTGATGCAGATACGGCCGCCCCGCAGACACCCTGCGAGCACTTCGCGCGCCACGCGGCCGGCAAGTTCGCGTGCTGCGGGATCGCCAAGCACGTCGGCAGCCATGTCCAAGGCAATGCCGGTCTTCAGCGCAGACGCGCCGAAGGACAAGGACCAACTTGTGTCGTCGGTGACCGGCGAGCCGCCTTTCCAAGCGACCACGCGCTGCTCGAGGCTCTTGACCAGGAAGTCGCGCATGCGCGCGATCGCAGGGCGGAATTCCCCATGCCCCCCCAGTTGATCAACGCGGGCCAAACCGCACAGCCCAATGCCGGTGTCAAAGCTGTAGTCGATACCGGCGCGGCCAAGACCCCCGGCGGGTGAGAGCTCGGCGACCAAGGCTCGGCCGACCCGTCGACCACGGTCCAACCAGCGGGCTCCGCCCGGCCGACGCGCCTGATCGGCGCACAGACTCGCGTAGTAGCCCATGATCTCCGGGTAGACGTAGCCCGGATTCCGCTGGTTGAGCCACGACAGCACTCGCCCCCGGGCATCGCAAAGCTCGGAGTCAAACAGCCACGCCAAGGCACGGGGGGCCGAAGGGGACCGGCCCTGTCCTGGTGACGTGTGCAGGTCGGCGGCGGGCTGGTGGGGAACGGACGAATTGTGCATGGAGCGTGATCGGCGCTGGAAGAGTCATCACATAGAAGACAAAGACCCCGCCCATGGCGTTCTGATCCGCCGCAAGCAGTCGGACAAGACTACCTCACTCGGTACGCGCGTTGCAAGCGCCTGCTGCACGACGCAGTCCTGACGCATGGCCCGGCGGAGTTGGACCTGCTGACAGCCTGGAACAACTTCTTTGCCAGATCGATACCAACTGTCGCAATCTTCATCTCGGTCGCCTCTCCTGCTTGGTGGTGGAAATATCGCATTTCCTCTTTGGCACTCGGAGGCCGTTTCGGGAAGGGGCGACCATTCCATCAATGTGAACGTCGTGTCAGCGACTTGCGAATCTCCCTTCTCCTGGGCGCGGGAGAAGGGCCGGGGAGGAGAGAAACGGTCATGACTTTCATCATCAGGGGTGTCTCGACAGGCATGACCATTGGTCGTGCTTCGAAATTCCATATATGCCATAAGCAAGCTTCTGATTGTCTTGACTCATATTGTCAACGATCTCGATGACGGGACGTTTTCTCCCCAAGACCTTTCTGCCAAATAGCCCCAGCCGGTGAGAGCCCGTCCCGGCGCGGAGAATGCCGATCGGGAGCGTTCCTGGGCCCGCCTGGGACAGGTCACTCGCCTTGCAGGAGAAGAGCTTTGGCGAGGAACGCGCGGAATCGAAGGAAGGGAGCGGCGCGGGCGCTTCTGAGTTGCACCGCACAGGCGAACGATAGAAGAGGCCGACGCAAGCCTGAACTAAGCGGACGGTCTGGGGGGAAACTCGACGCGCGCCCGCAGGCCGCCGAGCGCTGCCTGATCGAGCAGCACCTGCGCGCGGTGACGCTCGGCGATGCTCCTGACGATCGCCAGCCCGAGCCCACTGCCCGCCTCGCCAGCCGGCGCCCGGCGATAGAAGCGATCGAAGACCCGCTCGCACTCGGCGGGCGGGATTCCTTCTCCAGAATCGCAGACTTCGACGAAGGGCACCGCACCGGCGGCGCCGGTGACGACGTCTACCCGCCCGCCGTGCGGCGTGAAGCGCAGCGCATTGCTGACCAGGTTGGCGAGCAGGATGCGCAGTGCATCGGCGTCGCCGCTGACGATGCACGGCTGCTGTTGCGGCGATGCACCGAGATCGATCCGCCGCGCCTCCGCCAGCGGCAGGTGGTCGGCGATGACCCGAGCCGCGAGCTGCCGCAGGTCCACCGGCTGCGACACCGGCTCTCTGGCGCCGGGCTCAAGCCGCGCCAGCGTCAGCAGTTGCTGCACCGAATGGGTGGCACGCTGCAGGCCACCCCTGAGATCGGCAAAGGCTTCGCTACGGGTCGCGTCGTCGGCGGCGCGCTCGGCCAGTTGTACCTGCAGCGTCAGTGCCGCCAATGGCGTGCGCAACTCGTGCGCTGCATCGGCAACGAACTCGCGCTGCTGCTCCAGGGCTCGCTGCAGCCGCAGCAGGAGGTCGTTCAGCGCCACGACGAGGGGCACGACCTCGGCCGGCACGTGCTGCTCGGGCAGCGGATCGAGCGCGACGGCGTTGCGCGTGCTCACCGCCTGCGCGACGTCGACCAGCGGCCGCAGACCCCGGCCAATGACCAGCCAGAGCAGCACCCCGAGCACCGGCAGCAGGAGCAGGAACGGCGCGACGATGCGCAGTGCGGCGGCGAGCGCCAGCCGGTCGCGCAGATGCATCGGCTGCGCCACCTGGATCACCTGACCCGCCTGCTGCAGACCGAAGACCCGCCACTGTCCGCGGCCGCTGTCGACCGTCGCGTAACCCAGCGACACCTGATGCGGCAACTCCTGCCGCGGCTGCGACAGGTAGATGCGGGTTCCGTCGGCAGCCCAGATCTGGACCGCGAACTCCTCCGCCTCGTCTTCACTGCCGGGCTCGCGCCGCAACGGGATGTGCCGCGCCTGATCGCGAAACGACAGTGCCAGTTGCCGCAACTGGTAATCGAGCAACGCACTGGCCTCGTCGCGAGCCGTGCGATAGGTCGCCAGCGCCCCCACCAGGGTGGCGAGGCTGATGACCGACAGCAGCGCCATCAGCAACTGGCGGCGAATCGACCTCATGCCGCCGATGGCACCAGGTAGCCGACGCCGCGGATGTTCCTGATCCGCTCGGCACCCAGCTTGCGGCGCAGCGAGTGGATATGCACCTCGACCGCGTTGCTGCCGATCTCCTCACCCCAGCCGTAGAGACGTTCCTCGAGGTCGGCGCGCGACAGCGGTGTTCCCGGCCGTTCCAGCAGCGCCTGCAGCAGCGCGAACTCGCGCGCCGAAAGCGCCACCGGATGGCCGTTCTGCGTCAGCTCGTGGGTCGCCGGATTGAGCCGCAGCTCGCCGGCGACGAGCAATGGCGCGGCTCGCCCGGCATGCCGACGCAACACCGCGCGCATTCGGGCCGACAGTTCGTCGAGATCGAAGGGCTTGACCAGATAGTCGTCGGCGCCGGTGTCGAGCCCCTTGATGCGGTCGGGGACCGCATCGCGGGCCGTGATGACGAGCACCGGGATCGGGTTGGCGGCCCGCCGCAGACTGGCCAGCAGGTCGAGACCGGAGGCCCCTGGCAAACCGAGGTCGAGCAGCAGCAGCTCGTACGGCGCCGTCGCCAGCGCCAGTTCGCCAGCACGCGCATCGCGGACCCAGTCGACCGCACAGCCATCCTGCCGCAGCCCCTGCTGGACGCTCTTGCCGATCATCAAGTCATCCTCAACCAGAAGCACGCGCATCGTCACCTACCACGTGAAGGACCATCGGGTTCGCCGCAGCGCTGCCGGCGTCGAGCGCTGCGCGCGAGCAGTCGAAGTCTACCGCCTTTCAACGGCGCTGTGGACCGGGCCAGCCAGCCGGGGTGCAATCGGAAGTGCGACTGTGGATCAGGCCGCCTGTTGACGTCTGGACTGCGAATAGCGGTCCCACTCCTGGTTAGCACGGCAGACACACAGCGCCAGCATGTGCTTGGCGTTTTTCAGTTTCCACCAAGCGCCGGCCCGCTTGAGACGGTCCTGGATGACGTAACGGTGTGCGCTTTCGATTTCGCCGGACCCTATTGGCAGCCCGGCCAAGAGCGCGTCTTGATAGTTGAACTGACCCGGGCGATTGGTGAGATAGCGATGCGCCGCGCGCTCCGGGGCGTTGGCATCGGGAACGGAGTCGTCCTCGACGAATCGCTGCAGTTCCTCGACGACGTCCTGGAGGCAGTTCTGTTTCAGCCGATCTTTCTGCGTTTCTAGCCCCCCAGTTCGACACTTTTCGCGTGCCATACGCTTAAACGGGGCTTCGGCCCCAATAAAAACAAGGAGTTGGCGCCCAGCCGGAAATTTCGTGTAGTGACACGTTTGGCCTAAAAGCCTATTGCGATCATGTCGGTATGGGGATACAGTAGCGACATGTTCGTGAAGATCACCACGTCCGGCCCGCGCCAGTACGTCAAGCTCGTCGAGTCCTACCGAGACCCCTCCGGGGTGCCTCGCCAGCGGGTCATCGCCACCTTGGGGCGCATCGAAGCG
>JAEUOM010000123.1 GCA_016788495.1 Accumulibacter sp. | reverse complement strand
GTACCTCTTCGGAACCTGTCTGATCGATCTGTTCTGTCCGCAGGCCGGGCTGGACGCCGTGCGGCTGCTCGAGCGCGAGGGGATCGAGGTGCATTTTCCCGCCGACCAGACCTGCTGCGGGCAGCCGGCACACAGCAGCGGTTTTCCCGACCAGGCGCGGGCGGTGGCGCTGGCCCAGCTGCGGCTGTTTCCCGAGCCGTGGCCGGTGATCGTTCCTTCCGGTTCGTGCGCCGGCACGATGCGCCACCACTACCCGAAGATGTTCGCCGATGACGCGCTCCTGCAGGCCGAAGCGCAGGCGCTTGCCGATCGCGTGTTCGAGCTGTCGGAGTTCCTGCTCGAGGTGGCGCGGGTCCGCCTCAGCGACCACGGCGCGCGCGAGCGCGTCGCCCTGCATACCTCGTGTGCCGCTCGCCGCGAAATGGGGACGCACCTGCACGCCCGCGCTTTGCTCGACCAGTTGCCGGCGGTCGATGTCGTGGTGCATGCCCACGAAGCGGAATGCTGCGGCTTCGGTGGCACCTTTTCGCTGAAGCATCCGGCGATCTCGGGCGCAATGGCCGGCGACAAGGTGGATGCGCTGCAGGAGACGGGGGCGACGACCTTCATTTCCGCCGACTGTGGCTGCATGCTCAATCTCAACCATACGCTGCAGAAGAGGGGTGGCAGCCTGCAGGGGCAGCACCTCGCCACCTTTCTCTGGCAGCGCTGCGGCGCTGATGCCGGAGAACCGCGGTGAGCGCGCGTGACAACATCCTGCAGCGGCTGCGGCAGGCGCCACCGGGACCGCGACCGTTGCCCCCCGACGTGTGGGGCCAGCAGGCGGCTCGCACCGATGCGGCTGGCGCCGGTGATCGCGGCGAGCGGATCCGGCTGTTCTGCGAGAAGATGGCTTTCTGGCGTGGTGAGGTCGTCCGCACCAGCCGCGACGACTGGCCGGAGATGCTGCGCGAACTGTGCCTGGCGAAGGGGGTGCGCTCGCTGCTGCATGGGGAGCGGCACGCCGCGGCGCTCGCCGGCAGCGGCATCGCCGGCCTGCGCTGCTACGACCGGCCGGTCGAGGAGTGGAAGGCGGAGCTCTTTCGCGACATCGACGCCAGCCTGACCTCGACCCGCGGCGGCATCGCCGAGACCGGCACGCTGATCATCTGGCCGGACGCCAGCGAGCCGCGCCTGCTGTCGCTGGTGCCGCCCATCCATTTCGCGCTCCTCGATGCCGGCCAGATCCATGCCGACCTGCTGGCGGCGATCGGTGCGCAGGAGTGGAGCGGCAACCTGCCGACCAACGCGCTGCTCGTCTCGGGGCCGTCGAAGACCGCCGACATCCAGGTGACGCTGGCCTACGGCGCGCATGGGCCGAAGGAACTGGTCGTCCTGCTGCTCGACGGGGAGGATGCGCGATGAACGCACAGCCACTGCACTTCGTTCCCGCCAGCGAGTTCCGCGAGCGCGCGGCGACGGCGGTCGCCGATGAGCACCTGCGCCGCAGTTTTCGCGGCGCGATGGATTTCCTGATCGGCAAGCGGGCCGCGCAGTTTCCCGATCTGGCTGCTTTCGAGCGTCAGCGCGCGCTCGCCGAACACATCCGCAAGTACAGCCTGGCGCGCTTGCCGGAACTGCTCGAACTGCTCGAGCGCCGGCTGACCGAGAACGGCATCCGCGTGCACTGGGCCGAAACGCCGGCCGAGGCGAACGGGATCATCATCGACATCGCGCGTCGACACGCGACGAAGCTGATGGTCAAGGGCAAGTCGATGGTCAGCGAGGAGATCGAGCTCAATCATGCGATGGCCGATGCCGGCATGGAGGCGCTGGAGAGCGACATGGGCGAATACATCGTCCAGCTCGACGGCGAGAAGCCCTCGCACATCATCATGCCGGCGATCCACAAGACGAAGGAGCAGATCGCCCGCCTGTTCGCCGAGAAGGTTCCCGGTGCCCGCTACACCGACTCGGTCGATGAACTGATCGGCATCGGCCGCGCCGTGCTGCGCGAGAAGTTCATGGCCGCCGAGATCGGTCTCTCGGGAGTCAACTTCGCGGTGGCCGAGACCGGCACGCTGTGCCTGGTCGAGAACGAGGGCAATGGTCGCATGTGCACGACGGTGCCGGACGTGCACATCGCGATCACCGGCATCGAGAAGGTCGTCGAAAAGCTCGAACACGTGCCGCCGCTGTTCGGGCTGCTCACCCGCTCGGCGACCGGACAGGCGATCACCACCTACTTCAACCTGATCAGCGGACCGCGCAAGCCGGGCGAGAAGGATGGGCCGCGCGAAGTCCATCTGGTGCTGGTCGACAACGGGCGCACGCAGGCCTACGCCGACGAGCAGCTGCGCGCCACCCTGCAGTGCATCCGTTGCGGCGCCTGCATGAACCATTGCCCGGTCTATACGCGCATCGGCGGCCACGCCTACGGCACGACCTACCCGGGCCCGATCGGCGAGATCATCTCGCCGCACCTGCTCGGACTGGCGGCGACACACGTCCTGCCGACCGCGTCCAGCCTCTGCGGCGCCTGTGGCGAAGTCTGCCCGGTGCGCATCCCGATTCCCGATTTGCTGGTCCGGTTGCGTGGCGAAGCGCAGCACGACGCACGCGTCGGGCAGCGGCCGCTGCTCGGCCAGGGGGCGGCGCGCAATCTCCTCATCGACGCCGTCTGGGCAGGGTGGGCCGCGCTGTACACCCGTCCGCTGCTCTACCGCGCTTTCGGCTGGCTGGCCACCCGTCTGCGCCTGCTGACGCCGCCGCGCCAATCGGGATGGACGCAGAGCCGAACGCCGCTGCGGCCGGCGCGGCGGACGCTGCACGAAGAGATGGCGGCGAGGACACGGCGCTGAGCGCGCCTGATCCTTTGCACGGCAGGCGCCCGGGGCGCCGGCTGACGATGCTCCGGCCTGAATCCTCGCCAGCGATCAGTCGCGCACGGCGAGCAGGAAGTCGATCGCCTGCCGCCACCAGTTCTCGTCGAGCCGATAGAACCAGTCGTTGTGATCCGCTCCTTCGATCAGCGCCAGGCGCTTGGGTTGCGGCAGCCCATCGTACAGCGCCCGTCCGAAGCGGGCGGGGACGATGCGGTCGTCGGCGGCGATGGCGACCAGCACGGGTCGCTGCAGGCTGGCGAGATGGTGGCTGCTGTCGTAGCGGTCGCGCAGCAGCAGCCTGACCGGTAGCAGCGGGTAGTGGTGGCTGGCGACGTTCTCCAGCCTGTCCCACGGCGTGATCAGCAGCAGGCCACTGATCGCTGCGCGCTGGTGCGCACTGGCTGCCGCTGCCACGCCGGCGCCGAGCGATTCGCCGATGATCAGGAGGGGGCCGCCGTAACGTTCATGCGCGAGCGCGATCGTCCGTTCGGCGTCAGCCACCAGGCTGGTCTCGCCAAGCTCGCCGGCGCGCGGTCCGTAGGCCGGATACTCGGCGAGGATGACGCGCAGGCCGAGCGGCACCAGTGCGTCGCTGTAGAACTGGCGGTGGCCGGCGTGCCCGGCATTGCCATGGAAGACGATCGCCGTCGCGCGCGCCGGAGTGGCCGGTTCGGCCAGCAGGCCGCGGAAGTCCTCGGCGCCCGGCCAGGGAGCGAGGCCGCCGGAGGTCATCTCGCCGACGCCGGCGCGCTGCGGGAAGTAGAGCAGATGGTTCTGGAACATGGCGATTCCCGTGCAGGCGAGCAGATAGGACAGGATGCAGAGGGCCGCGACGCGCAGCGCCGAGGCGGCAGCGCGGCGGCCCGGCCAGCGCCGGGCGCCGGCAGCGGCCGGGCGGTCGTCACTTGCGCCGGAAATAGTGGGCGTCTTCAAACAATGAGGAGATTTCAACCTTGCAGATCTCCGGGTTGTCCGGTATCAGGTAGAGGATCGGCGTAATCAGTTCCTCGAAGATGCCCCGCAGGCTGCGCGCGCCGGTCTTGTACTCCATGGCGAGTTCGGCGATCTGCTCGAACACGCGCGGGCCGATGCTCAGTTCGACGCCTTCGTCGCGGAAGATCTCGATGTACTGGCGGTAGATCGAATTCCGGGCCGTGCTCATGATGCGCACCAGCATTGGCTTGCTCAGCTCGTGCAGCCGGGCGATCACCGGCAGGCGACCGGTGAACTCGGGGATCAGCCCGAACTCGAACAGGTCGGTCGGCTTGACGCGCTTGTTGAGCCGGTCGAGGATGTTCTGGTTGTCGTCGGCCGAGGTGGCGATGAAGCCGAAGCCGTGCGTCCGCGCCATGATGTTCTCGAGCCCGACGAAGGCGCCGCCGCAGATGAACAGGATGTTCGCCGTGTCGATGTAGCGGTTGTCCTTCAGCTTGACCGGCGAGCCCTCCATGATCTTGAGCAGCGCGTGCTGCACGCTCTCGCCCGAACTGCTTCCCGCCGCCGCGTTCGGCGAGCGCAGCTTGTCGATCTCGTCGATGAAGACGATGCCGCGCTGCGCGTCCTCGATGTCGCCATCGGCCTTGTCGAGCAGCCGCTGCAGCGCCGCCTCGATCTCCTCGTTGGCGTACTTGGTCTGCGCCAGCGAGGTCGCGTCGGCGGTGACGAAGGGCACCTTCAGCAGGCGCGACAGCGTGTCGCAGAGCAGCGTCTTGCCGGTTCCCGAGGGGCCGACGAGCAGCACGTTGCTCTTGGCGATCGCCCCCTGGTCATTGCGCAGGGTGGCGATCTTGCGGTAGTGCGAATAGACCGCGACGGCGAGCACCTTCTTGGCCTCATCCTGGCCGATGACGTACTCATCGAGGTACCTGACGATGGTACTGGGCGTCGTTTCTCTGGCGAGCAAGCTGTTCTACCCCGGAGTGGCAAGATGGTTGTTCGACCGTATGGTTGTTCGACGATTCGCCGGCGACGAGCCCGGCCGCCTGATCGCGACTCGCCATCCGCTGTCTATCTTACGGTGAAACAGCGCCGGACGGGCGCGTTCGCCGCAAGCAACCAGATCCCGGCTGGTGTTGCCGTCTGCACGCAGCGGCGTTTCGCGCTACCATGCGAACTCCCTTGGCACGACGCGGCGAAGTGCGCGCGACGCGTGTGCTCCGGCGCGACCCCTGGCGAATGAACATCATCGAACGAGCCGCCGATCTGCTCAGACCGTTCATGGGCGAAGATCGTCGCGACACCTGGCTGACCCTCGCCTTTCACGTCGAGCATCCGGACCTGTACCACGCGATTCCGCAGCGCGGCGCCACGGGGGATTTCGTCGTCGCTTGCGTGCGCAAGCTGCTGGACCACGGCCGTGCCGGTTCGCGCCATGCGCTCTCGCTTCTCCTCGAGGCGGTCTGCAGCGCAGCGGGAGACGACAGGCAGCCGTCGTTCCGGGCGCTGATCGAAGAACTGGACAGGCGCTGTCCCGCCGGTGCCGACCCCGCCGCAGTCCCCGCAGGCGCAGCCACATCCGCGCCAGGTTTCCCGCCTGGTCTGCCGCCATCGGTCGTCCGCCAGGCCAGCACGCGCGAGCAGCTTGTCTTCATCAGCTACTCGCGTGGCGACCGGCTGACCGCTGACCGCCTGGTCGCCGATCTGCAACGCGCCGGCCACGCCTGCTGGCTCGACACCAGCGACATCCCCGGTGGCGAGGTATGGCTGGCGGCGATTGCCGAGGGAATCGAGCGTGCCCATTCCTTCGTCAGCCTGGTCTCCGCGGCCGCCAACGCCAGCGAATGGGTGCGGCTGGAATGTCTGCATGCAAGGAAGCGCGGCAAGCCGATCGTTCCGCTGCTCACTGGCGACTGCGAGCCGCCGTGGTACCTGGCCGACCGGCAGCCGATCGCGATCGGCGGCGCCGACTACGAAGCGGGCGTGCAGCGTCTGCTGCGCTCGCTGCCCGCGCTGCCGGCAGCGAGCGCAGCGAGCGCGTTGAGCGATCCGGCAGCGGCGCAGCGTGCGGCGGAGCTGGCTTACCTGCGCCGTCTGCAACTCGGCGAGCTGGTGCACACCGAACTCTACACGCCGATGGCCGGCGTCGCCCGGGTGCTCACGCCGGCGGCAGCGGCCGCGACCCTGCCGGCCATCGTCATGCGCCCGGAATTCCGTCACCTGCGCCAGCGGTCCGGTGCCACGGCCGAAGCGCGCAGCGAGTCACGCGCGTACGAGGACATCGCGCAGGCTTTCGTCCAGGTGCGCCGGGCGGCACTGCTCGGCGAGCCGGGCGCGGGCAAGACCACGACGCTGTGGAAGCTCGCGCACGACGCGCTGGAAGTGGCGCTGGCCGACGCGGCGGCGCCGATTCCGCTGCTGGTCAGCCTGGGCAAGTGGACCGCGAGCGAGGAAAAGCTGCGCGCCTTTCTGGAACGGCAGTTGGGCGAGCTGGGCGTACATCTCGCCAGCCTGCTCGCGTCCGGGCGTGCGCTGCTGCTGTTCGACGGTCTCAACGAAATGCCGGCTGCCGACCGAGCGGCCAAGGCAGCGCAGGTCAAGGCCTTCCTGCAGCAGCACCGCGAACTTGCCGCCATGGTCACCTGCCGCGAACTCGACTACAGCGGCGCCCTGTCGCTCGACCTCGATACCGTCAGCATTCGCCCGCTCGATCCGCCGCGCGTCCTCGAGTTCGTCACCGGCTACCTGACGCACGCGCTCGAGCCGACCGAAAGTGACGCGACCGCGCGCGAGGCGGCGGGGCGGGCGCGCGGCGAGGACTTGTTCTGGCGCCTCGCCGGTGGCGATGACGTCCGGCAAGCATGGCGCACCTGGCAAGCCGCCGGCGCCAGCCTGGCCCTGTTCTGGTCGGCGCCCGAGGTGCCACGCACCAATCCGGATATCTACCGTCGTACGACCGCGGCGATGGACCGTGCCTGGCAGCACGCCGTGCGCGATCCACGCAGCCTGCTGCGGCTTGCCGGCAACCCGTACCTGCTCTACATGCTCACCTGCGTCTACCTCGACTCGGGTGACGTGCCGCAGAATCGGGCCGTGTTGTTCGACCGCTTTGTCGAGATCCTGCTGCTGCGCGAGCGTCTGGCCGAAGAGGCGGAAACGGAAGTCGGCCCGCTGCGGCTCACCGCGGAAGGCGAACGGCTGCTTGCCGCGCTCGAGGGCCTGGCCTGGCACATGCAGTCGCGTCGCGGCATCGCGGCAGCGGATGGCGGCGTTGCGCACGGCGATACGGCCACCGCGGTCGACCGCCCCGCGGCCGACGGCTGGCTCGACAGCGGACTGCTCCACCGCGCCGCTGCCGCCAGCCTGCTGGCGGTCGGCGAGCGCGAGGTGAGATTTAGCCACCAGTTGCTGCAGGAGTATTTCACCGCGCGCGGCATGCGCGCGCGGCTGGCCTCGGGCACCCTGCACGCCGGCGAACTGTGGCCGGCCGCGCGCTGGTGGGAGCGCACCGGCTGGGAGGAAGCCGCCGTGCTGCTCGCCGGCCTGCATGCCGACGACTGCACGCCGGTCGTCGAATGGCTGCGGCAGGCGCAGCCCGAGGTCGCGGCGCAGTGCATGGCCGGCAGCGGCGCGCGGCTGCCGGACGCGGCTCTGCGGCGTCTGCAGCAGGCTTGGCAGCCGCGACTCACCGATCTCGAACACGATCCCGAGCCCGAGGCGCGTGCGGCCATCGGTCGTGCCCTCGGCCGACTGACCCTCGGCGGCCTGCCGCTCGACGACCGGCACGGTGTCGGCGTGCGCTTCGACGCCGGGCGCCGACGCCGGCTGCCGGACATCGACTGGGTGGCAGTCCCTGCCGGCAAGTTCCGCTACGGGGACGAGAAGCGGCAGATCGCCCTGCCGGCCTTCCACATCGCTCGCCATCCGATCACCAACTGCCAGTTCCAGTGCTTCATCGACGACCCGCAAGGCTATGCCGACCAGCGCTGGTGGGAAGGACTCGCCGAGCGCTCCGAGCACGCCGGGGAACCGTTCTCGGACTGCGCCAACCATCCGCGCGAGACCGTTTCGTGGTTCGAGGCGATGGCCTTCTGCCGCTGGCTGAGCCAGGCGCTTGGCTGCGAGGTCCGGCTACCGACCGAGCAGGAATGGGAAAAGGCCGCGCGCGGCGCCGACGGTCGGGAATTCCCCTGGGGCGAATTCGCCTCGGGACATGCCAACATCAACGAAACATGGGATGGCGCCGGACCGCATGACCTTGGGCTCACCTCGGCGGTCGGCATCTATCCGCAGGGTGCTTCACCCTGCGGGGCCCTCGACATGGCCGGGAACGTCTGGGAGTGGTGCCTGAGCCGGTACGACAAACCGATCGAGATCGATCCGGGTGGCGATGACCGGCGCGTGGTGCGCGGCGGCTCGTGGAACCTCGATCGTGAGTTCGTGCGTTGTGCCTACCGCAACGGCCACCTCCATCCCGGCGACCGCTTCAACTCTCTCGGCTTTCGGGTGTTGTGTGTCTCCCCCATCTCTTGAACCGCTGGCCACCGGCGCACTGATCTCTGGTTCTCTGCTTTACTGATTCTCTGCCGCGCCGCGCAGCGGCGCTTACGGGCGCACAGCGCCCGTCTGTTTTTCCGGAACCATCTTGAATTTCATTCCCGCGAACACGTGCCGGCGCAGACCCCAGGTGTCCGCATAGCGGATGTGATTCACCCAACCCTTGACGGTCGCATTGAGCTCGGCAAAGCTGATGTGCCCGGCGAGGTAGTCGTCGAGTCGCCGGCGCAGGCGGTCGGCGGCGCCGCGCACTTTGCGCGCCTTGACCCGGCGATGGGTCGGAAAAACGACGAAGCCAAGCCAGGGGATGCCGTTCTCGACCGGCACCACTTGGGCGGGCCGCTCATGGATGGTCAGGCGCAAGCGGGCCAGACGTTCGATGATCGTGCGCTTCCATGCCCACAGCTCGCCCTTGCTGTCGCTGAACAGCGCAAAGTCGTCGACGTAGCGCAGATAGGCGGCGCAGCGCAGCTCGCGGGTCACGAACTGGTCGAACGGATGCATATGGCAGTTCGACCAGAACTGCGAGGTGAGATTGCCGATCGGCAAGCCGCGCGGCCGACAGGCGGCGAGCAGGTCGTCGCCCGGGAAGTAGCTCATGGTGTATTCCTCATCGAGCACGCCAGCGCCGCTGGCGATGATGCGATCGATCAGCGCCATGAGGTCCGGAATTATGGTGACAGTATACGTAACTCGGGTTCTCAGACCAGCGCCGAGAGTGACAAGGCAAGTTCCAGGAATGGCCATGCCAAACCGTCCAGGAGCTCCGTCATTCCCGATTTCGCGGGGATGACTATACGCTCCCTGCAAAGGACATGGTCTGCCTGTCCGGAAATGCAGGGCGCCCGGGCCGGGCGCTGCGGCGCGCATCGCGGATTGACCGCCCCCGAGCGGGCTACCTATACTCGTCAGGGTTGCTCATGGCCGTTCGTTCGACCCAACGGTCATGGCTTTCTCAGACATCCCGGATGATGCAAGCCATGGCCGTTCCCCTCACCCCCGACCCCCCTCCCGCGAGCGGGCGAGGGGAGATTCGTCAGTCACTCGTGCGACTTTCACGGTAATGAGCGCAGACTCCGCAGTCTCGCAGCACTTGACCGTAGACGCCAAGATCGCGCTGTTCCGGTCGCTCTTCCGGGGGCGGGACGACCTCTATCCGCGCCGTTTCGCAAGCCTTCGCACCGGCAGGACGGGCCACAGCCCCGCCTGCGCCAACGAGTGGGCGCGTGGACTGTGCGACAAGCGGGCGGTCAGGTGCCAGGACTGCCCCAGTCGGCGATTCCTGCCGCTGACCGACGAAACCATTCGCCAGCATCTGACGGGCCACGATGACCGTGGTCGCGAGTTCGTCATCGGCGTTTACCCGATGCTTCTCGACGAGACCTGCTTCTTTCTCGCCATCGACTTCGACAAGGAGGGCTGGCGTGCGGACATCGGCGCCGTTCGCGAGACCTGCCGACAACTCGGGCTGCCGGCCGCGGTCGAGCGATCGCGCTCGGGCAACGGTGGCCACCTGTGGTTGTTCTTCGCCGAGGCCCTGCCGGCTGTCCTGGCGAGGAAACTCGCTGCGCACATCCTCACCGAGACGATGGAACGACGACCGGAAATCGGGCTGGATTCGTACGACCGGTTGTTTCCGAACCAGGACACCCTGCCCAAGGGCGGTTTCGGCAACCTGATCGCGTTGCCGCTGCAGAAGCGCCCGCGGGAGAGCGACGACAGCGTGTTCCTCGACGAACGCTTGCTTCCCTGGCCGGACCAGTGGGCGTTTCTCTCGACCATGCAAACGATCACCCGTGCGCAAGCCGAGTCCGTTGTCCGCACCGCCGAGCAACGCGGGCGTGTCGTCGGAGTTCGCTTTCCCGTGCTCGACGAAGACCAGGAGGGCGACGTCGAACCGTGGAGCGCGCCGCCCTCGCGCCGCCGAGCCGAACCACGGATCGTCGGGCCTTTGCCTGAACGACTGGAACTGATCCTCGGCAACGAGATCTATCTTGCCCGAGAGGGATTGCCCGCCGCTTTGCGCAATCGCCTGCTGCGCTTGGCGGCGTTCCAGAATCCGGAGTTCTACCGGGCGCAGGCGATGCGCCTGCCGACCTTCGGCAAGCCACGGGTGATCTCCTGCGCCGAGCAGCATCCGCTGCATATCGGTCTGCCTCGCGGCTGCCTGGACGAAATCCAGGATCTGCTCGGCAGCCTCGGGATCGAATGCATCGTGCGCGACGAGCGCCACCCCGGCGTGCCGCTGGGCGTCACGTTCCAGGGCGCCTTGCGGCCGCAGCAGGCGGTCGCCGCCCAAGCCCTGGCCGGCCACGACCAGGGAGTTCTCGCGGCGACCACCGCTTTCGGCAAGACCGTTGGTGCGGCGTGGCTGATCGCCAGGCGCGGCGTCAGCACCCTGGCGCTCGTGCACCGCCAGCAACTGTTGGAGCAGTGGGTCGAACGGCTGGCAAGCTTCCTGGGATTGCCGTCCAAGGCCATCGGCCGCATCGGCGGCGGCCGCAACAAGCCGAACGGCACGCTCGACGTGGCGCTGATCCAGAG
>JAEUOM010000120.1 GCA_016788495.1 Accumulibacter sp. | reverse complement strand
GTGATGCCGATCGCCTACTTCGACCGACTCGGCGTGCCGCGTCTCTCATAACCTCAACTACTTGAACCGCCCGGTGCGGACCCGCATGCCGGGTGGTGTGGCAGGGGAACGGTCAGGTACTCTGACCGCCCCTATGCCGATGCGGGCGCGCTGCCGGCAGTCCCTGTGCGAGCGCGGCGGCGGCGGGCTACCGGGGCTTTCCTGTGTACTGCTGTGCATTTGGCCCATTGCTCGGCGCGGCCGCGTGCGCACCAAGCATCGCCTGATTGCCGGATGTCGTTTGACATCTGGTAAAATGAGACGGAACATGAACTGGCGCCGCAACTGGCCATCCTTTATCGAGGGGGTATCATGGAGGTAAAAGAAGTTCTGCAGGTCAAGGATTCCGCTCTTTTTGCCGTGCATCCGGACTCGCCGCTTTCCGAAGCAGTCATCATGATGGCTGACAACGACATCGGCTCGGTGATCGTCATGCAAGGTGGCAAGCTGGCCGGCATGCTGACCTTCCGCGAAGTACTCCTGATTCTCGCCAAGCGTCAGACCGAGCGCCGGGTCGGCCCGACGCCGCCGATTGCCGAGATTCTCGTCGTCGAGGCGATGGACCACAATCCACCGACTGCGCATCCGGACATGGACGTCGACGAACTGCGGCGCATGATGGTCGATACGCACACGCGCTACGTGCCGGTGATGGAGGATGACACCATCGTCGGCATCGTTTCCTTTCACGATGTCGCCAAGGCGGTGCTCGAAGAGAGGAACATGGAAAACAAGCTGCTCAAGGCCTACATCAAGGACTGGCCCGCGCCCTGAGCGGCGAAACCCTCGTCAGCCGCGCTTCAGCGACGCGCGGTCAGCCTTCGCCGACGGCAAACAGTCGCCGATGCTCGCGAATCGCGTAGCGATCGGTCATCCCGGCAATGTAGTCGGCCACCCTGCGTGCCCGGTCGGCATCTGCCGGGGCTTGATATTGCGGCGGCAGCAGGCGGACGTCGGCAGTGAACGCGGCGAAAAGCTCGCTGACGATGCGCCGCGCCTTGTTGGCCATTCGCCGGACCTGGTAATGCTCATAGAGCTGCGCACGCAGGAAGCGCTTCATGTTCCGCTGCGCTTCACCCAGGCTTTGGGAAAAGGCGACCAGCGCTGGCGCTCGGCGCACGGCGCAGATGTCCTCCGGCTGTTGTCGGGCGATATTGCTGGCGGTGGTTGCGATCAGATCACAGACCAGGGCATTGATCATCCGCCGGATCGTTTCGTGGATCAGGCGGCGCCCGCCGATCGCCGGATGGTGCGCGCGGACGTCGGCAACGTGCTCGGCGAAGAGTGGCACCTCGTCCAGTTGCTCGAGGGTGAGCAGCCCGGCGCGCAGTCCGTCATCGAGGTCGTGGTTGTTGTAGGCGATTTCGTCGGCCAGGTTGCAGATTTGCGCCTCGAGCGACGGCTGCGTGCGATTGAGGAAGCGCTCGCCCAGATCGCCGAGACGGCGCGCTTCGCCCAGGGAGCAGTGCTTGACGATCCCCTCGCGCGTCTCGAAGCACAGGTTGAGACCATCGAAAGCCGCATAGCGCTCCTCGAGCAGGTCGACCGTCCGCAGGCTCTGCAGATTGTGTTCGAAGCCCCCGTGTTCGCGCATGCATGCGTTGAGAGCCTCCTGCCCGGCATGACCGAATGGGGTGTGACCGAGGTCGTGTGCCAGCGAGATCGCTTCGACGAGGTCTTCATTGAGCCGCAGCGCGCGCGCGATGCCGCGGGCGATCTGTGCCACTTCGAGGCTGTGCGTCAGGCGGGTCCGAAACAGGTCGCCTTCGTGGTTGACGAACACCTGCGTCTTGTACTCGAGTCGCCGGAAGGCTGTCGAGTGCACGATGCGATCGCGGTCGCGCTGGAACTCGGTGCGCTGCTCCGGCGCTGAGTCCGCGTGCCGCCGGCCGCGCGAGTTGGCCTCGCTGACCGCGTAGGGCGCCAGTTCAGGCATGCGCTGTACGTTCGGCGATCGCCCGCCGCAACTGCGCCAGCGGTGCCTTGTCCGTCAGCACGGCCTGCCCGAGCTGCTGCAGAAGGACCAGCCGCAACCTGCCATCCTGCACCTTCTTGTCATGCTGCATGAGTTCCAAGTAGCGCTCAACGCTCAGCATGGGACCATTCACCGGCAGACCGGCACGCTGCAGAAGGCGCTCGACGCGGCTGAGGTCGTGGCGGTCGATCCAGCCGAGCTGCTGCGACAGTTGCGCCGCCATCATCGTACCGGCGGCGACCGCTTCACCGTGCAGCCACTCGCCATAACCGACACCGGCCTCGATCGCATGCCCGAAGGTGTGACCGAGGTTCAACAGCGCCCGCTCCCCGGCTTCGCGCTCATCCGCTGCCACCACCTCGGCCTTGTTGCGGCACGAGCGACACACCGCCTCCGCCAAAGCTGCCGGCGTACGCACCAGCAGTTGCTCAAGGTTGCGCTCGAGCCATTCAAGGAACGGCAGATCGCGGATCAGTCCGTACTTGATGACTTCGGCCAGACCGGCGCGAAGCTGGCGGTCGCACAAGGTCGTCAGGGTGTCGGTGTCGGCCAGCACCAATCGCGGCTGGTAAAAGGCGCCAATCATGTTCTTGCCCTGCGGGTGATTGATCGCCGTCTTGCCGCCAACCGATGAATCCACTTGCGCCAGCAGCGTCGTCGGTACCTGGATGAACGGCATGCCCCGCTGGAAGCAGGCAGCAGCAAAGCCGCCGAGGTCGCCGACCACCCCGCCACCGAGAGCGATCAGGGTGGTCGAGCGTTCGCACCGGCCCGCGATGAGCGCGTCGAAGACCGAGTTCAGCGTACGCCAGTCCTTGAACTCTTCACCATCGGGCAGGACGATCTCGACCACCTCGACGCCGGCCTGCAGAAGCGGATCCGCCAGTCTCCGCAGATACAGCGGCGCCACCGTCGTGTTGCTGACGATCGCCACCTTCGCCTGACGCAGCGAGGGCAGCAGCAGGTCGGCCCGTTCGAGCAGCGAACGACCGACGTGGATCGGGTAGGAACGATCTCCCAGCGCAAGCGTCAGCGTTTGCATGCTTCACCCTCTTCCTTGAGCAGCAGATTGAGAATCGCCTGCGCGGTGATGTGGCTGCCCGAAATGGTCACATCCGCGACCTCGCGGTAGAGCGGGTCGCGCTGCGCCAGCAGCTCGCGCAGCTTCTGGCGCGGATCGCTGACCTGCAACAGCGGCCGCTTGCGGTCATGCCGCGTCCGTTCGTGGAGCGTGTTAAGCGGCACGTCGAGATAGACCACCGTGCCGCTCGAACGCAGCGCCAGCCGGTTCTCCGGTCGCAGGACGGAGCCGCCACCGGTGGCGACGACGTGCCTTTTCAGCCCCGCCAACTCGGTGATGAGCTGCGCTTCGCGTCTGCGGAAACCGTCCTCGCCTTCGATCTCGAAAATGGTTGCCAGACTGACTCCGGTGCGCAGCTCGACTTCATGGTCGGAGTCGACAAAGCGGTAGCCCAGGCGCTTGGCGAGTGCCTTGCCGACGGTCGTCTTGCCGGCTCCCATCAGGCCGACGAGATAGACGTTGCGGGTTTCTTGCTGGAATCTCACCGCGGCATTCTAACGCAAGCGCAGAGCGCTGTTCGTACAGGAAAAAGGCCGGCTCGCGCCGGCCTCCCTCTTCGTCCAGAACAACGATCAGCGCAGCGACAGGTGTTCGGTGACGATGCGCGGCGTGATGAAGACCAGCAGTTCGGTCTTGTCGTCGATGATCTCGCGGTTCTTGAACAGGAAGCCGATATACGGCAAATCGCCCAGGAAGGGTATGCGCTGCACGTTGTTGCGCGTCACCTGCTCAAAGATGCCGCCGATCACGACCGTGCCGCCATTCTCGACCAGCACCTCAGTCTTCACGTGCTTGGTGTCGATCGCCACACCGGCGCCGGTTGACAGGCGGGTGTTCGGGGTGTCCTTGTTGACGTCCAGTTCCATCGCGATCTTCCCGTCCGGCGTGATGTGCGGCTTGACCTTCAGCGAAAGGACCGCCTTGCGGAAGGAAACGCTGGTGGCACCGGAACTCGTTGCCTGCTGGTACGGAATCTCCTGACCCTGTTCGATGAGCGCCTCGACCCCGTTGGCGGTCATTACCCGCGGGCTGGAGATGACCCGGCCGCGGCCATCGGATTCGAGGGCCGAGATTTCGGTGGAGAGAATCTGGGTGAATGCGTTGTTGAAGAGGAGGAATGAAAAGGTGCCGGGGGTGCCGGAACGTGGCGTCGCAGGGAGGTTCACCGCCACATCGGAGGTCAGGTTACCCCTGATCGCCGTCTGATCTCCACCGATCCGGACCGCGCCACCCGGGGTGTCCATCGCGAAACCCAGCCGCACCCCGAGGTTCTTGGCGAAGCTGTCGCCGGCCTCGACGATGCGCGCCTCGATCATCACCTGTCTGGTCGCCACGTCGACCTTGGCGATCATGGCCCGCACTTCAGCCAGCCGGCCGGGGGTGTCCTTGACGAACATCATGTTCGAGCGCTCATCGAGCAGCGCGCTGCCACGCTTGGACAACAGGGTCTGCTTGGGATCGATCAGCAGCTTCTGCACGGCCTCCGCCTTGATGTAGTTCATCTGGAAGCTCTCGGTCTGCAGCGGCTCGAGATCGCCGATCTGTGCCTGCGATTCGAACTCGAGCTTCTCCTTGGTCGCGATCTCCTCGCGCGGCGCGATCAGGATCACGTTGCCGTTCTTGCGCATGTCGAGACCCTTCTGCTGCATGATGATATCGAGCGCCTGATCCCAGGGCACATCCTTGAGGATCAGGGTGATCGAGCCGCCGACGGAATCGCTGATCACCATGTTCATGCCGGTGAATTCGCCGATCACCTGCAACAGGCGGCGGACATCGACGTTCTGGAAATTCAGCGACAGCTTTTCGCCGCGATAGCCACCGCGCGACCCCTGCACCAACTTGTTCGGATCCTCGATGATCGGTTTCACTTCGATGACGAACTGCGTATCGCTCTGATAGGCGTTGTGCTCCCACAGTCCGCGCGGGGTGATCGTCATGCGCGCATCCCCCCCCTTCTGGATGGTGTTCACCGTCAGCACCGGGGTGGCAAAGTCGGTGACATCGAGCTTCCTGCGCAGTGCTGGCGGCACATTGACGCGGACAAAGTCGACGACGAGATTCTTGCCCTCGTGCCGGATGTCGATGCCGGCATTGGCATCGGTGAGATCAACGGTGATCCGGCCCTCACCATCCTTCCCGCGGCGGAACGTGACGTCGCGAATGCTGTTGCCGACATCGCTGACGCGCCCCTTGGCGAAATGCTCGACCGCCTGCGTGCTGTCCGGCGTGGCAGCCGGGACCATCGCCAGCAGAAGGCTCTTGCCGTCGATGCTCGCCTCGTAGGACATCGCCTTGTTGAGGTTGAGGACGACACGGGTCCGTCCATCGGCCTGGACGATGTTGGCGCTCTTCAGATCGCCTTCGTTGAAGGTCTGGCTCGACTTTCCGAGAGCATTGACGGTATTCGGGAAATCGAGAGCGATGCGAGCCGGTTTGGCAACGCTGAAGGCTGGCGGGAGCGCCTGCAGCGGCTCCTTGAAGGTCAGCTTGACGTTGACCACCGGGCCCTGCTGAACCACATTCATCGACTCGATGGCGTTTGGTCCGGCTTCCTGGGCAGCAGCGGTGCCGACGAGCAGCCACAAAGTGCCCAGCAGACCGGGCAGCCAATGCTTGATCCGTTTCATCTACCTTGCTCCCTTTTCCTGCAACATCAAGGTGCTCGTTCGCTCGACCCAGTCACCGGCCGAATCCTGAACGAGTTCCCGCAGCGTTATTTCGGACTCGGTTACGCCAACGACAACACCGAAGTTCTGGCCCATGTAGTTGCCGATCTTCACCTGATGCAGCGCCCCTTCGATCTGCACGATCGCGAACGACACCTTGTTCCTGGTTATCACGCCAACGTACTTGAGTGACTCGAGAGGATACAGCTCCAGTGGCTCTTTCGGCCGATCGAGATCCGGCCGAAAACCGCCGCCGCTCTTCTTGTCTGCCACACCCATCTTGGCAGCGGCGAACGGATCGGTCAGGTTGGCGACGTCATAGGGGACCGGTTCATAAGGCTGTACCACCGGCAACGGCGGGATGTTCGGCTTGACCCCGGCGGCTGCCGTCTTCATCCATTCACGCAGCTCCTCCTGATCGTTGTCTGCGCAGCCGGCAACGATCAGGGTAGTGCACAGAAGCAAGGGCAGTATGCGCATCACTTGCCGCCCTTTGCTGCCTCGGCCGCTCTCTTGCGGTTCGCCGCGAGTTCCTCTTCATCCAGATAGCGGAAGGTCTTGGTCGTCGCATCCATCACCAGACTGCCATCCTTGCTCTGCTGATTGGCATTGATCGAGATGTTGTTCAGGGTGACGATGCGGGACAACTTGCCGATGTCACCGGCAAACGCACCGAAATCGTGATAGGTGCCGGTCAGACGAACGGTTATCGGCAGTTCGGCATAGAAATCGCGGATCTGCTCGGGCCCCGGTTTGAAGAGATCGAATTGCAGCCCTCTGCCCATGCCGGCCTGGTTGATTTCGACCAGCAGCGACTCGACCTCGGCCTTATTGGGCAACTGCTTCAGCAACGCCCCGAACGCCAGATCGATGTCGCTCAGTCGCTGCACGTAGAGATCGAGATTGACTGCCTGCGCTTTCTTGCGGATGTACTCGTCGCGCAGTCGCAACTCCGCCTCCTGCTTCTCACGCAGGGAAACCAGCTGGTCATCCCAGTAGAACCACCAGCCGGCGAGCAGAATCAACAGGCAGAGGACGACGAGTATGGTGACACGGGGTGCGACCGGCCAGGCGCCAACGTCGCGTGGGTTAAGATTCTGGAAGTCACCGATGATTCCCCGGAAATCAATGCTCGCAAGAGACCTCGCCATCACTTCGCTCCTTTTTCATCAACCGGAGTCCGCTTCAGCGACGCGTTCATGCCGAACTCGTTGAGCCGTCGCTTGTCGATGGTCACTGCCTTGACTTCCAGGAGTTCAGGCTTCTCGAGCCAGGGCGAAGCCTCAATGTTGCGCATCAGTGTCGACACGCGAGCGCTGGACTGGGCAAAGCCGGACATCTGAATGCGCTGACCTTCCTGCTTAAGCGATTTCAGGTAGACCCCTTCGGGCATCTGTTTGGCCAGCTCGGTCAGCAGGCGCACTGCTTCGGCCCGGTCGCGCTGCAGAGCCTCAATGGTTTCCTTGCGTTTGAGCAGCGCCTCGGTCTGTTGTCTTAGCCGCTTGATCTGGTCGATTTCCTTGTCGAGAATGGCGATTTCCTTCTTCAGGAAGTCGTTCTTGGCCTCCTGACTGGCGATGTAGCCGGCGATTATCGAGTAGACGAGAACGACGATCAATACGGACAGGACCGTCACCAGGCCGAGCAACGCGTAGAACTGCTGGCGCCGCGCCCGGCGCTTTTCCTCCCGGTGAGGCAGGAGATTGATGCGTATCATTCGTCAAATCTCCGCAACGCCAGACCGCATGCCACCATCAGCGACGAGGCATCGGCCAGCAGGCTCTTTTCGCGGATCCGGTCGGAAAGCACCATGCCGGCAAACGGATTGGCAACGACGGTGTTGATCTGCGTGCGCGATGCAACCACCTGGTCGATTCCTTGAATGACGGCACAGCCGCCCGCGAGGACGATGTGGTTGACCTGATTGAACTGGGTGGACGTGAAGAAGAACTGCAGCGCGCGCGACAGTTCAAGCGCGAGCGCCTCAAGGAATGGCCGCAGGAGCTCCGTTTCGTACTTCTCCGGCAGGCTGTTGCGACGTTTCTCGGCTTCCGCCTCCTCGAAAGTCATGTTGAACAGGCGCGCGATGTCCTGCGTCAGTTGATTGCCGCCAAAGGCTTGCTCGCGCGCGTAGATTTGCTGGTCGTTGCGCAGCACGGTGAGGTTCATGACATTCGCGCCGACATCGACAAGGGCGATGATCTGCCCCTTGCCGCCTTCGGGAAGCATTGCCTCGACCAGCTGAAAGGCAGAAAGGACGGCGTATGATTCAACATCGAGAACGCGCGGCTTCAGGCCAGCCGATTCGGCCACGGCGACACGGTCTTCGACCTTCTCCTTGCGCGATGCGGCGATCAGAACCTCGATCTCGTCCGGCGAAGACGGTGCCGGGCCAATTACCTGGAAATCGAGGTTGACCTCCTCCAGCGCGAAGGGAATGTACTGGTTGGCCTCCGACTCGACGAGCAACTCGAGTTCCGCTTCGCGCTGGCCGGCGGCGACGATGATCTTCTTGGTGATGACATGCGAAGCAGGCAGGGCAATCGCCACTTGCCTGGTCGACGTGGCGAGTTTCTTCCACGCGCGCCGCACCGACTCGGCGGCTGCCTCGAGGTTGACGATGTTCCCGTCGGAAACGACGTCCCGCGGAAGGATCTCGATCGCATAACGCTCGACGCGGTATCCCCCCTTGCCGTCACTCGCCAGCTCAACCATCTTTACCGATGACGAACTGATGTCCAGTCCGATAAGCGAGCGAGTCTTCGGATTGAAGATCGAAAGATCAAGCTGCAAAACCGTACCCCTTGCCCAAAAAACCCTTGAATAATTTACAGTTAGCGTACTTATAGATATTCTACTTTAGATGCTAACAACAACACCAAAGCGTGTAAAGCGATTTCTCAGGAGGTGTTGCCGCTTGTTGCGGATCGACGACTAGCGGCAGTACCCCAGCGGGGGCGCAGCGAGGAGGGAGGACCGGGCCAAAATCGCGCATCGCATCTGACCCTCTCTTGGCTCGCCGCAAGTGATCCGGCTGCTCCGACGTCAGGTGTCGACGGCCCGGCGCGTTGCAAGCGCCAGGGACAACCGCTGGCAGCCTTGAATGGATGCGTCTGGCCAACCGCGGGACTGCTGTCTCTTCTCGCCGGATTCGGATGCATGGTGGCTGCCTGACAGCCACCAAGAGCCGAGGCCACTCGTCGGATGGGCCCAGGGACTTGTTTTCTGGTGGTGATGGGTGGAATCGAACCACCGACCTAAGGGTTATGAATCCATGCTTCAAACCATTTATCCCCGTTGATCGGGATGAATGACAGGCGCACAAATGTCGCGAAAACAGTACGTTGCGTCCAGTATGCGTTG
>JAEUOM010000107.1 GCA_016788495.1 Accumulibacter sp. | reverse complement strand
CCCCGCGGCCTGGGCTCTCGAAGCCGTCTCGCTGTCGCTGACCGCGCTGCAGACCGGCCACGACTTCGCCCCGCCCGAACCGCCGATCCTCTCGCTGACCGACAATTGCCGCGTCCAGATCTTCCCCTCCGGACCACAGACATCCACCCGCCACATCGAGGAACTGCTGCTGACGGCCATCTACTCGGCGCGCCGCGAGATCGTCCTCACCACCCCCTACTTCGTTCCCAGCGAGACGCTGTTCACCGCCCTGCGCTCGGCCGCCACGCGCGGGGTCGCCGTCACCCTGATCGTGCCGGAAAAGATCGACTCGCGGCTCGTGCGCTACGCCAGCGATGCCTACAACGACGACCTGCTGGCCGCCGGCATCACCCTGCTGCGCTTCCGCGACGGGCTGCTGCACACCAAGAGCATGGTGATCGACGAGCAGATCACGATCTTCGGCACCGTCAACCTCGACCTGCGCAGTTTCGAGCTCAACTTCGAGGTCTCGCTGATCGCCTACGACCAGCGCTTCTCGGCCGAAGTGCGCGAACTGCAGCGTCAGTACGAATCGCGCTCGCAGGCCCTGCAACTCGCGCAGTGGCGCGCCCGACCCCTTTGGCGGCGGCTACTCGAAAACTCCATCCAGGTGATGAGTCCATTGCTCTGATTTCGTGTCGGCTGTGGCGGCAGGTGTCGCCGCCGCGGAGCGGCAGGTCCGCCGGCAGCAGCGCCGTGCCCACAACAGCGACTTCGCTGCTAGAACACGGGTTGTTTGCCGAAATGCTCGAAGCAGCGGGCGAGGCCAGTCCGCTGCTGTCCGTCGAGCCCGCAGAACTCGACACCGCAGAGGCAGGCGCCACCGGTCGCGACTTCGCTCCATGCGACCCGTCCGCTGAGCCTGAGGGGGATCTGCCGCTCGTAGAGGGCCATCTCCCCCGCCGGCAGGTAGATCGACACGGTGAGTGTCTGGTTGGAATCGATGGGCCGTCCGAGGCGCAGGCGCGCGCCGACCAGCGACACGTCGCTGGTGACGCCGTCGAAGGTCTCGCTCCCCTGCTCGACGAGGACACGCAGGCTGCTCGGCAATCGCGGCGCGCGACGCTGTTCGTTCTGCGCCTTGTCGATGAGCGGGCTGTGGGTGAATGAGAACCTGGCCATGATGGCGTTGAGGCGCGCCGCGACCGACCGCAGGTCGTCGCTGATCGTGGCGGTGACCTCGACCTTGTTGCTCGCTTCGCGCAACGTCTGGAACAGCGTATCGAGGGTCTGCTGCAGCAACCTCGACTGATCGAGCTGCCGGGTACTCGCCGCGGAGATGCTCTGGTTCGCCCGCACGGTTTCCGCGACGTTGCTCGATATCCGCTCGATGGTCCCGGCCATGCGGCGCGATTCCTCGCGCGTCTGGCCGACCGACGCCACCAGGCCATCCATCGTCGATACGACCCGCGCCACCTGCCCGGAGAGATGCGCGATGATCGTCCCGACCCGCTCGGCGGACTTGCTGCTGCGCTCGGCGAGCTTGCGCACCGCGTCCGCCACGACCGCGAAGCCACGCCCCTGCTCGCCGGCGCGGGCCGCCTCGATGGCCGCATTCAGCGCCAGCAGGTTGGTCTGGCCGGCGACTTCCTTGATCGACATGGCGATCTCGTCGATCTCCCGTGCCGACTGCTGCAGGTCGCGGACTTCGTTCGACACCTGCTCGACCCTGGCCGAAGTGGCCTCCAGCGCCTCGATGCTGCTCTCGACGCTGGCGATCCCTGCACGCGCCATGCCCTCCACGTCGTTCGAGCGCTCGACCGCGGCGAGAGCCTGGGCGAGCGCTTGCCGGGAGATTGCGTCGAGCTGCGACATCGCCCCGTCCACCTCGCCGGAACGGCTCTGCTGCTGCTGGCTCACCTTCGAGATCTCGTTCGAAATCGACGAAATCTGGTAGGCCGACTGCCCCATGCTCAGCCCGCAGCTCTCGACTTCCTGCAACACGACGTTGAGACGCTCCTGCATGCGCTTCATCGTCGTCAGCAGATCGCCGACTTCATCATTCGAGACGACCTCGATCTCGTTGTCGAGCTTGCCCGCGGCCACGGCATGCGCCACGTCCATTCCGTGCGCGAGCGGTCGCGTGACCACCTTGCGAATGAACAGGAAGATCACGCCCAGCATCGGCAGCGTCAGCAGCACCGCCGCCACGATGGTCTGCATGCGCTGGCGTGCGACCGCCTCCTGCGTCTTCTGCAGCGAAAGCTTCATGCTCACCGCACCGAGGACAGTGCCCTGCGGCACGACATGGCAGCTCGTGCAGTTCTTGCCGAGATAGCTCTCCTGCGCCAGGGCGGGCCGAATGACCCTGAGTGCCTCTTCGCCACTGGCGCTGGTCTCGACCGCCGAGTACTCCTTACCGGTGGCGAGCACCTGCGCTTCCAGGGCATCGTGTTCGCGTTCGTGCTCCGCTCCGGGACCGAATTGCGTGCTCACCGCCTCGGCACGCAGGACCCGCAACTCGCGGATGCTGGGCAACTGCTTGATCTGGTCGATGAACACGTCGCGCTGCGGCATCGTTCCGGTGACCATCATTCCCGTCAGCCCGGCAAGCACCATGTCGTGCGCGCTGCGCGCGAAATCCCGCGCCTGTTCGATCGCCGTCTCTTCGCTGACGCGCGCCGTCCACAGGATCATGACCGCCCACGACGCCAGGGTCATGGCACTGATCGAGACGATCAGGCGCACCCAGATCTTCTGGTTGTCGAATTTGGCCAACACGTTGATCGACGACATGGTCCAGCGACCCTTTTCCTTCCGCTGTTGCCGGCAAGGCGAGCACAGACCCGCCAGACGCAGCATGATAAGCCATCCTTTCGCCATCCCATAGCAACGTCGCGGCCAGTTCCTGGTCGTTGTACGCGGGGTGGGCGGTGAAGACGTCGGCCTGGCGGACGACGATCTTCTTCTGCACCGCCGAGAGTGAGTCCCACCTCGGCAGGCCGTCCGGCCACGGGGGGTGAGCTGGGTGTTCGGCGGGATCAGGCCCAGGCGTTTCTGGCGGGCGAAGACTCCGGGGGCGGCAGCCTCCCCACCGCCCGATCCGCGCGCTCAGGCCGCCTCGCCACCATCGACGAGCCGCAGTGCCCCTTCGCCGTAAAGGCAGTAGAGCAGCGCGGTGGCGCTCGCGTGCCCGGCGGCGAGGCTGCGGGCAGCCTGCAGCGCGCCGGCGGCGGTCGCGCCCTGCAGCAGCGCGCGGAAGACCGCGACGGCGAAGTCGCGGGCGCCGTTGTCGTCAATCGCGCCGCTGTAGGTGCCGAGGAAGGCGCCGACACCGCTGCGCATGGCGAGGTCGGCGAAGCCGGGGCGCCCGCGCAGGCCGGCGCTGATCGCCTGCGCATGGGCAGCGCCCTGGCCCTCGACGCCGGCCGGAATGAACGCCGTGTAGTGCGAATTGAGGAACATGAATGCCGGCGAATGCCGCGTCAGCCAGGGCCGCATCATGGTCGCCGTCAGGTGGCGGTCGGCGAGTTCGAGGTATGCCTCGTGCTCGTCGAACCAGGCATGGCCGGCGAAGTGGAAGACGTCCGGGTCGAACTCGTCAAAGGCTCTTGCCAGCGCGTCATGGGTCGCTTCCGGGCCGAGCAGGAACCTCACCTCGCCGACACCGCTGCCGCGGATTTCGTCGGCCACGGCGCGCCCCTCGGCGGCCGCTCCTGGCAGGGCCAGAGCCGGCTGGGCGCTCTTCGTGTCGGCGACCACCAGTGCGCGCAACGGCGAACCGACCGCCGGCAGTCCGCGCGCGTTCTCCGACACACCAACCGGCGCGCGGAAGACGGCCGCCAGTTCGGCCAGCGTCTGCGCACCGAGAGCGAGCAGCTCCCACGGCAGCCGCTCGACCTCGCGCGTCAGCTCGAGCCGCAGCAGTCGGCTGCCCTGCCCCTTCAGCACCTTGGCCAGTGCCTTCACCGTGACCGCCCCGAGCGTCTGCGTCAGGGCGCCGCTGCACTCGGCAAGCGAACCGTCACGGGCGCTCGCCGACTCGAGCGAGCGCGATGCCGCGGCGGGCGTCGCCCACGCCTCGCGCGGCCCGGCGGCGGTGGCAATGAGCTTGCCGCCGTCACTGAGGATCGCCTGCACGGCACCCTCGCGCCAGTCGAGCGCGAGGACCGCCGGCGCCGCCGCTGCGACCGGCACCCGTGCCGCGCGGGTGCCGCCGGCGGCGCGGGCGGCGCGCAGCGCCGGCGGCGCCACTGCCACCGTCGCGGCCCGCGCGACGCGCACCGCCGGCGCCACGTCCGCCGGTTCGAGCCGATCGGCGAGGCGCTGGAAGAAGGCCGGGACCGCCTCGTGCCGTCCCTCGGGATAGGGGATGACGCGAATCTGGCAGACGCGCCAGAGATACTCCTCCTCGACCTTGCCGATCCCGGACATCAGCGCATAGCGCTCGGGCGCAAAGCCGCGGAAGGTGAGGAGCTGGCGGTCAAGCAGCAGGTTGAAGTCGGGGTCGGCGAGCGAATAGCCGACGAACAGTACCGAGTGCGTCAGCAGGATCGCCGAGAAGGCGGCACTGAACGCCGCGTTGCCGTGGATCAGGTCACGATAGTCGCGCGAGGTGAAGACGAGGCTGTCGGGCTTGTCGAGGTCGCCGTGCGCCTTGAGGACGAAGGGTGCGCCGTCGAACAACAGACGTCCGAGCGCTTCGGTGTCGAGGCTGGTGAGGGTCTTCGGCAGGCCGCCGCGCTCCTCGGCGTAGGCGCGTTCGAGCAGCTTGTCGTAGTTGGTCGTCACCCAGGCGGCAAAGGGCAGTCGGACGGCCAGTCGATGCGCTTCGGGGACCGGCTTGCCGAAGTCGCTGAGCCGATCGCCGAGCAGCCGCGCGTACTCGCCCGGACCAAGCTTGAGCTTGCAGTGATCGGCGATCTGCAGCCACTTGCCGGCGGCGATCATGCCCTCCAGCTCGCGGCGCGACTCCTCGCCCTGCATCGCTTCGGCAATCGTTGCGTCGACGACGTCCTGCACCAGCGATCGCCAGGTCGGCAGCCCGGCCTGTGCCGAAAGACCGGCGCCGGCGAACAGCAGCAGCCGACGCTCGCGCAGGTGCTGCACGAGTTGCGGCGGGATCGTCAGGTCGACCGCAGCGGCGGCGATCGGCACTGCCGGTGCGGGGGGCTTTCGGGCTGGCATCGCTGCAAGCCCCGTCAGGGCCCGGCGCCGCAGGCACCATTGCCAGGCGCACCGCCACTTGGGGCATCGACGGCGCGCGCGCTGTCGGTGCTGGCGGCATCGCCCGCCGCCGTGGCCGGCGCCGCATCGTCAGCGCCGGCCTTGCCAATGCCGAGTTCAGCCAGCGCCACCTGCAGCGCCGACAGGTGCCTCTTCGTCGGCGCCAGGAAGTACACCCGCTCGAGCCGGGTGACTGCGGCTCGCGCTTCGAGGTAGTTGCGCGCGGCATCGAGCTGCTTGCGGGCGTTGTCGACCAGGCTGCCGGAGCCGCTGCCGGTCGTCAGCAGCGGCAGGACGATCGAGCGATACGGCCTCTCACCGGCCTTCTCGGCCCACGCCGACTCGCGATCGGCCTGCAGCAGCGCCGCCGTGATGCACTGCTCGACCTGGGCGATCGGATGGTAGCCGCCGCCAATGACGCCATAGACCGACGCGACGTGGAAGATTCGCCGCACATGGTGCGAATCGGCCAGCGAGCCGCTGCCGGTCGAGACGACCATTCCCGGGTTGACCTGCTGCCGGCCGCGCATCTTGGCGCGCAGTTCGTCGGCGATGGTGTCCTCGACGATGTCGCCGACGTCGTCCCGGCGTGCCCCGAGATAGCGGATCAGCGCCGAGATCGATGCATCGAAGATCCGCGCCATCTGCATGTTGATGTTCTCGGAGCTGACCCAGATGTCGATCTGGTCGTCGGCAGCGCCCGAGTTGAGATTCACGTTGCGCAGGTTGCCGGTGATCAACCGGATCTCCCTGCCGTGCGCGTGCGCCGGCGTGTAACGAAAGATCCGCGAAGCGGCGATCGACCCCTGCCGCGAGCTGATTTCGAGCCCGGGGACGGCGGCATGGACGAGGCTGTCGCGGGTGCTCGACAGCATGCCGTTGCGGATGAAGCTGCCGATCATTGACCGCGCCTGCGCGATCTTCTCCGGGTCCGACGCGTCGTAATCGATGCTGTTCATGCCGGCAATGTTGAACGGGTTTCTTGTTCCTTCGCGGCGGATGAGCACGGTCACCCGGTCCCGGAGCGCATGGCGTACACCGAGCTCGTAGAACACGTTCGGGTTGGCGGTGCTGATGTCGACCACCGCAACCTCGGCGTCGAAGATGTAGTTGATCATCCGCTCGTGGATGAGACCGGCCTGCTCGACCTCGTCGCAGCGCAGACAGCGGAAGTGGATCCCGTCCGTCGCCAGCGCTTCCACCGCCGGCTTGATGATCTTCCCGTAGACGGCGTCGAAGTCGATCAGCGTGCCGTGATCGTCCTTCTCGCCGAAGGGCATGATGACGAAACACAACCGTCCCGGTTCGTCGTTCGGCTCTTCGTTCGCCATGTCGTTCCCCTTTCCGCTGTGCGGCCCGGTGGGCGGTGCCGTTACGGCAATGGTCGCGCCGCCAGCCACTGTACACCGATGATCGTCTTCGCGTCAGCCAGAGTGCCCTGACGCAGCGCTTCCTTCGCCGCCGCCACCGACATGCGGACGATGCGGATCTCCTCTTGCTCCGCCGCAATCCCCCCGCCGGCGCCGACGCGCCCCGCGTCGCTGACCTCGGCGTAGTAGAGCCAGATGCGCTCGGATGAGCCGCCGGGCGAGACGAAAAAGGTGGCGATCGGCTCGCACCTGGTGAGCGCGAAACCCAGTTCCTCCTCGATCTCGCGGCACAACGCGGTCTGCGGTGACTCGCCGGCGTCGATCATGCCGGCAACGAGCTCGAGCAACCAGCCGCAGCCCTTGCCGACAGTCGGATAGCGAAACTGCTCGACGAACAGCAGGCTGTCCGAATCGCGATGGCGCACGACGGCAGCCACCGAGTCGCCCCGTTCGAAGACGAGCCGCCGTGCCGGCGGCGTCATCGAGCCATCGACGCGCTCGAAGCTGACCTCGGCTTCGTCGACCTTGAAGAAATCGTCCAGCAGACGCCGGCGGCCGCGAACTTCGACCCTTCCCATTTCGCTCCTTCCAGCCCTTTCGGCGGCAGCCGCGGACGGCACCGGCGGCGCGACGCCGCCGCAGCCGGCATGCTCGCCGGCAACCGATCGCCGCCACCCGTTCCCGGTTGCAGCGCAGCATTCGAGACAGCATAGCGAGCCCCAGCGACGGCGTCAATTTCGCCACGCGTGCACTGCGGCCACAAGCCGCCTTCTCGGATGCCGTTTGCTGAAGCGCGGCACCATGGCTCAGGTCTCGTCGTCGGCGTGCTCCGCCGTTCGCCCAATGCTCTCGATGAAGCGCGTCGCGAGGGCGATCTCGCGCAGGAAGCAGGAAAGACCGGCGATCAGCACCCCCATCGCGGCGACGAATAGCGCGGCGATCAGGCGCCAGAGGTCGATCCGCATCTCGGCGGCGATGAAGAGCGCGGCGACGACGAGGCCAACCAGCAACTCGCAGGCGACGCAACGGCTGATCGCGCCGTGGATCATCCGCGCCCGTCGCGACAGCGCGACGATGTTGGCGAGCGGCTCGAACGGCAACCGGATGATCCGCGGGCGCGCCGGGCAGCCTGGCGGGCAGCCATGTACCTGGGCCTGTTCAACCAGGCGGCGGCGCTGGCGGCACCATTGACCGAAGACGAGCGGCGGGCGATGAGCGGTAACCGGATTGCCCTCGCCATCCGCTACGGCATCATCGATTGCGACACGCTGCGTGGCGAGACGCTGCGCGCCACCGCCGCGCTGGCGGGCGCCTACGAGGACGCCGCCGCCTACGCGGCGCGCATCGGAGCCGGCCTGCGCAACTTCCTCGGCGAGCGTCTCGGCAAGGCGCCGCGCATCATCGTCTGCCCTACGGTCGCAGCACCTTGCGGCGCAAGGAGATTGCCGCCCCTCTCCGCCTGCCGATCGGCCTCTCGCCCGAGGACGGCGCGAACGACTCAGGCACCCCGGTTCCTCCTCCGGAACAGCGAAAAGAGCGCGCAATCGACAAGCCCGGACAGCGGCATCAGGCCCGACGCCAGCGGCTGATCATCGATCGGGCCGGCCAGCCCGTTGCCGGCCGACTGGCGCGCCACGCGTGGCAGCGGAGATCGAAGGGCCTCCGGTGGAGTGAGCACGTGTGCGCGCAGCGTTGGGCATCGGTCGCGCGCGCGATGCGTCCGCGATCAGTGCGGAGCTTGTGGTAGTCACAGCGGCCATCGCCGCCGACCAAACCCCGCGTACCCCGGGGTCGGACCGGCGCGGGTATCGCAGCACGATGAGCAAATGGGGTGCGACGCAGACGGATGTCTCGCCCGGCGGTCGCGCGGGCAGCGCCGAGTGCAGCGATTCGCGTGCGGCGGCGACGCACCATGGCCTCGAGGCATGGACGCCAAACGACATCGGTCGCCTGCGCTGCAGCGACCAGTATTCGCTGGCTTCCGTCTGCCCCGGCGACCCGGTTCAGCTCGAGCGTCGCGCGCTTTGGCGGTCATCGCCGACCGTCAGGGCGGGCGCAGCGGCGGCTGAGGGCCATGTGTGGCATTGCGGGTTTCTTCGTTTGCGGGAC
>JAEUOM010000071.1 GCA_016788495.1 Accumulibacter sp. | reverse complement strand
CATGTTGCGTTTGTCCGTTGCGAACCGGCGGATGTGGCTACCCTCGCCGGAGCGCTAGAGGATTTGCCTTGTGAGTTCGGAGCGACCATGACCTACTCCTATACCGAGAAGAAGCGTATCCGCAAGAGTTTCGCCAAGCGCGCCAGTGTGCTCGAGGTGCCCTTCCTGCTGGCGACGCAACTGGAATCCTTCACCGCGTTCCTGCAGGCCAGCGTGCCTGCGGCGCAGCGCCGGAACCAGGGGCTTCAGGCCGCTTTCTGCTCGATCTTTCCGATCGTCAGCCACAGCGGTAACGCACGGCTGGAATTCGTCAGTTACACGCTGTCCGAGCCGGCCTTCGACGTCACCGAGTGTCAGCAGCGCGGACTGACATTCGCCTCGGCGCTGCGGGCGAAGGTTCGTCTGGTGATACTCGATCGCGAGGTGCCAGACACGATCAAGGAGGTCAAGGAGCAGGAGGTCTACATGGGCGAAATCCCGTTGATGACTTCCACCGGCTCATTCGTCATCAACGGCACCGAGCGGGTGATCGTCTCGCAACTGCATCGCTCGCCTGGCGTGTTCTTCGAACATGATCGGGGCAAGACGCACAGTTCGGGCAAGCTGCTGTTTTCGGCACGGGTGATTCCCTATCGCGGGTCGTGGCTGGATTTCGAGTTCGATCCGAAGGATCTGCTTTTCTTCCGGGTGGACCGTCGCCGCAAGATGGCGGTGACGACCCTGCTCAAGGCCATCGGTCTGACATCGCAGCGGATTCTCCTTGAGTTCTTCGAGTTCGACACCTTCTACATCGGCAAGCGCGTCACCGAGTTTGCGCTTGTTCCCGAGCGCCTGCGTGGTGAGGTTGCGCGTTTCGATTTCAATGACCCCTCGGGCAAGCTGATCATCGCCAAGGACAAGAGGATCACGGCCAGGCACATCCGCGAACTCGACGCTGCCGGCATGAAGCAGGTGGCTGTTCCCGACGATTTCCTGATTGGGCGCGTGATTGGTGAAGACGTGGTCGATCAGACGACGGGCGAGATTCTCGCCAATGCCAATGACGAAATCACGGAGACGCTGCTGGCGAAGCTGATCGAGGCGGGCGTCGAGTCGCTGCACACGCTGTACGTCAACGACCTCGATCGTGGCGCTTTCATCTCGCAAACCCTGCGCATGGACGAGACGGCCTCGCGCCAGGCTGCGCGGATCGCGATCTACCGCATGATGCGACCGGGCGAGCCGCCGACCGATGAAGCTGTCGAGATTCTGTTCAACGGACTGTTCTACTCCGATGATCGCTACGATCTGTCGGCAGTTGGACGAATGAAGTTCAACCGCCGCGTGGGGCGCAAGGATGTCATCGAGCACAAGGTGATGGTCAAGCACGTGCCGGCGAAGCGCGATGCCATTGTCAAGCTGATCAACGATACCGTTGGCGGTTCGGTGACTTCGCTGGAGCAGGCGCTTGCCGAGTTGAACCACGGGCCGCGGGCGGTGGCCGAGAACCTGACGCAGGAGGCCGCGTTGGGCCTGCTGGAGTCGCTGAAGGGACTCGGCGTCGTGGGCGAGGTGCGCGAGCAGTTGACCCTTTCGCCGCGCGACGTCGTCGAAGTGATCAGGTTGCTGGTCGAGCTGCGCAACGGTCGCGGCGAGATCGACGACATCGACCATCTGGGCAACCGGCGGGTGCGCTCGGTCGGCGAACTGGCGGAGAACCAGTTTCGCGCCGGACTGGTGCGCGTCGAACGTGCGGTCAAGGAACGGCTGTCGCAGGCCGAGTCCGACAACCTGATGCCGCATGACCTGATCAACGCCAAGCCGATCAGCGCTGCGGTGCGCGAGTTCTTCGGCTCGAGCCAGCTGTCGCAGTTCATGGACCAGACCAACCCGCTGTCCGAGATTACCCACAAGCGCCGTGTTTCGGCACTCGGACCCGGTGGCCTGACGCGTGAGCGGGCCGGGTTCGAGGTGCGTGACGTGCATCCGACGCATTACGGCCGCGTTTGTCCGATCGAGACACCGGAGGGTCCGAACATCGGTCTGATCAACTCGCTGGCGCTCTTCGCGCGCACCAACGAGTACGGCTTTCTCGAGACGCCCTATCGCAAGGTCGTCGGCGGTCGGGTGACCGACCAGATCGAGTACCTGTCGGCGATCGAGGAGGGGGCCTACATCATTGCCCAGGCCAACTCGGAGATCGGCGAGGAGGGCTCGTTGCACGATCAACTGGTCACCTGTCGCGAGAAGGGGGAAACGATTCTCGCCGAGCCGGCGCGCGTGCAGTACATGGATGTGGCGCCGAGTCAGATCGTGTCGGTGGCGGCTTCGCTGATTCCCTTCCTCGAGCACGACGATGCCAACCGCGCGCTGATGGGGGCCAACATGCAGCGGCAGGCGGTGCCCTGCCTGCGTCCGGAGAAGCCGCTGGTGGGAACGGGCATCGAGCGGACGGTGGCGGTCGATTCGGGTACCGCGGTACAGGCCTTGCGTGGCGGACTGGTGGACTACGTCGACGCGTCGCGCGTCGTCGTTCGCGTCAACGACGACGAGACCGGACCCGGCGAAGTCGGCGTCGACATCTACAACCTCGTCAAGTACACCCGTTCCAACCAGAACACCAACATCAACCAGAGGCCGCTGGTTCGTGTTGGCGATGTGATCGCCAGGGGCGATGTGGTTGCCGACGGCGCATCGACCGACAAGGGAGAGCTGGCGCTGGGCCAGAACATGCTGGTCGCCTTCATGCCCTGGAATGGCTACAACTTCGAGGATTCGATCCTGATCTCCGAGCGCGTGGTCGCCGAGGACCGCTTCACCTCGATCCACATCGAGGAACTGACAGTGGTCGCACGTGACACCAAGCTGGGGCCCGAGGAGATCACGCGCGACATCGCCTCGCTGGGCGAATCGCAGCTCTCGCGCCTCGACGAGTCGGGAATCGTCTACATCGGCGCCGAGGTCGAGGCCGGGGACGTGCTCGTGGGCAAGGTGACGCCGAAGGGAGAAACGCAGCTGACGCCAGAAGAGAAGCTGCTGCGGGCGATCTTCGGTGAGAAGGCGTCCGACGTGAAGGACACTTCGTTGCGTGTTCAGTCGGGGATTTCGGGTACGGTCATCGACGTGCAGGTGTTCACGCGCGAAGGCATCGAACGCGACAAGCGCGCCCAGTCCATCATCGACGACCATCTGCGCAGCTACAAGCTCGACCTCGCCGATCAGTTGCGCATTGTCGAGCGGGATGCCTTTGCGCGCGCCGAGAGAATGATCGTTGGCAAGGCGGCGAATGGCGGCCCGAAGCGGCTGGCCAAGGGAACCCCGGTCAGCGCTGAATACCTCGAGGGCATCGACCCGCATCACTGGTTCGACATCCGCATGGCAGACGAGGAGGTTGCGCAGCAGCTCGAGTCGCTGCGTGAAGGCCTCGAACAGACCCGCAAGGGCTTCGACATCGCCTTCGAAGAGAAGCGCAAGAAGCTGACCCAGGGTGACGAACTGCCGCCCGGGGTGCAGAAGATGGTCAAGGTGTACGTCGCCGTCAAGCGCCGCCTGCAGGCGGGCGACAAGATGGCAGGCCGGCACGGCAACAAGGGCGTGGTTTCACGCATCGTACCGGTCGAGGATATGCCGTACATGGCCGACGGTCGGCCGGTCGACATCGTCCTCAACCCGCTCGGCGTTCCCTCGCGGATGAACGTGGGCCAGATTCTCGAGGTCCATCTCGGACTGGCGGCCAAGGGACTGGGAACGCGAATCGGCGACATGCTGCGCCGCCAGGCGAGCGCCGAAGAGGTTCGTGGCCTGCTCGAGCAGATCTACAACGGGACCGGCAAACCGGAGCGGCTCGACGAGCTCAACGACGTCGAGATTCTTGAGATGGCGGGCAACCTCGAAGCTGGCGTGCCGTTTGCGACGCCGGTTTTCGACGGTGCGAAGGAATCGGAGATCAAGTCGGTGCTGACGCTGGCCGGCATGCCGCAGTCTGCCCAGATGACGCTCTACGATGGCCGCACCGGCGAGCAGTTCGAACGGCAGGTCACGGTGGGCTACATGCACGTGCTGAAGCTACACCACCTCGTCGATGACAAGATGCACGCCCGCTCGACCGGACCGTACTCGCTGGTCACGCAGCAGCCTCTGGGTGGCAAGGCGCAGTTCGGCGGTCAGCGTTTCGGCGAGATGGAGGTGTGGGCGCTCGAAGCCTACGGTGCTTCCTACGTGCTGCAGGAAATGCTCACGGTGAAGTCGGACGACGTCAATGGCCGGACGAAGGTTTACGAGAACATCGTCAAGGGCGATCACAAGATCGACGCCGGCATGCCGGAATCGTTCAATGTCCTCGTCAAGGAAATCCGTTCGCTGGCAATCGATATCGATCTCGAGCGTTTCTGATTTCCTGGCAAGGGGTGGGCGAGCACGAGGCTCCCGCGGCTTCAGGCATCCTCACCCCAGACCGCTCACTCCTCACTGGAGCAAAAGATGAAAGCATTGCTTGATTTGTTTAGGCAGGTGACGCAGGAAGAGCAGTTCGACGCGATCACCATCGGTCTCGCGTCGCCGGACAAGATCCGCTCCTGGTCCTACGGTGAAGTGAAGAAACCGGAGACGATCAACTACCGCACCTTCAAGCCGGAGCGGGACGGGCTCTTCTGTGCCAAGATCTTTGGTCCGATCAAGGACTACGAGTGTCTCTGCGGCAAGTACAAGCGGCTCAAGCATCGCGGCGTGATCTGTGAGAAGTGTGGTGTCGAGGTGACCCTGGCGAAGGTGCGTCGCGAACGCATGGCGCATATCGAGCTGGCCAGCCCGGTGGCGCACATCTGGTTCCTGAAGAGCCTGCCCAGCCGCCTCGGCATGGTGCTCGACATGACCCTGCGCGATATCGAGCGGGTGCTCTACTTCGAGGCCTTCGTCGTCTTCGACCCGGGCATGACACCTCTCGTCCGCGGCCAGTTGCTGACCGAGGATGACTATCTCGCGAAGGTTGAGGAGTACGGCGATGACTTCTCTGCTGCCATGGGCGCCGAAGGCATCCGCGAGCTGCTGCGTTCGATCGACCTGGCGCGCGAAGTCGAGAGCCTGCGTGGCGAACTCGAAACCACCAATTCGGAGACCAAGAGCAAGAAGTTCTCGAAACGGCTCAAGGTCCTCGAGGGCTTCCAGAAATCCGGCATCAAGCCGGAGTGGATGGTGCTCGAGGTGCTGCCGGTGTTGCCGCCCGACCTGCGTCCGCTGGTGCCGCTCGACGGTGGCCGCTTCGCCACTTCGGACCTCAACGACCTCTACCGTCGGGTGATCAACCGCAACAACCGGCTGAAGCGACTGCTCGAGCTGAAAGCGCCCGAGATCATCGTGCGCAACGAGAAGCGCATGCTGCAGGAGGCCGTCGATTCGCTGCTTGACAACGGCCGCCGCGGCAAGGCGATGACCGGCGCCAACAAGCGCCCGCTGAAGTCGCTGGCTGACATGATCAAGGGCAAGGGCGGTCGTTTCCGGCAGAACCTGCTTGGCAAGCGTGTCGATTACTCCGGGCGTTCGGTGATCGTCGTCGGTCCACAGCTCAAGCTGCATCAGTGCGGGCTGCCGAAGCTGATGGCGCTCGAGCTGTTCAAGCCGTTCATCTTCAACCGCCTGGAGGTGATGGGTCTGGCGACCACCATCAAACAGGCGAAGAAGATGGTCGAGACGCAGGAGCCGGTCGTCTGGGACATCCTGGAGGAAGTGATTCGCGAGCATCCGATCATGCTCAACCGGGCACCTACGCTGCACCGGCTGGGCATACAGGCGTTCGAGCCGACGTTGATCGAGGGCAAGGCAATCCAGTTGCACCCGCTGGTCTGCGCTGCCTTCAACGCCGACTTCGACGGCGACCAGATGGCGGTACATGTCCCGCTTTCGCTCGAAGCACAGATGGAGGCGCGGACGCTGATGCTGGCGTCGAACAACGTCCTCTCGCCGGCGAACGGCGAGCCGATCATCGTGCCGTCTCAGGATATCGTTCTCGGCCTGTACTACGCGACACGCGAGCGCATCAATGCCCGCGGCGAAGGCATGATCTTTCCCGATCTTGCCGAAGTCACGCGCGCCATGCAGGCGGGCGAACTCGACCTGCACGCGCGCATCGTCGTGCGCATCGCCGAGTTCGATCAGGACGAGGCGGGCGGCTGGCTGGAGAAGACGACGCGTTACCGGACGACCGCCGGGCGTGCGCTCCTGTCGGAGATCCTGCCCAGAGGCCTGCCTTTCAGCCTGATCGACAAGACACTGAAGAAGAAGGAGATCTCCCGGCTGATCAATGCGGCCTTCCGGCGCTGCGGGCTCAAGGAGACGGTCGTGTTTGCCGACAAGCTGATGCAGAACGGTTACCGCCTGGCAACCCGCGCCGGCATCTCGATCTGTTCTGACGACATGCTCGTGCCGGTACAGAAGCGCGACATCATCGCCGCCGCCGAATCCGAGGTGAAGGAGATCGAAAGCCAATACACCAACGGCCTCGTGACGAACGGCGAGCGTTACAACAAGGTGGTTGATATCTGGGGCCGCACCGGGGACCAGGTTGCCAAGGTGATGATGGATCAGCTCGGCCATGAGGAAGTGCGTAATCGCCAGGGTGAGCAGGAGAAGCAGGAATCCTTCAACTCGATCTTCATGATGGCCGACTCGGGCGCGCGCGGTTCCGCGGCGCAGATTCGCCAGTTGGCGGGCATGCGTGGTCTGATGGCGAAGCCGGACGGGTCGATCATCGAAACGCCGATCACCACCAACTTCCGGGAGGGTCTGAACGTTCTCCAGTACTTCATTTCCACCCATGGCGCGCGCAAGGGCCTCGCCGATACGGCGCTGAAGACCGCCAACTCCGGTTACCTGACGCGCCGCCTGGTCGACGTGACGCAGGATCTGGTGGTCATCGAGGAGGATTGCGGAACCGCCAACGGGGTCACCATGAAGGCACTGATTGAAGGTGGCGAAGTGATCGAGGCACTGCGCGAACGGATTCTCGGCCGCGTCACGGCCACCGACGTGGTTCACCCGGACACGCAGGAGACGGTGATCGAGGCCGGCACGCTGATCAGCGAGGACCACTGCGATCTGATCGATCAGTTGGGGATCGACGAGGTCAAGGCGCGGACGCCGCTGACCTGCGAAACGCGCTACGGTCTGTGCGCGAACTGCTATGGGCGCGACCTTGGCCGCGGGACGCTGGTCAACGTCGGCGAGGCGGTCGGAGTGATTGCTGCGCAATCGATCGGTGAGCCGGGAACCCAGCTGACCATGCGCACCTTCCACGTCGGCGGCGCAGCCTCGCGTGCGGCGGTTGCCAGTCACGTCGAGACACGCAGCGCCGGGGTGGTCCGGTTCACCGCGACGATGCGCTATGTCACCAGTGCCAAGGGCGAGAAGATCGTCATCACGCGCTCGGGCGAGATCCTGATCACTGACGACAACGGCCGCGAGCGCGAGAAGCACAAGCTCCCCTACGGCGCGACGCTGCAGGTCGAGGATGCGCAGTCGGTCAAGGCGGGGGCGCGGCTGGCCAGCTGGGATCCGCACACGCGGCCGATCATCGCCGAGTACTCGGGTCTGGTGAAGTTCGAGAATGTCGAGGAGGGAGTCACCGTTGCCAAGCAGATCGACGAAGTGACCGGGCTGTCGACGCTGGTGGTCATCGATCCGAAGCGTGGCGGCAAGATGCCGAGCAAGGGACTGCGCCCACAGGTGCGTCTGTTCGAGCCCGATGGCGAGGAAGTGAGGATGCACGGCAGCGACCACCCGGTGACCATCACCTTCCAGGTCGGCGCCATCATCAACGTTCTCGACGGTCAGCAGATCTCGGTAGGCGACGTCTTGGCGCGTCTGCCGCAGGAGTCGGCGAAAACGCGCGACATCACTGGTGGCCTGCCGCGCGTGGCGGAACTCTTCGAGGCGCGTACGCCCAAGGACGCGGGCATGCTGGCCGAGTTCACCGGTACCATGTCATTCGGCAAGGATACCAAGGGCAAGCAGCGACTGGTGATTACCGATCTCGATGGGATCACGCACGAGTACCTGATCCTCAAGGACAAGCACGTGCTGGTGCATGACGGTCAGGTGGTCAACAAGGGTGAGCTGATCGTCGATGGCGCACCCGATCCGCACGACATCCTGCGCCTGCTGGGGGTCGAGGCACTGGCGGTGTACATCACCGACGAGGTGCAGGACGTCTATCGTCTGCAGGGCGTCAAGATCAACGACAAGCACATCGAGGTCATCGTGCGGCAGATGCTGCGCCGGGTGAACGTGCTCGAACCAGGTGATACCAAGTTCATCAAGGGCGAGCAGGTCGAGCGCGCCCATCTGCTCGACGAGAATGACCACATGTTCGCCGAAGGCAAGCTGCCGGCAACCTACGAGCATGTGCTGCTGGGCATCACCAAGGCCTCGCTGTCTACCGATTCGTTCATTTCGGCAGCCTCCTTCCAGGAGACGACCCGCGTCCTGACCGAAGCAGCGATCATGGGCAAGCGCGACGAACTGCGTGGTCTCAAGGAGAACGTCATCGTCGGTCGTCTGATCCCGGCGGGCACCGGTCTTGCGTACCACAACACGCGGCGGAAGAACGCTGCCGGTGAGGATATCGCTGCCGGTAGCGGGCTGGAGGAGGTCGAGGCGCCTGCAGCGAGCGAGGAAAGCGTGCAGGATGTGCCGGCGGCTTGACTTGCCGCGCGATAGAACCTAGAATCGCCGGTCTTTGTCGCCGACGCCCTGCGCTTGCGGCGGCTTATCGTGGATTTCGCCAAGGCGGCCTTTGGTCCGCCTTGGTTTTTTGCAGACGCCCCGTGCCCGGCACCGTGGTCGCTGCACTGAACATGAGGGTGGAAACATGCCAACCATAAACCAGCTGGTGCGCAAGCCTCGTGAGGCCATTCGCACCAAGAGCAAAGTCCCGGCGTTGAGCAATTGTCCGCAAAAGCGGGGCGTCTGCACTCGTGTGTACACGACCACGCCGAAGAAGCCGAACTCCGCTCTGCGCAAGGTGTGCAAGGTCCGCCTGACGAATGGCTTCGAGGTCATTTCGTACATCGGTGGCGAGGGCCACAACCTGCAGGAGCACTCCGTCGTCCTCATTCGCGGTGGTCGCGTCAAGGACCTGCCGGGGGTGCGCTATCACACGGTTCGCGGGTCACTCGACACGCAGGGTGTGAAGAAGCGCAAGCAGGGTCGTTCCAAGTACGGTACCAAGCGCCCGAAGGCTGCCTGAGTTCCGTCCGATTGAGGGTCGCTCCGAACGGGCGGCCGGGAAGGAGGCGGTTGCTGCCGGCTCCTGCCACCGAATTGTGACTATGAGAGGTTGCCATGCCCCGTCGTCGTGAAGTCCCCAAGCGCGATATCCTGCCGGATCCGAAATTCGGCAATGTTGAGGTCTCCAAGTTCGTCAACACGATCATGAAGAGCGGCAAGAAGTCGGTTGCCGAGCGAATCGTCTATGGCGCCTTTGACCAGGTCGTCACCAAGAGCGGCAAGGATCCCCTGGAGGTCTTCAGCGCGGCTCTCGGCAACATCAAGCCCTTGGTCGAGGTCAAGAGTCGCCGTGTCGGTGGTGCCAACTATCAGGTGCCGGTCGAGGTGCGCCCGAGTCGCCGGATGGCGCTGGCCATGCGCTGGTTACGCGACTATGCTCGCAGGCGCTCCGAGAAATCGATGGGACAGCGTCTTGCCGCCGAGATGCTCGAGGCTGCGGAAAGCCGTGGCGCAGCGGTGAAGAAGCGCGATGAAGTGCATCGCATGGCCGAAGCCAACAAGGCCTTCGCGCACTTCCGCTTCTGAGATACCGCAGCAGCGCCGGTGGCGGGCGCTGACTATCGTTCTTTATTAGTGAAGGTCTACTACTGTGGCACGCAAAACCCCCATTGAGCGGTACCGGAACATCGGTATCAGCGCCCACATCGATGCCGGCAAGACGACGGCGACCGAGCGTATCCTGTTCTACACCGGGATCAACCACAAGATCGGCGAAGTGCACGACGGCGCTGCGACCATGGACTGGATGGCGCAGGAGCAGGAGCGCGGCATCACCATCACCTCGGCGGCGACGACGTGCTTCTGGAAAGGCATGCAGCTCGATCGCCCCGAGCATCGCATCAACATCATCGACACGCCGGGGCACGTGGACTTCACCATCGAGGTCGAGCGATCGATGCGGGTCCTCGATGGCGCGTGCATGGTCTACTGCGCCGTCGGCGGGGTGCAGCCACAGTCGGAGACGGTCTGGCGGCAGGCGACCAAGTACAAGGTGCCGCGGCTGGCCTTCGTGAACAAGATGGATCGCCAGGGTGCCGACTTCTTCAAGGTCGTCGAGCAGATGCGCACCCGCCTCAAGGCGAACCCGATTCCGATCGTCATCCCGATCGGCAAGGAGGACTACTTCGAGGGCGTCGTCGACTTGGCGAAGATGAAGGCGATCTACTGGGACGAAGCTTCGCTGGGAATGAAGTTCGACTACCGCGAGATTCCGGCCGAACTGCAGGCCGAGGCTGAAGAGTGGCGCAGCAAGATGGTCGAAGCGGCGGCCGAATCGTCGGAAGAGTTGATGGACAGGTACCTCGAAGAGGGTGATCTGAGCGAGGCCGAGATCATCCACGGCCTGCGCCAGCGGACCATCGCCTGCGAGATCCAGCCGGCACTCTGTGGGACCGCCTTCAAGAACAAGGGCGTGCAGCGCATGCTCGATGCGGTCATCGACCTCCTGCCGTCGCCTGTAGACATTCCGCCGGTGACCGGCGAAAGCGAGAACGGCGGGTCGGATACGCGCGAGGCTTCCGATGCGGCCAAGTTCTCCGCCCTTGCCTTCAAGCTGATGACCGACCCCTACGTCGGACAGCTGACCTTCATCCGCGTCTATTCCGGTGTGCTCAAGTCCGGCGATACCGTGTACAACCCGATCAAGGGACGGCGCGAGCGGATCGGCCGCGTGCTGCAGATGCACGCCAACAATCGCGAGGAGCTGAAGGAGGTTCTGGCGGGCGACATCGCCGCCTGCGTCGGCCTCAAGGAGGTCACCACCGGGGAGACGCTGTGCGACCCAGCGGCGGTCATCACGCTCGAGCGCATGGTATTCCCGGAGCCGGTGATCCACGTCGCGGTGGAGCCGAAGACCAAGCCCGACCAGGAGAAGATGAGCGTCGCCCTCGGTCGGCTGGCACAGGAGGATCCGTCGTTCCGTGTCCGCACCGACGAGGAGTCGGGGCAGACGATCATCTCCGGCATGGGCGAATTGCACCTGGAGATCATCGTCGATCGCCTCAAGCGCGAGTTCGGTGTCGACGCCAACGTGGGCGCACCGCAGGTCGCCTATCGCGAGTGCATCAAGAAGGCGGTCGAGCAGGAAGGCAAGTTCGTCAAGCAGTCCGGCGGCCGTGGCCAATATGGCCATGTCTGGCTGAAGATCGAGCCGAACGAACCCGGCAAGGGATACGAGTTCGTCGATGCGATCAAGGGTGGTACCGTGCCGCGCGAGTACATCCCGGCCGTCGACAAGGGTCTGCAGGATGCGATCACCAGCGGCGTCCTCGCTGGCTTCCCTGTGGTGGACGTCAAGTTCACCCTCTTCGAGGGTTCCTACCACGATGTCGACTCGAACGAGAACGCCTTCCGCATGGCCGCCGCAATCGCCTTCAAGGACGGTATGCGCAAGGCGTCGCCAACCCTCCTTGAGCCGATGATGGCAGTCGAGGTCGAGACGCCGGAGGATTACATGGGGAACGTGATGGGGGACCTGTCGAGTCGCCGCGGCATGATCCAGGGCATGGAGGACTTGCCGGGCAACGTGAAGGCGATCAAGGCTGAGGTGCCGCTGGCAGAGATGTTCGGCTATTCGACCACGCTCCGTTCGTTGAGCCAGGGTCGCGCAACCTACTCGATGGAGTTCAAGCACTATGCCGAGGCGCCCAAGAACGTCGCGGAAGCAGTCATCAACAAGAAATGACCATGTTTTGATGAGGATACGGTAATGGCCAAGGGAAAATTTGAACGCACGAAGCCGCACGTCAATGTAGGCACGATTGGACACGTGGATCACGGGAAGACGACGCTGACGGCGGCGATCACGACCATTCTGGCGAAGAAGTTCGGAGGAGTGGCGAAGGCGTACGACCAGATTGACGCGGCGCCGGAGGAGAAGGCGCGGGGGATCACGATCAACACGGCGCACGTGGAGTACGAGACGGCGAAACGTCACTATGCGCACGTGGATTGCCCGGGTCACGCGGACTACATCAAGAACATGATCACGGGTGCGGCGCAGATGGACGGGGCGATTCTGGTGGTGTCGGCGGCGGACGGCCCGATGCCGCAGACGCGGGAGCACATTCTGCTGGCGCGTCAGGTTGGCGTGCCGTACATCGTGGTGTACCTGAACAAGTGCGACATGGTTGACGACGCGGAGCTTCTGGAGCTGGTGGATATGGAGGTTCGCGAGCTGCTGTCGAAGTACGAGTTTCCGGGTGACGACATTCCGATCATCCAGGGTTCGGCGCTGAAGGCGCTGGAGGGTGATACGGGAGCGCAGGGAGAGGGTTCGGTGATGGCGCTGGCGGATGCGCTGGATGCGTACATTCCGACGCCGCAGCGTGCGGTGGACAAGCCGTTCCTGCTGCCGATCGAGGACGTGTTCTCGATTTCTGGGCGCGGGACGGTGGTGACGGGTCGTGTTGAGCGCGGTGTGGTGAAGGTGGGAGAAGAGGTGGAGATCGTTGGCATTCGTCCGACGGTGAAGACGACGTGCACGGGGGTGGAGATGTTCCGCAAGCTGCTGGATCAGGGGCAGGCGGGCGACAACGTGGGTGTTCTGCTGCGCGGCACGAAGCGTGACGATGTCGAGCGTGGTCAGGTTCTGGCGAAGCCGGGTTCGATCAAGCCGCACACGCACTTCACGGGCGAAGTTTACTGCCTGTCGAAGGAAGAGGGTGGTCGTCACACGCCGTTCTTCAACAACTATCGTCCGCAGTTCTATTTCCGCACGACGGACGTGACGGGCGCGATCGCGATGCCGGAGGGCGTCGAGATGGTGATGCCGGGCGACAACGTGCAGATGACGGTGAAGCTGATCTCGCCGATCGCCATGGAAGAAGGCCTGCGCTTCGCGATTCGCGAGGGCGGCCGGACCGTCGGCGCCGGCGTCGTCGCCA
>JAEUOM010000067.1 GCA_016788495.1 Accumulibacter sp. | reverse complement strand
TGGGCATCCAGGGCATCGGCATGGAGCCCTGGCTCGGCATCCAGTCGACCTCGGCGGGCGTCTGGGGCGTCGCTGCCGGGTTCGCGACGATCATCGTCGTCAGCCTGCTCGGCAAGCCGCCGAGCAAGGAAACGCAGGACTTCGTCGAAAGCGTTCGTTACCCGGAGTTTGATCGCTGATGAGCCGGTCACCGGCGACTGGGCTGGCCACCGCCCGCCACCGGCAGGGCCGTCGGCGGCCGCGGAGCGATCATGCAGCTCGATGATCGGCAGCGCGCGTACTGGCGGCGCAACCTTCGCCTGACGGCGTGGCTTCTTGGGGTCTGGTTTTTCGTCTCGTTCGTCATCAGCTACTTCGCGCGCGAAGTCGAGCACCTCCTCGTCCTCGATATCCCGTTTGGCTTCTACATGGGAGCCCAGGGGGCGCCGCTGATCTACCTGCTGATCGTCTGGTGGTACGCGCGGCGGATGGACGGGCTTGACCATGACTACGGCGTACAGGACACCGACGGCGAGGAATAGAAACGGCGTCGGCGCCATCCTTGAGCCTGCTCTCGCGCCCGTTCCCGGCATGGCTGGCGGCACCTGCCGCGGAGTTGCGCGCGCCCGGTACCGGTGCCGGGGCGAGCGCCTCGATTTCCGCAGCGGCGGCGCATGCTACAATCGCGCTCCGTTCAAGGTCGTGAGGCGTATACGATGTTTTCAGTCAAAGACACCCTGGCGCAGGTGGACCCGAAGATCTGGCAGGCCATCCAGGACGAGAATCGCCGCCAGGAAGAGCATATCGAGCTGATTGCGTCAGAGAACTACGTCAGTCACGCGGTGATGGCAGCGCAGGGTTCACAACTGACCAACAAGTACGCCGAGGGTTATCCAGGCAAACGCTATTACGGTGGCTGCGAGCACGTCGACGTGGCGGAACAGCTGGCGATCGAACGGCTGAAGAAGCTGTTCGGTGCCGAGGCGGCAAACGTCCAGCCGAATTCCGGTTCGCAGGCGAATCAGGCCGTGCTGATGGCCTTTGCCAAGCCGGGTGACACGATCATGGGCATGAGTCTGGCCGAAGGTGGCCACCTGACGCATGGCATGCCGCTCAACATGTCCGGCAAGTGGTTCAAAGTCGTCGCCTACGGCCTCGACAGGCAGGAAGCCATCGATTACGCCAGGATGGAAGCGCTGGCGCGCGAACACAAGCCCCGCATCCTGATCGCGGGCGCTTCGGCCTACTCGCTGTGCATCGATTTCGAACGCTTCGCCGCCGTGGCGAAGGAGATTGGGGCGATCTTCATGGTGGACATGGCGCACTACGCCGGTCTCATCGCTGCCGGCTGCTATCCCAATCCGGTGCCCTGTGCCGACGTCGTCACGTCAACGACGCACAAGACGCTGCGCGGCCCCCGCGGTGGCGTCATCCTGATGAAGGCGGAACACGAGAAGGCGATCAATTCCGCGGTTTTCCCGGGCTTGCAGGGAGGCCCCCTGATGCACGTCATCGCTGCCAAGGCGGTGGCTTTCAAGGAGGCCCTGACGCCGGCTTTCCGCGATTACCAGGAGCAGGTGCTTGCCAATGCGCGCGTCCTGTCGCGCGTTCTGGCGGAGGAGCGCGGGTTGCGGATCGTCTCGGGTCGCACCGAATCGCACGTCTTTCTCGTCGATCTGCGGGCCAAGAACATCACCGGCAAGGACGCCGAAGCCGCTCTCGGCGCGGCGCACATCACGGTCAACAAGAACGCGATTCCGAACGATCCGCAGAAGCCGTTCGTCACCTCGGGAATTCGCATTGGTTCGCCGGCGATGACGACGCGCGGTTTCACCGAGATCGAGTCGGAGCAGGTGGCGCACCTGATCGCCGACGTTCTCGATGCTCCGGCTGACGAGGCGATCCGCCACCGGGTGCGGGCGGACGTGTCGACCCTGTGCAGGAAATTCCCGGTGTATGGTGGGTAGCCGGGATGAAATGCCCGTTCTGCGGTGCTGCCGAGACGACTGTCGCCGACACCCGGATCAGTGACGACGGCGACATCGTTCGCCGGCGGCGGCGGTGCCTGAAGTGTGACAAGCGCTTCACGACGCACGAGCGGGCCGAGCTGCGGATGCCGCAGGTCATCAAGAAGAACGGATCGAGGGTCGAGTTCGACCGCGAGAAGCTTGCCGCGAGCCTCGGACTGGCATTGCGCAAGCGGCCGGTGAGCAGCCAGGCGGTCGAGGCGGCGATCAGCCGCATCGAGGAAAAGCTGCTTGCGCTTGGCGAGCGGGAAGTGGCTTCGGAGAAGCTCGGCGAGATGGTGATGCGCGAGTTGAAGAAGCTCGACAAGGTGGCTTACGTCCGCTTTGCATCGGTCTATCGGAATTTCGAGGACGTGGACGAGTTCTCCAAGGTCATTCGTGAGGTATCGCGGTCGGCCCAGCCGCTGGGTCGCTGATGCAGCCCGCGTTCAGCGCGGCGGATCATGATTTCATGGCGCAAGCGCTGCGTCTCGCCGAGCGCGGCCTGCTGACGACCACTCCGAATCCGCGCGTTGGCTGTGTCATCGTCCGCGACCGGCAGGTTGTCGGCGAGGGATGGCACATGCGGGCCGGCGGCCAGCATGCCGAAGTGCATGCGCTGCGGGCAGCCGGTGACAGGGCTCACGGCGCCACCGCCTTCGTCACCCTTGAGCCCTGCAGTCACCACGGCCGTACGCCTCCTTGCGCCGAGACGCTGCTGGCAGCCGGAGTACAGCGGGTCGTTGCCGCGATCGAGGATCCGAATCCACTGGTCGCCGGTCGCGGCCTGGCGACCCTGCGACAGGCAGGCGTGCGTGCCGAATGCGGCTTGCTAGCCGACGAGGCGCGCGAACTCAACATCGGTTTCGTTGCCCGCATGACCCGTGCCCGCCCATGGCTGCGACTGAAGCTTGCCGCCAGCCTGGACGGCAAGACGGCGCTGCTGAACGGCGCCAGCCAATGGCTGACGGGCGCGGCAGCGAGGCAGGACGGCCATCGCTGGCGGGCCCGCGCATGTGCCATCCTGACCGGTATCGGCACGGTGCGCGAGGACGATCCGCAGCTCAACGTCCGCGGTGTCGCGGCACTGCCCGGTGAGGTCCGTCAGCCGCTGCGGATCGTTGTCGACAGCCGCCTCGAACTGTCGCCCGACGCCCGGGTGCTGCGCGGCGGCGGTACCCTGGTCGTCGCAGCCACCGCTGACGGTGCGCGCAGCGCGGCGCTCGCGCAGCGGGGTGCCGAAATCCTGCTGCTGCCCGGCCCGGGCGGCCGGGTGGATCTGGACGCCATGCTTGCCGAACTGGCCAGGCGCGGCGTCAACGAAGTGCACGCCGAAGCCGGCTTCGTACTCAGTGGCGCCTTGCTGCAGGCGGGGTTGGTCGATGAACTGCTGCTCTATCTGGCACCCTGTCTCGTCGGCGATGCGGCGCGCGGAATGTTCGCTTTGCCGCAGCTCGAAGCGCTGGCTGACAGGAAGCAGCTGCTCGTCCGCGACCTGCGCCTGATCGGTCAGGACCTGCGGCTGCTGGCGCGCTTCACTTGATTGCGGACGGCGCACAGACGGCGCACTGAGGATCCTGCCCGAAGCGGACACTGCGCCACTCCATGGCCAGGCCGTCGAGCAGCCACAGTCGTCCGACGATGATCTCGCCGGCGCCGGCGATCAGCTTCAGCGCTTCGGCCGCCTGCATCGTGCCGATGATGCCGGCAAGCGGCGCAAATACGCCCATGACGGCGCAGCGCACCTCATCGGCTTCGCCGGTTTCCGGAAAGAGGCAGTTGTAGCAGGGGCCACCATCGCCACGCCGGCTGTCGAACACGGCAAGCTGGCCGGCGAAGCGGATGGCCGCACCCGACACCAGGGGCTTGCGATGTCTGACGCAGGCCCGATTGACGGCGTGCCGCGTGGCGAAGTTGTCGCTGCAATCGAGTACCACATCGGCGTCGGCGACCAGTGCCGCCAGTGGCTTGTCCGAGACACGATGGGGCACCGTTTCGACCAGCACGTCGGGGTTGATGCCGCGCAGTGCCGTCTGGCCGGAGGAAACCTTGGTCTGGCCGAGGCGGTCTTCACTGTGCAGGATCTGGCGTTGCAGGTTGGTGAGGTCGACCGTGTCGCCGTCGACCAGAGTGATGCGGCCGACGCCCGCGGACGCCAGGTAGAGCGCTGCCGGCGAGCCGAGGCCGCCGGCGCCGATGATCAGCGCTCTCGCATCGACGAGGCGTTGCTGACCGGCGATGCCAATTTCGTCGAGCAGGATGTGTCGGCTATAGCGCAGCAACTGCCGGTCGTTCATCGCGCGAAGCTACTTGTACTCTCGCCACTCCGGCGGCGTGTCGTCGTGGTCACCGTGCGGGTGGCGCTCCCAAGCATGGGTGTAGGCTTCGGACTGCGACCGCTTGAGCGGCCGCGTCGGTGTCTGCAGGTTGTGCAACTGCGTCTCCTCGACGTAGTGGATCAGCGCCCGTACCATCTTGCTCAGCAGGGTGTTGTCAAGGTGGTGGCCGCGGTCTTCAAGAGAGCTTTCGAGCTCCTGCAGTGAGTGTCGTCGCAGGTCGTAGGCGACTCCGACTTCCCGCGCCTGCTCGCGCGGCTCGACCAGGAGCTGCTCGAGGCTGCTGAGGTAGGCGGCAGCTTCGGGGACCTGGCCGGGGGGAAGCCTGGCGAACACGATGGTCCGCTGCTTGCGGATCGGCGGGGGTGTTGGCGCAACCGGTCGTTTCACCTTCGCTGTCCGCCGCCACGAGTCAGCGCGCAGTCTTCATGATCTGCATGCCCTTCAGAAGATTGAGCGCCTGATTGAGCTGATAGTCCTTCTTCGACGCGAGTTCGCGGCTCGGCAGTTCGGCAGCTTCGTCGGCGTCCTCCTTCGGCGCGCTGCTCTTCGGCTTCGCCGGTGCCGGCTTGGCGGGCTTGGGCGGAGCTTCCTTGACCGTCGTGCCGCCATCCTTGTCGTTGTCGAGATGATGCTCGAGGTTGGCTTCGCGCAAGCGCTCGGCCGATGTGCCGTTGGCGCTTTCCTCGACGACGATGTCGGGCACGATTCCCTTGGCCTGGATCGAGCGGCCGGACGGTGTGTAGTAGCGCGCGGTCGTCAGCTTGATTGCCGTGTTGCCCGGCAGCGGCAGGACCGTCTGCACGGACCCCTTGCCGAAAGTGGTCGTGCCGAGGACGACGGCGCGCTTGTGGTCCTGCAACGCGCCGGCAACGATCTCCGATGCCGACGCCGAGCCGCCATTGACCAGTACCACCATCGGCACCGTGCGTGCCTCGGCCGGCAGGTTCCGGATGTAATCGTCTCTGCTGCCACGCAGGTAGTCGCTGGGCGAGGTCGAATACCGGTGTTTGGCGTCGGGCGCACGACCGTCTGTCGAGGTCACCAGCGTTTCCGGCGGCAGGAAGGCGGCGGAAACGCCGACGGCACTGTTGAGCAGGCCACCGGGGTCGTTGCGCAGGTCGAGTACGAGCCCCTTGAGCGACCCATTCCGGAACAGCTCGCTGAGGTGCTTGACCACCGCTGCACCCGTGTTCTCCTGGAAAGAGGTGATGCGCAGGTACCCGTAACCATCCTCGACGAGCTTCGACTTGACGCTCTGTACCTTGATCACTTCACGCGTCAGCGTGACATTGATCGGCTTGGCCTCGCCCTTGCGGATGATCGACAGCCTGATCTGCGACTTCGGCTTGCCGCGCATGCGTTTGACCGCTTCCGTCAGGGTCAGGCCCTTGACGAGCGTGTCGTCGATCTTGAAGATCAGGTCACCGGTCTTGACTCCCGCCCGGTAGGCCGGCGTGTCCTCGATCGGCGAAACGACCTTGACCAGGCCGTCTTCCATGCCCACCTCGATGCCGATGCCACCGAACTCGCCCTGCGTCCCCACTTGCAAATCCTTGAACGCGTCCGCGTCGAGGTAGCTCGAGTGGGGGTCGAGGTTGGAGAGCATGCCGCTGATGGCATGCGTGATCAGCTTCTTGTCTTCGACCGGTTCGACATAGCCACTCTTGATGGCATTGAACACTTCGGCAAAGGTGCGCAGCTCCTCGATGGGCAGGCTGGCTCGCGTTTCCTTGTCCGCGATCGCCGAAAACTGCAGGCTGATCAGTACGCCGCCCAGCAACCCTGCGCCGACCAGACCGGCCTGTCTCAACTTGCCCATGTGTCTCACTCCAGTGCGCATCACGTCGTGTGCGTCGTAAAATCGGTATCAGAGGTTGCGAAGGAAACCGCTGGCGAATCTGCCGCATTGCCTGCTCGCTCGTGCCCGGCAGTTCGTCCTGCTCGCGGCGATTTCTTCACCAGTCCTCAGTGCCTGGTGCTGACCCAGGTCATTGGATCGAGCGGTCTGCCCTGGTGACGCAGCTCGAAGTATAAACCGGATTCCGGGTTGCCACCGCTGTTGCCGACGGTCGCGATCACCTCTCCCAAGCGCGCCTCGTCGCCAACGTTCTTCAGCAGCGAATCGTTGTTGGCATAGATCGAGAGGTAGCCGCTGCCGTGGTCGACGATCAGCAGGTTGCCGAAACCGCGCATCCATTCGGCGAACACGACCCTGCCGGCGGCGATGCTGCGCACCTCGCTACCGTTGCCGGCGAGGATGAAGAGACCCTTCCACGTGCTTCCTTCCAGTCGTGTGGCGCCAAAGCGGTTGCTGACCGCTCCCCGTGTCGGCAGGCGCAGCTGTCCCTTCAGTCGTGCCAGACTGCCCGCGCCGGGTGTCGCGGCCGCTTCGTCGCCACGACGTTCCGGCACCGGCGGCGGCCTCGCTTCGCCTGTCGCCGGCTCTGTCGGCGATGTGGGCGCACGCTCCATGGGTTCGGGGTGCCTTGCCTGCTCGCGCCGCTGCGCTTCGCGGCGGGCCTCGCCCGCCTGCGCGGCGATGATTCGCGACAGCCGGTCGACGAGTTCCGCCAGGCGCTTCTCGTCGCGCTGCAGGCTGCCGATCTCGCGCCGCTGTGCGGCGATCTGCTCCGACACCCTGGCCAGCGCCAGTTGTCGCTGCTGCCGCTGCTCGACCAGCCGGGCGTGTTCCTCGCGCTGGCGGGCCTCACTGGCGGCGAGCAACTCGGCCTGTTGTCGGGCTTCGCGGGCGAGCGCCTGCTGGCGCTGTATCGTCGCCTCGATGCCACGCAGGATCTCGCGCCGCGCGCGGCCGATCGTTTCCAGATAGTGGAGGTCGCGCGCCAGCTGATTCGGGTCATCGCCGTTGAGGAACATGCGCAGCGGATCGGGATTGCCGCGCAGGTACTGCCGGTGCAGAAGCCTCGCCAGTTGTTCCTGCTGTGCGCCGAGGACCCGACCGAGATCGTTCGACTGCTTCTCGAGTTCGCTGAGCCGCTCCCGGAGCCGGTCGGTCCCGGTTTCTGTCTCGTACAGCTGGCGCTGGGTTGCCGAGATGGCACGTTCCGCCTCCTGCAACTGATCGACCGCTTCCTTGCGGGAGCCTTCAGCGGCGGCCATCTGCTTGCGCAGCGCGTCGATCTGGCTGCGCAGCGATCTCAGATTGCCTTGCTTCTCGGCAATCTCCCCAGCCGATGGCGCCTCGACGCTGGGCGCGTTCTGGCGGTTGCTGGCGATGGCCAGCGGCGCCAACGCGGCGATCACGAGGCAGAGAAACAGTTGACGGATGCGGCCGCAGGCGGCGACCACGGCGGCTCGTTCCGGGTTGGCGGTCGCCGCTGGCGTGTCGCTCTCCGGCATGTCCGGCCAATGGCTGCCCAAGGCGACGACCACGCCCCCGTGCTTGCGCCAGGCGGTGTCGTCGGTGCTGCGCGAGAAGCGCTCGAGGGTTTGTCTGGTACTCGCCAATGAACGACGCTGGTTCTGCAGGAACGTGAGAAGGCTGCGCCCGGGGGTGGCGCGAGGCGCCACAGGACATCGCACGGCGGGGGCGCTCCGTAGATCAGGCTTTTCTTTTATAATGGGCGATTATATGATATTCGGCAAAGCCGGCGTGACGTGCCCATCAAGACCAGCCTGATCGACAAGCAGGAGCACATCGAGCAAGCGGCGCGCGCCCTGAAGGCGATCTCGCATCCGTTGCGGCTGAAGATCCTGTGCGTGATCGGCGATCAGGAAGCGTGCGTACAAGAGATCGTCGAGGCGGTTGGCACGTCACAGAGCAATATCTCGCAGCATCTGGCGATCCTGCGCGAGAAGGGCGTGTTGCTTGCCCGCAAGGAGGCCAACCGGGTCTTCTATCGGGTCGGCGATGAGCGGACACTGCAACTCATCGGCATGATGCGCGAGGTCTTCTGCGGCGGTTAATGTGAAAGTCGCGTGAGCGACTCGCGAATCTCCCTTCTCCCGCACGCCGGAGAAGGGTCGGGGATGAGGGGAACGGTCATGACTTTCATCATTACGGGTGTCTCAACAGTCATGACCGTTAGCCGCGCTGTCGGCAGGCAGCGTCAGGCCACTCTTGCGAGCGTCAGCGGCGTCTCGTGGTCTCTTTCGGTTTCTGGAGCCTGTGTTGGAATTCGTACAACAGAACATTCTTCTCGTCGCCGTCGCGTTCGTCAGCGGTGGCATGCTGCTGGTGCTGACGTTCCGCCGCCCAGGTGGCGCGAAAGCCGTCACGGCCAACCAGGCGACGATGCTGATCAACCGTGAGAATGCACAACTGGTCGACGTCCGTGACTCCAACGAATACGTCGCCGGGCACCTCATCGATTCGCGCAACATCCCGTCGGCATCGCTGGCAGAGCGTGCCGGCGAACTCGAGCCGTTCAAGGACAAGCCGATCATCCTCATTTGCCAGTCAGGCACGCGTTCGCAGGCTGCCTGCGCAACGCTGGCCAAACTGGGCTTCGCGCGAGTGCATAACCTCGAAGGAGGGATCGCAGCCTGGAGCGAGGCGGGGCTGCCGCTGAAGAAGGGGGCACGTCGATGACTGGTCTGGTGCCGGTGCTGATGTACTCGACCGCTGTCTGCCCCTATTGCGTGCGCGCCGAGCAACTTCTGCGCGCACGTGGCGTCGTCGAGATCGAGAAGGTGCGAATCGATCTCGATCCCGAACGTCGCAACGAAATGCAGGCGCGGACGGGCCGCCGCACCGTGCCGCAGATCTTCATTGGCGCGACACACGTTGGCGGTGCCGACGACCTCGTCGCGCTCGATCGTTCCGGCAAGCTGCTGCCGCTCCTTGCCGGCGAGAGTGCCTGAGCCCCTGTCGCCAGGCTTCCTTGAACCTTTTCCCACTTTTGGCTGAAAGCTGACATGAGCGAACAAGAAAACCCCGTTTTTGCAATCGAGAAAATCTACATCAAGGATTTTTCGCTGGAGGTGCCCAATGCGCCCCAGATCTTTCTCGAGCGCGAGTCACCAAAGGTCAGCATTCAACTGCAGAGCAATGCGCAGGGTATCGGCGACGGCATTTTCGAGGTCACGCTGACGACCACGGTGACCTCCAAGATCGAGGAGAAAACCGTCTTTCTGGTCGAGGTGGGGCAGGCGGGCATCTTTCGCGTGCAGAACGTTCCGAGCGAGAACATGGATCCCTTGCTGTCGATAGCCTGTCCCAACATCCTTTTCCCGTATGCGCGCGAGGCGGTATCCGATGCGGTCACCCGAGCCGGTTTCGCGCCCGTGATGCTGCAACCGGTGAATTTTGAAGCGCTCTACATGTCCCGCCTGCAGCAGCAGCAAGCTGAAGCGGCCGGGGGCGCCGCCGGCGAGGCGACGGCCTGAGCGATGCACCGCCTGCTGGGCGCGGTGCTCGCTGCCGGACTGGCGGCGCCATCGCTGGCAATCGAGTTCCGCACCGTCGACGTGCCGACGGTGCTCTACGACGCGCCCTCGCAAAAGGGTGGCAAGTTGTTCGTCATCCGGCGCGGGACACCAGTCGAACTGGTGGTCAACCTCGAAGGATGGTCGAAGGTACGGGATGCTGAAGGAGGCTTGGCCTGGATCGAGGCCAGGCACTTGGTCAAGCGGCGGACGGTGATTGTCACCACGCCGCGCGCGCAGGTCCGGCTGAATCCCGAGGAGTCGGCGCCGATCGCCTTCGAGGCAGCGAGAAACGTGTCTCTGGTGTATCTCGAGGGAGCCCCCGGTGGCTGGGTGAAGGTGCGCCATCGCGATGGCGAAACGGGCTTCGTACGTGTCAGCCAGGTGTGGGGCCTGTGATCTGACGGTCCGCGGTGTTGCCGTTCGTCGGGCTGATCCTGTCCTGGCCACGGTTCCGGAGGATCCGGCTCGGTTCGTCCATCACTCGCCGCGGCGCGAGCATCCTGCGCGGACGCCCCTTCCGCTCTTCGCGGCCTGCGGTCCGGCGCAGGCGCCGGCTTGGCCACGCCACGAGTCCGCACAGGGTCAGGCGAAGTCCGCCCAGCGCCGCGCCCGGGCATTGCCGGTAGTGGGTGGCCAGCTCCTCTTTCGTCGCGCCGTGCACCGCAAGCAGGCCTGACCCCGCGGGCAGGAAATGGCGGTGACGCTGCGTCTGCAAGACGCCACGCTTCCCGCCGGGTCCACTGGGCCGTCAGGTCAACCGCTTGGTCGCCTGTGGCGCCTGGCCAGCACAGGCGTGGCGGCGCCATCAATCCGCAACCTGCGCCTGCCATGCTGCGCCGGCAATCCACACGATGTCGATTTGAGCAGTGCGCGCAGGCCGCTGCGGCAAGCAGGCATGAAACGTGCTTGCCTTGTCTGTGCGCAATCGCTGCAGAGGAGGTATCCACGAACATGAACAAGAGTCTGTTTTCTCGCCATACGCTTGCCGGCCTGCCGCTGGCCAATCGTATCGTCATGGCGCCGATGAATCGCAATCGCGCCAGTGACACACTGCTCGCGCCGACCGCGATGAGCGCCCAGTATTACGCCCAGCGGGCAACAGCCGGGCTGATCGTTGCCGAGGGCTCGCCGGTCTCGCCACAGGCGCGTGGGTGTGCCCGCACTCCGGGCATCTACACACCGGCGCAGGTCGCCGGCTGGCGCAACGTGACGCGCGCGGTGCACCGCGCGGCAGGCCGCATCTATCTGCAGTTATGGCACGTCGGGCGCGTCGGCCACTGCAGCCTGCGGGCGGATGGGTCGCCACCCGTCGGGCCCAGCGCGATCGGTTTGAGCGCAGACCGGGTGCCGGTTCTTGCCGGCGGATCCGAGCCTGTTCTGGTTCCCTGTGACGCCCCCCGCGCCCTGCGCACCGACGAAGTCCGGGAGGTGGTCGCCGACTTTGCACGTGCCGCAGCCAACAGCCTGGCAGCCGGTTTCGACGGGGTCGAGATCCACGCCGCCAATGGCTACCTCTTCGATCAGTTCCGTTGTCCCTACCTGAATGATCGGAGCGACGAATACGGCGGGACGACGATCAGACGCTGGCGGTTCCTGCTCGAAACGGTGGCCGCGGTCGCCTCGGTGGTTGGCAGCGAGCGCGTCGGTGTTCGCATCTCGCCGCTCGGGCTTGCCCATGAAATGCAACCCGATCCGGCGCCGCTCTTCACCTATGGCCAACTGGCCTGTCAGCTCGATCGCATGCGGATCGGCTACCTGCACATCTACGATCAGTCGGAGAGCTGGATCCATGATCCCGACAACGAGCTGTTGCAGCACCTGCGCGCGTGTTACGCCGGGAGCATCATTCTCTGCGGCGGATTCAACCGTCAGCGCGCGGAAGCCGCCTTGCGCTGCGATACCGCAGACCTGATAGGCTTCGGCAAGCACTTCATCGCCAACCCGGATCTCGTCGAGCGCTTGCGACTCGGTGCGCCGCTCGCGGCCTTCGACGCGAGGACGGTCTACAAGGGGGGAGGACGCGGCTACATCGATTATCCGTCGCTCGCGGAGGAGGTGGTCGGCGAAGCCTGAGACGCACTCGCGGCTGCCGCGCTGGCTGGGCGCCGACAGTCGTGGTAGACACGCCGGTGTCCTGCTGGCCGCTCGCCTGTCGGTGGCGTTCGCGCCCAGCGACGATCCTTCCCTGTCGGCACTGCCGGCGCGCAGTCGCGGACGGCCTACAGTTCCGACGATGACTCGCGCCGATCGACTTATACTGACGGCCGGACGCCATGCCTGCGGTCATCGCGACACCAACCTGTTCAGGAGAGAAACCATGCCTCTGTCCTCCCATCCCATGGCCCTGTCACTGCGTGCTGCGGACACCGGCAAGGTGGTCTCGGCCAGCGAGGCGGTGCGCCTGATTCGTGACGGCGACACCGTGGCGACCGGTGGCTTCGTCGGCATCGGCTTTGCCGAGAACATCGCCATCGCTCTTGAGGAGCGCTTTCTTGCCAGCCAGCGCAGCGACCCCGAGGGCCTCGGCCGACCGCGCAACCTGAGCCTGGTGTATGCCGCAGGGCAGGGCGACGGCAAGGAACGAGGGCTCAACCATTTCGGCCACGACGGAATGCTCGAGCGAGTGATCGGCGGCCACTGGGGGCTGGTGCCGAAACTGCAGGAGCTGGCGGTGGCCAATCGTGTCAAGGCCTACAACCTGCCGCAGGGGGTGATCGCGCACCTCTTCCGCGACATCGCTGCCGGCAAGCCGGGGACAATCACCCGTGTCGGTCTCGGCACCTTCGTTGACCCGCGTTTCGGCGGTGGCAAGCTGAACGCGTCGACCACCGAGGAACTCGTCCGTGTGCTGCCGATCGACGGCGAGGAATACCTGTTCTACAAGGCCTTCCCGATTCACGTCGGAATCATCCGCGGCACCACTGCGGATCCGGACGGCAACGTGACGATGGAACGGGAAGCACTGACGCTGGAAGCGCAGGCGATCGCGATGGCGGCGCGGAACTCGGGTGGCGTGGTCATCGTCCAGGTCGAGCGGATCGCCGAGCGCGGCACGCTCAACCCGCGGCAGGTGAAGATCCC
>JAEUOM010000031.1 GCA_016788495.1 Accumulibacter sp. | reverse complement strand
GGTTCGCCGCGGGTCAGCGTGCCGGTCTTGTCCACCGCGAGCACAGTGATCTCGCTGGCCCGCTCGAGCGCCTCGGCGTTCTTGATCAGGATGCCGGCTGCGGCACCGCGTCCGCTGCCAACCATGATGGCCGTCGGTGTTGCCAGGCCGAGGGCGCAGGGACAGGCGATGACGAGCACCGCCACGGCATTGATCAGGGCCGTGCTGAAGATACCGTCGTAGAGCCACCAGCCGACCAGGGTGCACAGTGCGGCCAGGCAGACGACGGGGACGAAAATCGCCGAGATCCGGTCGGCCAGACGTTGCACGGGGGCCTTGGAGCCCTGCGCCGCGGCAACCAGGCGGATGATTCCGGCGAGCAGCGTGTGCTCGCCGACGCCGGTGGCGCGGCAGCGCAGCATGCCTTCACCGTTGGCGGTGGCGGCGAAGACGCGATCGCCGCGACGTTTGGCAACCGGCATGCTCTCGCCCGTGAGCATCGCCTGGTTGACGCTTGACGAGCCGTCGACCACCTCGCCATCGACCGGGATGCTCTCGCCCGGGCGGACGATGAAGACATCAGCCGGGATCAGCAGTGAGGCGTCGAGCTCGATCAGCCGGCCGTCACGTTCGACCCGCGCCGTTCGTGGCTGCAGGCGGACCAATGCCGCGATCGCTTCACCGGTTTTCGCCTTGGCGCGCGCCTCGAGCAGTTTGCCGAGCAGGACGAGGGTGATGACCGCGGCCGATGCCTCGAAATAGACGTGCAGGTCCGGCGCCCCCGATACGGTGACGAAGAGGCTGAAGAAGTAGGCCATCGATGTACCGAGGGCGACCAGCACGTCCATGTTGCCGCCGCCGCCGCGCAGGGACTTCCATGCGCCCTCGTAGAAGCGCCAGCCGATCCAGAACTGCACCGGCGTCGCCAGAACGAGTTGCAGCCAGCGGGGCAGGAGGTCCGCATGCGGCTGCTCGCCGCCAGCGAACATGGTCAGCATCTGCGCTGCCAGCGGCAGGGTCAGGGCAGCAGCGATGAAGAAACGACCCAGCTCGCGCCGTTGCGCGGCAAGCCTGCTCGCCAGTTCGTCAGCGCGTGACTGCGCATCGGCGAGTTGGCCGTGGAAACCCGCCGCTTCGATGGTGGCGATCAGCCCGGCGGCGGCGGCGAGGCCCGGGCGGTAGCGGATGGTCGCCCGCTCGCTTGCCAGATTGACTGCCGCCTCGACTCCTGGCAGGCGGTTGAGCATCTTCTCCAGTCTTGTCGAGCAGGCGGCGCAGCTCATGCCGCTGATCGCCAGCTCGATCGTCTGCAGCGGCACGGCGAAGCCCGCCTGCTCGATTGCCGCGACCACCTGCCCGGCAGTCGTTTCCGCGCCCGTGATCGCCACCTGTGCGCGCTCGGTCGCCAGGTTGACGCTGGCGCTGACGCCGGGCATGCGGCCCAGCACGCGCTCGATGCGGCCGGCGCAGGCGGCGCAACTCATGCCGCTGATCGGCAGGTCGAGGGTCTGCGGGCTGACGCTCGGATCCCTCATGGCGTCGTCAGCGAACGGCCTGCTGCCATGGAGTGGAGGTGGTCGCGGGGCCTGCATGGCTAGGCGGAAGCGAACTGGTGCAGCAGCTGCTGCAGGCCAAGCAGCCCCCAGACGCCAAAACCCAGGACGACGAGTCCGGCGACCATGCGCAGCGCCGGCCGGCTCGTGTAGGCGCGCAGGCGTGCGGCGAGCAGGCCGGCGAGGAGCAGGTTGGGCAGGGTGCCGACGCCAAAGGCGAGCATCAGTCCGGCTCCCTGCGCGGCGGAGCCGCTGCTCAGTGCCGTTGCCAGAGCACTGTAGACCAGACCACAGGGCAGCCAGCCCCACAGCAGCCCGAGCGGAAAGGCCTGCAGCGGGCCGCGCGCAGGCAGGTAGCGCCGGGTCAGCGGTTGCAGATGTCGCCAGAGCTTCTGGCCGAACCGCTCGGTGAACGCCAGCGCGCTGCTGAAGCCGAGCAGGTAGAGACCGAGGGCGATCAGCATCAGGTTGGCGAGCAGGTAGAGGAGGCTGCGCAGCGGCAGCTGCCCGGCCAAGGCGATGCTCGCCTCGCCGAGCGCACCGGCAATCGCGCCGGCCGCGGCGTAGCTCAGGATGCGCCCCGCGTTGTAGGCGAGCAGCAGGCTGCAGCGCGCCGGCGCACCCATCGCCAGCGCGCCGACGATGCCGCCGCACATGCCGACGCAGTGTGTGCCACCAAGCAGTCCCACGAGCAACAGGGCGAGGAAACTCGATTCGGGCATGGCGGGCGGGTGGCAGGCTCGGGCGGAGCGGAACTGCGATTCTACTCCTTCGTTCCCGCGGCGATCGTCGCCGTCTGCCTCAGATGACCTTCGAGTAGCGGGTGCGTTGCCGGTCGGCGCGCAGGTAGCGGTCGAAGACCATCGAGATGGCGCGCACCAGCATGCGACCGCGTGGCAGGACGGTGATCCAGCGATCGTCGACGCGGACGAGGCCGGCATCGACCATCTCCCGCAGTTCGTCGAGTTCGGTGGCGAAGTACTTGCGGAAGTCGATCAGGTGCGCGATCTCGATCGACTCGAGCGACAGTTCGAAGTGGCACATCAGCGACTGGATGATCGAACGTCGCAGCAGGTCGTCGGCATTCAGCTCGATACCGCGGTAGACCGGCAGGGTGCCGCTGTCCAGCAGGTCGTAGTACTCGTCGAGCGTCTTGACATTCTGGCAGTAGGTCGGGCCGACCTTGCTGATCGCCGAGATGCCGAAGGCCAGCAGATCGCAGTCGGAGTGCGTCGAATAGCCCTGGAAGTTGCGGTGCAGTCGCCCCTGTCGCTGGGCGACCGCGAGCTCGTCGTCGGGCTTCGCGAAGTGGTCCATGCCGATGAAGACGTAGCCCGCCGCGGTCATCTGCTGGATGGCGAGGGAGAGGATCTGCAGACGCGTGTCGGCGGACGGCATGTCCTTTTCGAGGATGCGTCGCTGCGGCTTGAACAGGCTCGGCAGATGGGCATAGTTGTAGATCGAGACGCGATCCGGGCTGGCGTCGATGACCCGCTCGAGCGTGCGGCCGAAGCCGGCGACGGTCTGCCGGGGTAGACCATAGATGAGATCGACGCTGACCGACTTGAAGCCGCTGCCGCGCGCTGCGTCGATCACGGCGCGGGTTTCCTCCTCGCTCTGCAGCCGATTGACCGCCCGCTGCACGTCGGCATCGAAATCCTGCACGCCGACGCTCATGCGATTGAAACCCAGTTCACCGAGCAGGACAACGGTTGCCTGGTCGACCTTGCGCGGATCGACCTCGATCGAGTACTCGCCGCCTTCCACCAGAGTGAAGTGTCTGCGCGTTGCGGCCATCAACTGGCGCATCTCGTCGTGCGACAGGAAGGTCGGCGTGCCACCGCCCCAGTGCAGCTGCGCCACCTCCTGGTCGCCGCCTTCGAGATGGCTGCTCTGCAATGCCAGCTCGCGGGCGAGGTATTTCAGGTACTTGGCGGAGCGACCGTGGTCCTTGGTGATGATCTTGTTGCAGGCGCAGTAGTAGCAAATGGTGTTGCAGAACGGGATGTGGAAGTACAATGACAATTGCCGGCTGATGGCGCCGATGTTGCGCTTGCCGAGCCAGAGTCTGGAGGCGTCCGCGCCGAAGGCCTCAACGAAACGATCCGCCGTCGGGTACGACGTGTAGCGTGGCCCATTGACGTCGAATCGGCGGATGATCTGTGGATCGAAAACGAGGTTGCCAGTGACGGATCTCATCGTCCCGGTGCGAGGTTGGTTGCCGGCATTATCGGCCGGCATGCAGAGCCCGGGGTTGACGTGGATCAAACGCGGCAATCAGTGAAATGAAGGGCTGACATGTCCACCGATGCGGCAACGGCGAGGCTGGCGTTCGAAGTCGTGAAGACTGCCTGTTCCAACTGCAACCTGCGCGAGTTGTGCCTGCCGATCGGCCTGCCGCCGGAGGAGTTGCGTCGCCTTGACGAACTGGTTTCGACGCGCCGCCGCCTGAAGCGGGGCGATCATCTCTATCGTGCCGGGCAGGCATTCGAGTCGATCTATGCCGTGCGCAGCGGTTTCTTCAAGACCGACGTCCTGATCGAGGATGGCCGTGACCAGGTCACCGGCTTCCAGATGACCGGCGAACTCCTCGGCCTCGACGGCATCAGCAGCGAGATCCACACCTGCAATGCGATCGCCCTCGAAGACAGCGAGGTCTGCGCGATTCCGTTCTCGCATCTGGAAAGTCTTTCGCGACAGATCCACACGCTGCAGCACCATTTTCACAAGGTGATGAGCCGCGAGATCGTGCGTGACCATGGGGTCATGATGCTGCTCGGGACGATGCGTGCCGAGGAACGTCTGGCGGCCTTTCTGCTCAACCTCTCGCAGCGCTTCAAGGCACGCGGCTATTCGCCGGCCGAGTTCAACCTGCGCATGTCGCGCGACGAAATCGGCAGCTACCTCGGCCTCAAGCTGGAAACCGTCAGCCGCGCCTTTTCGCGTTTTCAGGAGGACGGGCTGCTCGCCGTACATCAGCGCAAGGTGCGCATCCTCAATACCGCCGGTCTGCGCAAGCTGATGACCCACCAGCGCGGCTGAGGCACACGCCCCCCGAGGCGCGTGCTGTTCAGGCGAGGGTGGCGAAGAAACCCAGGGGGTTGCGCGTCAGCGCGACCGATACGATCCAGGCGAAGCTGAGCACGGCGGCAAGCAGGAAGGCCGCGCGCTGCGGTTTGCTGCGCGCGCGTTTCAGCGCCATCGTGCCGCAGCCGATATAGAGCAGCAGGCCAGCCAGCTTGGCGGTCAACCAGTCGGCGACGAAGGGATACTGGTGGCTGATCACCGTCATGGCGATCGCGCTGCCGAGCAGAATGGTATCGACAAGGTGCGGCAGGACACGCACGCTGCGCCGCTGCAGCCACGGCGAGTCGGCCAGCATCCACAGACCACGCAGCAGAAAGCCGGTGCCGCTGAGGACGACGCAGCCGATATGCAGGTGTTTCAGGATCAGGTAGCCCATCAGCCGGGCCTCGGGGCCGGCGTCGCACGTGCCAGGCTGACGATGCGCTGTCGATGCTGGCGGTAGAATGCGGTCGCCGCCAGCAGGTTGCGCAGCAGCCAGCCACTGGCGACGAGCAGCGCCACTGCCGCCGGATAGGTGAACCATTCGGGCTGCAGCGCGGCCGCCAGCAACAGCACGAGCGCAGTGAGGTGTGCGTGCAGTTGGTGGTCGATCTGCCGCTTGGCGATCACCTGCTGCATGTTCGGTGCCAGGATGCGACCGCCACCGGCATTCTGCAGGTGCAGCCAGACGAGAAAGGGAACGATCTTGTAGAGCATGCCAGTGCTCACCGACATCAGGCTGCCAAACAGCACGAGAACGCCCCAC
>JAEUOM010000018.1 GCA_016788495.1 Accumulibacter sp. | reverse complement strand
ACGAAAGAAGACGCCGGCCAGTTGCGCCGAATCGACGAACTCGCCTTCGCGATCGGGTCCGCGGTTGATCTGGTAGCCGAGCAGCGCGTCGCCGCCGGGCGACGCCTGATAGAAGCCCTCGGGGGTAAACAGCACCCAGCGCTGGTCCTGCGCGTGGATGAAAAGCGCCAGCCGTTCGTTGCCGCTGGCCGCATCGTACCAGCGGATCGTGCCATCGCCGAGCGCGGCGAGCACGAAGCGGCCATCGGCGCTGTAGTTCACCGCCCAGGCGACGCCCGGTACCAACCGCTCCCAGCGCTGCTCGCCGTGCGCGTCGAAACTGCGCAGGGACCAATCGGTACCCAGCACGAAGCCGCTCTCGTCGGTGGCCACCGCCAGCGCTCGCGAGCGCTCGTAGGGTTCAAGCGTCGCCAGGCGCTTTTCATTGAAAGTTGGCGCGGTGTGGTTATTCCAATTCTTTACCGGCAGGCCGTCGGTACGTGGCGGCGCGAGACCGGCGTCGGGCTGGACCGCGGTCTCCAGGCGGCGTGTGCGCAGATCGAAGCGCGCCGGCGCACGCGACCGCTTCCCGTCCTTCCAGGTGTCGAAAGAAAACTCGACGCGCAGGCCATCGCGGGCAACGCGAAAGCCTGGCTGGTTGTCGCGATGGTCGAGCAGCGCCGGCCAAAGCGGGCGCTCGCGCCGGCCGTCGGCGCCGAGGACGCCCCAGGTGGGACCGCCCCCGCCGTAAGCCAGGCGACCGCCCGACAGCGGCGCCAGGGCCATGATCGTGTCGGGCGAAGCGTCGTGCAGCACGGCCGCGCCGCGGCCCTGCGCCGGCCAACTGACGACGGGGCTCTGGCCGTTACGGTCAAAGCGCCCACCGGCGTGCAGGCGCTCGCCGTCGCGCGACCAGGCGACGCTTTCAAGACTACCCTTGGTCGCGAAACCCGTATCGGCGCGGTAAAGCAGGCTGAGATCGCGTCCGGAGACTACGGTCACCGCCGTGCTATCGTAGAAACCGACGGCAATGCGTGTGCCATCCGGGGAAAAGGCGACGCCGTAAGGCCGTTCCCCGCCTTCGACTTGGCGCCGGGCGATCCGCTGCCCTTTGGCGTCGTACAGACGCAGTTGACCATCAAAACAACTGGCGACCAGGCGGTCGGCGGGGTCGAAGTCGACGCCGTAGCTGTCCGCGCGGCAGTCGTCGTCGCGCGCGACTTCCTCGGTGAGCGCGGTCGCAGCGAGCAGGCGCAGCCCGCCGCCGCCCTTGAAAGCCGCCGCCAGGCGCTTGCCGTCGGCCGAGAAGGCGAGATGAATGACCCTGTCCGCATAGCCGCGGCTGCGCTGGAGCAGGCGACTGTCGGCGCGGTCGAACAGGTAGATCGGGAAGTCGGTTGATCCTCGTACGCCGGTGAAACCGCCGACAGCGACCCGGCTGCCGTCGGGCGAGATCGCCACGGCATACAGCCAGCCTTCGCCCTCTTCGCCAATCGGCGGACGCAGGATACGTTCGAGCTCGCCGGTCTGCAGGTTCCAGACGCGTGCGGTTTTGTCGTCGGAGGCGGTGACCACCCAGCGCTCGGCACGGTCTACCGCGATCCGGTTGATCACCGCGGTATGGGTGCCGGTTTCGATTCGCGGGTAGGGGATGGCGGTCTGCGCCTGGGCGCAGGCCATCAATCCACAGGCCAGCGCGGCGAGCAGCCCGGCAAGCATCCGCCTGATCCGGATCGCCGCCACTGACCCGCTTCACGCTTCCCACGTTTTCATGGCTTCTTCCTCAAGTCGTCGGCCCGCCGCTGGCGGACGGGGCAAGGTTTGGCAAGGGTTCCAGTTCGGCGCCGCAACGCAAGGGCGATTCGATCCACTTGGCCAGCGCCGCGCGCCGCGGGTCGGCCGGCGGCAGCGCTTGCTGCGCGGTCAGCGCCTGAACACACACGATCTCGCGCATCGAGTCCGGGTGGCTGGCGCCAGCACACGGAATCGGCGAAGCACGGGTGTCGTCGGGCGCCGCTCGGTCGGCGACAGAGGAGTCCGGCGTGCTTGCGAGCAGCGATTTCGAGATCGCGTCCGCCCAGCGCATCAGGCAAAGCCGGTCCTCGGCGCCGACATGGATTTCCTCGCTCGCCGAGACGCGAAACAGCCAAGCGGTCTGGGCGACCGATTCTTTCGCGGCCTGCGCAAGCGCCATGATCGCCGCGCCAAGCTGTTCGAGCGCCTGCCGCTGCTCGACCGCGGCATCGCTCATGCGCCAGGACACGAAGCTCGCCTGCAGGGCTGACAGCGGGTGCCCCGACGCCAGGCGCGCGTAGATCTTCAAGGCCTGCGGCCAGCCGCCGTCGATCTCCCGCAACTCGGCCGCCTGATTGGCGTAGCGCGGCAGGTCGCCAGCCGGGGTTTTCGCGACCACCTCGGCCATCGCCTGTGCCTTGCTGGCGTGCAACCGGGCGCGCGCCGCGTCGCCAGAAAGGGTGGCGGCGTAGGCCAGAGTGAGGTGCTGTCCCGCCGCAAGAAAGTGCGCCTCGGCATGCGTCGGGTCAGCCTGGGTTGCTTGGGTGAACAGGTTCAGTGCCTGCTCCGGCGCTGCGTCCACGTAGAGTGCCTTGAGGCCAAGGAAGAGGAGCACATCGGGCGCTGCCGGGTAGCGCTCGCGCAGCGCTGCGAGCGCCGGGGTTTCATCGCGAATGAGCGTACCGCTGGCGAGTTTGGCGCCAAAACGGGCCTGCTCCCCGACCGCCACCGCGGCGGGCAGGGCGGCGATCCAGCGCGGCGCCGAGTCGATGCTGCTCAGCGCATTCGGGTAGTCGCCGCGGCGCATGAAATCGCGCGTCTTCTCGATCTGTGGTCGGGCGATCAAGGCCCAGGCAGTCCCGGCGACGACTAGCGTAAAGACCACTGCCAAGGTCAGGAAGCGCCGCCGACCAAGCGGCGGCGGCCAGCTCAACTCGAAGGGGCCGACCGAGAAGATCCCGAAGACCTTGATCGCGTCGATCTTCAGCAATTGCTTCGTGGCTGGGGCGGGCGAGGGTGCTGGGGCCGGTTCCGCTGGCGAATCCAGCGGCGGCGCAGGTGGCGACGCCTCGGCGCCCGACGACTGAGCGGCAGATGGCGACACGATGGTTTGCGGCGGCGACGATCTGCTGGTGTGCATCGCTTCGGCGACCGTGCGCAAGGCGCGGGCGACTTCAGTCAGGGCGACGTCGATGTCGGCATGACTGCGGACCGGCGTGCCGTCGCGTGGAAGCACCTGCAGGCGAGCGAACGGTGAGGTCTGCCAGTCGCAGGGGCGCAGGATGACCGGCACTACCCGCGCACTGCCCGCGTCGTGGCGTTGCAGCGCATGCAACATCTCGCGGTCGTAGCAGTAGTCGGACGCCAGAAAGTCCGCGCTGATCAGCAGCAGCACGATGTCGGCGCTTTCCAGCTCGGCGTCGATCTGTCCGGCCCATTCCTGGCCGGCGGCAATGCGACGGTCATGCCAGACATCAAATACCCCCTGGCGCTTGAGCAGCGAGAGATGCGTATCGAGCTTCTCGCGCAGTTCGTCGTCCCGGTGCGAGTAGGAGATGAAGAGCGACAGCGCGCTGCCGTCGGGTTTCACGGCCCTTTGACCCGGCGCACCAGCGGGAAGCTGTCGCGGTAGGCCGAGCGCATCGGTTGCTGCGCGTAGCCGCCGACTTGCAGCGAGAGTTCCGGGACGCGTCGGGAGAGGTAGCTGGCGAGCGCATCCACTTCGATCTCCGCCTGGCCCGGGGCCGCCGCGCCGGCGAGGCCCTCGAGCAGCGCGTAGGTGTAGACGCCGTGCTTCTGCTTGACGCCGAGTTCGAGCGCCTTGCCCTGGGGAGACGCGGCGGCG
>JAEUOM010000007.1 GCA_016788495.1 Accumulibacter sp. | reverse complement strand
TCGGTGAGCTGTTCGTGCAGTCCGGCGAGACGCGATTCGAGCAGGCTGCGCGTGCGCTGGAAGCAATCGGCGAACTCGGCGTCGATGCCGTCGCGAACGATCTCCTGCTTGGCTGGGATCAGCTCTTCCGACAGGGCTGTCTCCAGTTCTGCCAGGCGACTTCGCTGCAGCAGCTCGTCGTCGTCGTTGATCTTGGCAACCAGCGCCTTCTGCGCCGAGACGGGGAAAATCTGGTCCTCCGGCAGATCGAGCGTCCAGGCACAGGTATCGACCTGCCGGACGATCTCGGCGTCGATCTCCTGCGCCGACTTGAGCTCGTCCCACAGGGTGTCGATCTTGTTGAGAACGACGATGCGGCCCTTGCTGCGGCTGCCAGCCGAAGCGATGTGTTCGCGCCAGACCGTCAGGTCGGACTGGGTCACACCGGTATCGGCAGCCAGGATGAACAACACGGCATGCGCGTTCGGCAGCAGCGAAAGAGTCAGTTCGGGTTCGGTGCCGATGGCATTGAGGCCGGGCGTGTCGAGAATCACCAGCCCCTGCTCGAGCAGCGGATGCGGAAAATTGATCACCGCATGCCGCCAGCGGGGAATCTCGACACAACCGTCTTCACCTCGTCGCAACAGCTCGGAGTCGCCGTCGGCAAGCGTGAAACCGAGGTTCTCGGCAACGGCCGGCAGCACCCGGATGACGTCACTGACGTGCCGCAACGCCTCCTGCATGGCCTCGGCGCGGGTGGTGTCGATCGGCACGATTCGCCATTCGTCGGGAAATCGCTTGTACTCGCTGATGCTCGTCTTCGCTTCCCGGGTCTCGATCGGCAACAGTTCGATCGACGGCAGCTTGCTTCTGTCGAACAGCAGCTCGGTCGGGCACATCGTCGTCCGGCCGGCGGTCGAAGGCAGAACACGGTTGCCGTAGCCGGCAAAGAAGATGGCGTTGATCAGTTCCGACTTGCCGCGCGAGAACTCGGCGACGAATGCCACCTGCAGACGGTCCTCGCGCAGCTTGTCGAGCAGGCGCGCGATGCGTCGCTCCGTCTGTGCATCGTTCAGCTCGTGGTCGAGCAACCAGCCCGAGAACTTCCCGATGATCTCCGAGACACGGGCGCGCCATTCACTGTAGGCGGCAAAGTGTTGGGCAAGCGTCATGGCTGCTTCCAGGACAATGTCGGTGCCGGCACTCTATCACAAAGTCGTCGCACGCCCCTTGCCTGGCCGCGGTCGCTTCAACGCTGGCAGCGTGGGCAATAGAAGCTCGACCGGCCGCTCTGCCGGATCACTCTCACCGGCCCGCCACAGCCCGGACAGGGCTCGCCCGCGCGACCGTAGACGGCGCAGGAGAGCTGGAAGCAGCCGGCACCACCATCGCTATGCACATAGTCGCGCACACTGCTGCCGCCGGCGGCGATCGCCGCCGACAGGGTCGAGCGGACGGCGACCGCCAGCAGCTGATGGCGCACACGGCTGATGCGGTTGGCCGGGCGTCGCGGCGCGATGCCGGCCAGATGGAGACTCTCGGCGGCATAGATGTTGCCGATGCCGACCACCAGCCGGCTGTCCATCAACAGCGGCTTGATCGGCGTGCAACGCGCGCGCGTTGCCGCGTACAGCCAGTCGCCATCGAAACCGGCGGACAGGGGTTCGATGCCGAGCCCCGACAGCAGCGGATGCGTCTCGACCTCCTCACCCTCATGCCAGAGCAGCGCCCCGAAGCGCCGCGGGTCGCGCAGGCGAAGAACGGTTCCGGCGAAGAGCAGATCGAAGTGATCGTGCGCCTGCGCGGGCGTCGCCGGCGACACCAGGCGCAGGCTGCCCGACATCCCGAGGTGCAGGATCAGCCAGCCGCCGCCATTGCCGCTCTCGCAGTCGAACAGCAGATACTTGCCACGGCGGCGGATCGCCTCGACGCGCAGGCCGGTGAGGCGCGCGTCGAGTCCGGCGGGGATCTCGTGCCGCAATCGCGGCGTGCGCACGACGGCGCCGACGATGCGTTGCTGCGACAGGAAGGGAAGCAATCCCTGCCGACTGACTTCGACTTCGGGGAGTTCCGGCATTGCTGCGACCACGAAAAGCCCATAACATGCGCGAACGGATTATGACGCAAAGCAGCCGTCGATTCGTGCAACCGTCTGCGTCAGGCAAGGAAAAAATGAAACCGATCACCCCAAGCGTCCTCTACGCCGCCCTTGCGCTCGCCTTCAGCGTCCCGGCGCTCGCTACCGAAGAAGCGGCCGTCACCCGACAGGCTGCCTCCTCGGCCCGCCAGTCCCGCAAGACGCCGCCGCTGGCGCCGCGGGCCGAAGACAAGGACTACAGCGGGCTCAGCGGACAGGTGGTGTACCAGGCACTGCTCGCGGAAGTCGCCCTGCAGCGCGGCAAGAGCGAATTTGCCAGCGATGCCTACGCCGACCTCGCACGCCGCACGCGTGACCCGGCCATCATCGCCCGCGCCGTCGAAGTGGCCGGTCAGGCGAGACGGGTCGAACTCGTCCTCGCGCTGGCACGCCTGTGGGTCGAGGTCGAGCCGGCCTCGCAGCGCGCGCAGCAGGTCCTGATTGGCATGCAGCTGATGAGCAACCAGCTCGATGGCCTCGCCCCGCAGTTGATCGCCATGCTGCAGAAGGATCCTGCTGCCCTGCCGGCAAACCTCGTGGCGCTCAACCGGATGTTTGCCCGCAGCCCCGATCGCCAGGCGGTCCTGGCGCTGGTCAGCCGGGTCTGCGCTCCCTTCTTCGGCCTCGCCGAGGCGCACTATGCGGTGGCGGTAGCCGCCAGCACCGCCGGCCAGCAGGCACGCGCGCTGACCGAAGCGCGGCAGGCGCTCGAGCTGCGTTCCGACTGGGAAGCGGCAGCCTTGCTCGAAGCGCAGATTCTTGCGCAAAAATCGCCGGCAGCGGCGATCAGCGCCTTGCAGGGCTTCCTCGCCCGCCATCCGAAGTCACCGGACGTGCAACTGCAACTCGCACGACTGCTGGTCGGCGAAAAGCGTTACAGCGAGGCCAGACGCCACTTCGACCAGTTGCTCCTGAGCTACCCGAACAACCCGGACGTGGTCTTCCCGGTCGCCCTGCTGGCACTGCAGGAGAACGATGTCGCGCTCGCCGAAAAGCAGCTCAAGCACCTGCTGACGCTCGAACTGCAGAACAGGAGTGCGCCCTACTACTACCTTGGTCAGATTGCCGAAGACGGCAAGCGGCCCGAAGAAGCGCTCGCCTACTACGGACAGGTTGGCCCGGGCGAACAGTACCTGCCGGCGCAGCTGCGCAGCGCCGGCATCATCGCCCGCTCCGGCAAGCTGGACGAGGCACGCAGCCTGCTGCAGCAGGCAGCCGCCAGCCGGCCCGAAGTGCGGGTGCAGCTGGTGATTGCCGAAGCCGCGCTGCTGCGCGAACTGAAACAGACCGAGGCGGCTCTGGCTGTCCTCGAGCGCGAACTGCAACGGCAGCCGCAACAGCCCGATCTGCTCTACGAATCGGCCTTGCTCTCCGAAAGACTGGGCAACATGGAAGTCGCCGAGACCCGCCTGCGCAAGCTGATCGAACTGCAACCCGACAGTGCGCAGGCCTACAACGCGCTCGGTTACTCCTACGCCGAGCGCAATATCCGTCTCACCGAAGCGCGACAGCTGATCGAAAAGGCGCTGCAACTGGCACCCAACGACGGCTACATCCTCGACAGCATGGGCTGGGTACTGTACCGACAGGGAGATCTGGAAGGCGCCCTCACCTACCTGCAGCGCGCGCTCGCGCAACGTCAGGACGCGGAGATCGCCGCACACCTCGGCGAGGTCCTGTGGACGCTCGGCCGCAAGCACGAGGCGCAGCGGATCATGCTCGAAGCGCAGAAGAAGGATCCCGCGCACGAGGCCCTCAACGAGGCGATCAGGAAGTTCAGCCCTTGAACCGGCGCAGCACGGTCCCGCCGGGCCGGCTCGAGGCCCCGCGCCGCTATCTCGGGCTGCTCTTCGTGGCCGTCGCGATGGCCGCCTGCAGCAGCCCGCCACCGCTCCGGCACGAACACCCGGCAGCCCTGCAGCGCGACCAGTTGCACGACTTCGTCCTGGTCGGCCGCTTCACGCTGCGCCATGCGACGCAGAACCACGCCGGACGCATCGAGTGGCAGCACGCCGGCGCAAGCGACACACTGCTGCTGGCATCGCCATTCGGACAGGGCATCGCCGAGATCACTGGCGACGCCAATGGCGCCCGCCTGCGCAGCAGCGACGGCAGCGAGCGAACTGCAGCCAGCAGCGACGAGCTGCTGCAGACCGTCCTCGGCTACCCGGTTGGACTGGCCAGACTGCTCGCCTGGCTGCGTGGCGGCCATTCCGAAGACGGCGCCGTCGAGCGCGACGCGCTCGGCCGTCCACTGCGCCTGCGGCATGAGGACTGGCGAATCGCCTACGAGTACGACGACGATACCCCACAGGCGCTGCCCGGCCGGCTGTTCGTCGAACGTGAAGGCGGCTTCGTGCTGCGCCTGCGCATCGACGAGTGGCGCTTGCCCGGCGCGACGGATGCGCCGCAGTGAACGCGGCAGGCTGCCGCTGGGGCTGGGACAGCAGCTACCCGGCACCGGCCAAGCTGAACCTGTTGCTGCGCGTGGTCGGTCGGCGCAATGATGGCTACCACCTGCTGCAGACCGTCTTCCGCTTCCTCGAGCACGCCGACCAACTGCAGTTCGCGCCGCGCGGCGACGCTACGGTACGGCTGACCACACCCTTGCCCGGAGTGCCGCCGGAGAGCGACCTGAGCGTCCGTGCCGCGCGCCTCCTGCAGACCGCCAGCGACTGCAGGCAAGGCGTCGACATCCGCATCGAGAAGCACCTGCCACTGGGTGGCGGGCTCGGTGGCGGCAGCTCCGATGCCGCCACCGTTCTGCTCGCACTCAACCATCTCTGGCAGCTCGGCCTGCCGCGGCAACGCCTGCAGGAACTCGGCCTGACTCTCGGCGCCGACGTACCGGCCTTCGTCTTTGGCCGCAACGCCTTTGCCGAAGGCGTCGGCGAAGCGCTGCGGGCGGTCGAACTGCCGCCGCGCTGGTATGTCGTGGTCGAACCGCCGGTACAGGTGCCGACCACGGTCATCTTTGCCGCCCCCGAGCTGCGCCGCGACTCGCCGCCGATCGACGCCGGCGACTGGCCCCCGGACGACATCGGCAATGACCTCGAGACAGTCGCCTGCGCCCGCTTCCCGGCGGTCGCCGAGAGCCTTCGCCTGTTATCCGCGGCGGCCGCACCCGCGCGCGCGCGCATGACCGGTTCCGGCGCCTGTGTGTTCGCCGAATTTCCCAGCGAGGAACAGGCGGCGGCGGCGCTGCGACGCCTGCCACCGGGGCTGCGTGCCTGGGCAAGCGCCGGCATCCCTGTCCACCCGCTGCGCGAGCTGGCGCGCTGACGGCACAGCGCTCCACTGCGGCCGGACGGCGCTGGCTCGGGGCTGCCAGCAGCGCCCTTTTTTTCCGGACGAATCCCCGCTATAATGCGCGCCTCGTTCGCCGTCAGGGCGTTGCGAGAGACCGCTGGGGAGTCGCCAAGTTGGTCAAGGCACCGGATTTTGATTCCGGCATTCGAAGGTTCGAATCCTTCTTCCCCAGCCATCCGATTTCTGTCAACGCGGGCAGGCGTCCTTACCTGCCCGTCTTGCTTTG
>JAEUOM010000198.1 GCA_016788495.1 Accumulibacter sp. | reverse complement strand
ACTCGTTTTCGCAGACGCCCGCAAGCCGCTACAATTGCCCCCGGGACATCCCGCACTGCATCTGATCCAGGAGATTCGCGACGAGGCACATCGCTTCGCCGTCGCCGGGCACCGCGCGCGACGCGGCAAGGCCGGCAGGAGCTCGCGTCTGGACGAGATCAGTGGCATCGGACCGAAGCGACGCAAAGCCCTGATCGCACGTTTTGGCGGCCTGCAGGGAATCACCGATGCCGGGGTTGACCAACTCACCGCAGTTCCCGGGATCAGCCGGGAACTGGCCGAGAAAATCTACGCGGCTTTGCACTGATGCCAATCAACATTCCGATCCTGCTGACCTGGCTGAGGATCATCCTGATCCCGCTGCTGATCGCCGTGTACTACCTGCCGGAATCGTGGCTGCGCGTCGGCGAGCGTGACCTGGCGGCGACGCTGATCTTCGTCGTCGCTGCCGTCACCGACTGGCTCGACGGATATCTCGCCAGGCGCTGGCAACAGACCTCGGCCTTTGGTGCCTTTCTTGATCCGGTCGCCGACAAGCTGATGGTCGCGGCCACGTTGATCGTCCTCGTCCAGCTTGGTCGTCTCGATGCCATTCTGGCGGCGATCATCATCGGTCGCGAGATCACGATCTCGGCGCTGCGCGAGTGGATGGCGCGCATCGGTGCGCACCGCAGCGTCGCCGTGTCGATGATCGGCAAAATCAAGACGACGGCGCAGATGATCGCCATTCCGCTGCTCCTGTATTTCCAGCCGTTGCTCGGCGTCAGCGCCTTCGAACTGGGCACGTGGCTGATCTACGTCGCAGCCGTGCTCACCCTGTGGTCGATGGGCTATTACATGCGAATGGCCTGGCCGCACCTGATCGAGGAGGATCGCCGGCGTTAGCGGCGGCCCGCCGCCGGCGTCGGCCAACCGTTGTGTGCCGCGGCGCGCGCGGATCAATGCGTTGACAGCCCCGGGCAGGCCTTTATAATGCGCACTCGCTTCAAGCGGGAATAGCTCAGTTGGTAGAGCGATACCTTGCCAAGGTATAGGTCGAGAGTTCGAGACTCTTTTCCCGCTCCAGGTCTTCTGCACGGCGCCCGGACGACTCCGGACCAGCCGTACCGCCTGTCACCCGACGGGCGTGGCGCGATAGCAAAGCGGTTATGCACCGGATTGCAAATCCGTGTAGGTGGGTTCGACTCCCGCTCGCGCCTCCAAGAAAATTCATCAGAAACAGATCGTTGCCATCTCGCCGATCGGCACAGTCGGCTTGTTGGGCGGTTCAATCCAGCCAGAATCCGGTTCATGCTACCTCGGAATCGGGGTTTCGGGGTCGTGAGGAAAGCGGGTGAAGTTCTGCAGGTGGGGAGCAGGATACGTCAACAACGGCTTCAAGCGCTGTCGGAGCGACAATGGCGCGCAGGCCGCGGTCGGCTTGCCCCTTGGTCGCATTGATCGTCAGCTTTGGGGTGATGTTGCAGGGCGAGTCGGTTGGCAGAGGTTAACGGCGCCGACTGCTGGCATTGGGTCATCGTCGAACGGGCTTTCGAGGCGGATGGTGCGGGCGGCGCGCGTGTTCACGCAGCCCAGTGCCGCGCTTCCGAAGGTCTGGCCCAATCCAGTTCAGGGTACGCGTCCGCACGCTGCGGGCACTCGCCTGGCGCGGCCTGCTCGAGCGCGAAGATGCGCAAGCCATGGGTGCCGGGAGCACGGCGGGGGACTCGCGATCGATGCCAGGCAGACGGTCACCTGACTGTGGATCGCAGGCAGCCTCAGCATGAAAGGAGCTTGGCGGATCCGTCAAGGCCGGGCCAGTCGCGTCTTGCGCGGTGTACGGGCCTGTGCGGAACTGACGGCGGCTCCGAGTGAGTGGCGCCTGCGCGCGGATCTACCGCGGCCCATGGTTTTCTGCCCGGCCGCCCATTGCCTGGAAACTGGCACCGGCGTAGCGGTTGTCAGACACGCGCAGCCTGCTCTCCTTGTCACTCTGGGTGCCGTTCAAGGCCAGCCGGCCCGGCAAGTCCGTGGCATTGGCCGAGCGGGACTGGGCGGTAGGGGAATGGACGGGAGGTTTGTCGGCTTCCAACGCGGACGTGGCGCACTGTTCGTGCCGGGCTTCCCTGCCATCCCTTTCGGAACAGCTCGCTTTCACTGGCTGGCAGCGTCGATCGGTGAACTCGACGCGGCCGTTGACCTCGCATTTGAACAACGGACCGGCACTGGCGGGTTGGCAAATCTGCAAACCGAGAAACACCACGAAGAGACCTCGCACGTTCATTCCTGCCCCCTGTCTGTCTATGGGTTGACTGCGGGGGTGATCCTGACACGCCTCACTCATTCGTCCAGTGCCGAAAGTCACGATTCGGACGAAGTATCGTGTCCGTCGAGTCGGCGCCATGCTGAAATGGCTCTCCCGCAACCGGAACAGCGGCGTCGGGAGCGAGGAAACGGCGATGACCGAAACGCTCGGGATGCCCGCCTGTGGTCCCCGCCACTTGCGTTCAGGGTGTTCAACCTGCGCGCGGCGTCGAGGCACGGCGCCTGCCGAAGCCGGTGTTCATCTCGTCCAGGACGTTGGGAATATGGAATTCCGGTCGACGACCTGATCACGCGGAATCCCCATCTGCGCGCCGAGGCCGGACGCATGGCCCAGTGGGCGGGCCCGTACGGCGACGACGGGAAGGGTCTTGATACCGGCTTCCATCAGGTCCAGAACGCGCAGATGAGTCGCAACGGGTCCCGGCCGCCAGGGCGGCCGGGGGTGCTGGCGTGCTACTGCTGCAGGACGTAGGTTCCGGGCGCGTCGCAGAGTGGCTCGTAGCCTTTCGCGGTGGCACCCATCGCCGGTGCCGGCTCGCTTGCGGTCGAGTGATCGACGAGCCACTTCTGCCACGCCGGCCACCACGACCCCTGGTAGCTCGGGGTCGTCTCCTTCCAGGTGGCGGCATCGAGGAAGCGTTCGCCTTCGCGACAGACGCTGAGCTGGTAGGAGCGACGCGGACGACCGGGTTCGTTGACGATGCCGACGTTGTGACCACCACTGGTGAGCACGAAGGTCAGTTCGGTGGCGTCACTCTGCAGGTGCAGCTTGTAGACCGACTGCCAGGGTGCGACATGGTCGGCAGTCGCCGCGACGGCGAAGATCGGCACGTGGATGCTGCTGATCGAGATGGCGCGGCCGCCGACCATGTACTTGCCCTCGAACAGCTCGTTGTCCACATACAGGCGGCGCAGGACCTCCGAATGCTGGCGATACGGCATGCGCGTGCCGTCGGCGTTCCACGCCATGAGATCGAACATCGGTTCCCGATGCCCGAGGTAATACTCGCGCACCATCTTCGACCAGATCAGGTCGGCCGACTTGAGGAGCTGGAAGCCGCCGGAGACCTGCTTGTGACCGAGATAGCCCTTCTCCCACATCATGTCCTCCAGCAGGGTGACCTCACTGGCGTCCATGAAGACGTTGATCTCGCCGACATCGGTGAAGTCGGTCATGGTGGTGAACAGCGTGATGCTGGCCAACCGGTCGTCGCCCTCGCGCGCCATCGCGGCAGCGGCGATGGTCAGCAGGATGCCACCGAGGCAATAGCCGACGGTGTGAATCCTGCGGCCGGGGAGGATCTCCGAGATGGCGTCGATGGCGGCCATCGTGCCGAGCTTGCGGTAGTCCTCCATGCCGAGGTTGCGGTGCTCTGCGCGCGGGTTCATCCATGAGATCATGAACACCGTGTGGCCGCGGTCGACCAGGTACTTGACCAGTGAGTTGTGTGGCGACAGGTCGAGGATGTAATACTTCATCATCCACGCTGACTGCATCAGCACCGGTTCGCGTTGCACGGTGTCGGTGGTCGGCGAATACTGGATCAGTTCCATCAGCAGGTTGCGGTAGACGACCTTGCCGGGAGTGACGGCGAGGTTCTCGCCGACGCGGAAGGCCTGGATGCCGGCCGGCTTCTCGTCACGCAGCGAGCGGCGCATGTCTTCCTGGTAGAACTCTGCGCCGCGCGCGAGATTGGCACCGCGCTCCTGGATGGTTGCCTCGGCAATTTCCGGATTGAGGAACGGGACGTTGCAGGGGGCGGTCATGTCGAGAATCTGCTTGGCGGTGAACCAGACCGCTGCCTCGGCATGTTTCGAGACGCCCCGGATGCCGGTGGTCGCGTTGTGCCACCACTGCTGGTTGAGCAGGAAACCCTGCGAGACGACGTTGTAGGGATAGCGCTCCCAGCCGGGATGATCGAAGCGGTGGTCGCCGGGGAGGGGTTTGATGCACGGTTCGGCATTGCCGGTGGCCGCCGACGAGAGGGCATAGGCGCCGAGACGCATCGCCTTGCGCAGCGCCTTGGCGCCGAGCTGGAACTGTTTGCCGGGCGACGATGCGAGGTGCACCGTCCAGTCCAGATAGGCCATCGCCAGCGACGCCGGAGAGATGCCGCCGCTCATCTGGCCGAGCGCAATGTTCGTCATGCGGTCAATGTTTTCCAGCGCGTCGGAGTCGAGCAGGTGGCGGTCGCCAAGTCGCCGCGAGAGATCGCCCGCGCCCGCCCGCGGTGCGGCGGCAGTCGGCGCGGTCAGGGGTGCCGCGGCAGGCGCCGCGGGTGCTGCGGCGAGTGCCGGAGCGGTGTCCGTGGTCGCCGGCGCCGCAGCGTCCTTCTTGCGGCTGGCCGCAGTCGAGCGGCTGCGCCGCTTCGCCGGCGCGGCGGGTGATGTGCCGGGTTTTGCCTCGGCGGCGTCGCCGGGCGGAAGTTGTTCAACAGTCTGGACCATGGGGACTCTCCGTTATGCGCTGTGACAAGCGCCGATCGTGCGCCGCTGCGCGCGTGACGAGCTATCCTAAGGCATCGTCGGCAAGCCGTGCTGATCCAGGTCAACTGCCGCTGCCGCACTCGGTTCCGTTTGCCGCCGGAGCTCTGGTCGCGGGTTGTCGGCGCGTTGTCGGGGCGGTTGGCCGGTCGTCGATTCACTGGTCTGCCTGGCTGCCGTGTTGCAGTGCGCCTGAGGCTTGACTCGACGGTACTCAACGTTCGACAATGGCGGGATTGCCCCAATTGGCAGCAGCAACGTCCGCCAGGGGTAGGGCTGACGCGAGGTCCGGGGCGCACAACGTCGGGCTCGCTGTTGCGGGGCAGCATGTCCAGGCGGCTTTCCGTCGCCACGACGCCGGACCACGCGAAGGATGGCGAGGCAGGCAAATCAGGCACGCAAACGAGGCACGCGATTTTCTGTGACGACAGGCAGCTCCGAGGCTTCTCGGAGTCGTTGTCGGCGCAGGCCAGGAGCGCGGCATCGCGTGATGTCGCGATATTTTTTTGGGGGTTAACATGCAAATCAATGGCAGTGTGTTTGTGGTAACGGGAGCAGGTTCGGGTCTCGGAGCGGAAACGGCGAGCGGCCTGGTCAGCGCTGGTGGAAAAGTGGTGATCGTCGACGTCGACGCCGGTGCCGGCGAGGCGCAGGCGGCCGCGCTGGGTGCGAACGCGCGTTTCGCCAAGACCGACGTCACCGACGAGGCGAGCGCACGCGCCGCCATCGACCTCGCCGTCAGCGAATTCGGCGGGTTGCACGGACTGGTCAATTGCGCCGGTGTTGCGCCACCCAAGAAGGTGCTCGGCCGGGAAGGTCCGCACGACCTTGCGACCTTCGCACGCGTGGTCAGCATCAACCTCGTCGGTACGTTCAACATGATTCGCCTGGCTGCCGAGGCGATGGCGCGCAACGAGCCCAACGAAGGGGGCGAGCGCGGCGTGATCGTCAACACGGCGTCGGTCGCCGCTTACGATGGCCAGATCGGCCAGGCTGCCTATGCCTCTTCGAAGGCCGGCGTGGTGGGTCTGACGCTGCCGGTGGCTCGTGAGCTCGCGGCACATGGCATCCGCGTCGTCACCATTGCTCCCGGCATCTTCGAGACACCGATGCTCAAGGGTCTGCCGCAGGCGGCACAGGATTCGCTGGGCAAGATGGTGCCGTTCCCGTCGCGGCTGGGCAAGCCGGCCGAATACGCGGCGCTGGTACGCCACATCTGCGAGAACGGCTATCTGAACGGCGAAGTCATCCGCCTCGACGGCTCCATCCGGATGGCGCCGAAGTAATCACGGGCAGGCACAAGATGAACCAGGCGGGTACAACCCGCCGTTTCCAAGGAGTTTCTGATGAGTGAGTCAGTTGTCATTGTTGGTGCGAAACGCACACCGGTGGGTTCCTTTCAGGGCCAGTTCTCCGCCCTGACCGCGCCGCAACTCGCCGCCGTCGCGATCAAGGCCGCCGTCGAGCAGTCCGGTGTCAAGGGTGAGGATATCGATGAGGCGCTGATGGGCTGCTGCCTGATGGCCGGTTTGCGCCAGGCACCGGCACGGCAGGCGGTGCTCGGCGCCGGTCTGCCGAAGTCGGTGCCCTGCACCACACTGACCAAGATGTGCAGCTCGGCGCAGAAGACGATCATGATCGCCCATGACGAACTGCTGGCGGGCTCGGTCAACGTCGCCGTCGCGGGTGGCATGGAGTCGATGACCAACGCGCCGCACGTATTGACCACCGCCCGTTCGGGTTACCGGCTGGGCAATGGCGTCCTGCACGACCACATGTTCCTCGATGGCCTCGAGGATGCCTACGAGCAGGGCAAGCTGATGGGTGCCTTTGCCGAGCTGTGTGTCGACAAATACAGCTTCTCGCGTGAGGCGATGGATGCCTTTGCCGTCGAGTCGGTGACGCGGGCGCAGAACGCGGTCACGTCGGGCGTCTTCAGCGCCGAGATCGCCCCGGTCACGGTCACGTCACGCAAGGGTGAGGAAGTGATCGCTCTCGACGAGACGCCGATGAAGTGCGACGCGTCGAAGATCAGCAAGCTGAAGCCGGCCTTCAAGAAGGATGGCGCCGTGACACCGGCCAATTCGTCGTCGATTTCCGATGGCGCGGCGGCCTTTGTCCTGATGCGCGAGTCCGACGCCAAGAGCCGCGGCATCACGCCGCTGGCGCGGATCGTCGGTCACGCGACCTTCGCGCACGACCCGGCCTGGTTTACGACTGCGCCGGTGTTTGCCTTCCAGAACCTGCTGAAGAAGGTCGGCTGGCAGACCACCGACGTTGATCTCTGGGAGATCAACGAGGCGTTCGCTGCGGTGACGATGGCTTCGATGCGTGACCTCGACCTGCCGCACGACAAGGTGAACGTCAATGGCGGCGCCTGTGCGCTCGGCCATCCGATCGGCGCTACCGGTTCGCGGATTCTGGTGACGCTGCTTTACGCGCTCAAGGCGCGCGGCCTGAAGCGCGGCATCGCCGGGCTGTGCGCCGGTGGTGGCGAGGCAACCGCCATCGCCATCGAAATCCTCTGAGCCAGTCGCCAACCCATGCTCCCACCCCGCGCGGCGGGGTGGGCCAGGAGTGAATCCGATGTTGATCGACAAGAAACATATCGGCATGAAAGTGCCGCCACACTCGGTAACCCCGACGGCGTGGCAACTCAAGTGGTTCGCGAAGGCGACCGGGGAGAGCAACCCGATCTACTTCGACGAGGCGGCTGCGGCGCAGGCGGGACTGCCTGGCGTGCTCGTACCGCCGACCTTCTTCTTCTGCATGGACATGGACAAGGACCATCCTTTCGACTACCTCGAGACGATGGGCTGCGACCTCGGCAAGATGCTGCACGGCGAGCAATCGTTCGTCTACCACAAGCCGGTCCATGCGGGCGAGAAGCTGGACTTCGACGGCGTCATCACCGACATCTACGACAAGAAGAACGGCGCACTGCAGTTCGTCGTCAAGGATGTCAAGGTGCTGCGCCAGGGCGAACTGGTGTGCGATGTGCACTCCGTGATGGTCATTCGGGCATAGGGGAAGGTCGATGACAAAACCGAATTATGATGCGCTGAACGTTGGCGATGCGATCCCGTCGTTCACCACCGAGCCGGTGTCGCGGCTGACCCTCGCGCTGTACGCCACGGGTTCGGGTGATCACCACCCGTTGCACCTCGACCAAGACTATGTCCGCGCGAAAGGAATTCCGGATGTCTTCGCGCACGGCATGCTCGGCATGGCCTACCTCGGGCGGCTGCTGACGCAGTGGGTGCCGCAGGCGGCGATTCGCAGCTTCGGCGTCCGTTTCACGGCCATCACACAAGTCGGCGAGCGTCTCGTGTGCACCGGCAAGGTGGTGGAAAAGCTGGAGCAGGCGGGGGAAAAATGTGTGCGTCTCGAGTTGACCTGCGCCAATGAGCAGGGCGAGGCGAAGCACAAGGCAGATGCAGTGGTGGCGCTCGCCTGATTCATCACGGGCGGGCATAGCTGCATGATCGCGGCCGTCGTCAGACGGCCGCAGTTTGGTTGTAGAGTGCACTCAGTCTACCGCCGGGCATCCGCCTGCCGTGCCGGCAGGCGTGTCCGACACACTGAAAGGAGATCACAGGAGTGGAAAACAACAATCCGAATGACCAACTGGGCGGCGTCGTCAACGCTTGGGC
>JAEUOM010000203.1 GCA_016788495.1 Accumulibacter sp. | reverse complement strand
TACACGACGGCCTCGCGGATGATCGTCGTGCTGTACACTGCGCCCTGTCTCACGGTTCTCGGCCTGCATCTCTTCGTCGCCGGCGAACGGATGCGCTGGCGACATTTCCTCGGCGTCGCGCTGGCCTTTTTCGGCATCTTCACCACCTTCGCCGGCAGGAGCGGCAGCCGATCCGACGCCTGGATCGGCGACCTCCTGGGGCTGCTGGCGGCGCTCGGCTGGGCGGCGACGACCGTCCTGATCCGCGCGACGTCACTGGCGACGATCAGCGCGAGCAAGGTCCTCTTCTACCAGCTTGCGGTATCCGCACTGGTCATGCTGCCGCTCTCGCCGCTGCTCGGCGAGAGCGGAATCGGCAACCTGAGCGGCCCGGTACTGCTGGCGCTGGCCTATCAGGGCGTGATCGTCGCCTTTGCCAGCTACCTCGCGTGGTTCTGGTTGCTCACCCGCTACCTGACCGCACGCCTGTCCGTCTTCTCCTTCCTGACGCCGCTGTTCGGCGTCGCCTTCGGCGTCCTCCTGCTGGGCGACCGCCTGACGCCGGGCTTCGTTGTCGCCGCGATCTGCGTCAGCACGGGCATCGTGCTGGTCAACCTGCCGGTCCGGCGGCAGGGCGACGGCGTCGGTTGACGGCCAGATGCCTGCCGCCGGCAGCTGCTGCGGCCTGCTCGGAAGACGGATGCCAACCCCTTGTCCGGCAGCATCCTCTCCGTCCCCGTCTTGCCGGCCTGGCTGATGCGCAGGAGCAGGCGGTCGCAGCCTGAGGCCCTGTACCGGGATCGTCAAGCCAGCGCCTACGGGCGGTGCAAGGCAAACGGGCCGAGCATCGACTGCAGACCATGCTCGAACAGTTCCTGCAACGGCTGCGCCAGGTGCGCCAAGCCGAACATCAGGGCGGCGAAGCCGAGGGCGATGGTCAGCGGAAAGCCGATCGCCAACAGGTTGAGTTGCGGCGCGGCGCGGCCGAGAATGGCCAGAGCCAGGTTGGTGATCAGCAGTGCGACGACGATCGGCAGCGCCAGCAGCAATCCGTACGAGAAGATGATGCCGCCGCTGGCGGCGAGCTGCCACCAGGTGTCTGGCCAGAGGCGGGTCGCGCCGATCGGCATGACGCTGAAGCTGTGCGTCAGCGTGGCGATGACCATCAGATGGCCGTTGATCGCCATGAACACCAGCAGTGCCAGCAGGCCGAGGAACTCGGAGACGACCACGGTCTGCCCGGCAGTCTGCGGGTCATAGGAGCTGGCAAAGCCGATCCCCATCTGCAGGCTGATCAGGCTGCCGGCCATGTCGACGGCGCTGAAGACCAGGCGCATGGCAAAGCCCATCGCGAAGCCGATCAGCATCTGTTGTCCGAGCAGCAGCAGGCCGACTCCCGAACCCGGGTCGATGACCGGCATCGGCGGCAGCACCGGGGTGACGCCGAGCGTCACGGCGAGACCGGCCAGCAGCCGCACGCGTGCCGGCAGTGCCGGGTTGTTGAATGGCGGTGCGGTGGCCATCAGGGCGAGAACGCGGGCCAGCGGGAAAAAGAAGGCGACGACCCAGGCATTGATCTCGGTGCTGCTGAGGCTGATCATCGGAGCTTCAGCCGATCAGTTGGGGAATGCTCTCGAACAGTCGTCGCACGTAGTCAACCATGATTTGCAGCATCCAGGGGCCGGCGGCGAGCAGGACCAGGAAGACGCCGACCAGCTTCGGGATGAACGACAGGGTCTGCTCGTTGATCTGCGTTGCCGCCTGGAAGATGCTGACGACGAGGCCGATCAGCAGGGCTGCGAGAAGCAGTGGCGCGGAGAGCAGCAAGGTCATCTCGACCGCCTGCCGTCCGATCTCCATCACCGTTTCGGGGGTCATGCAGCAAAGCTGGCGACCAGCGAGCCAAGGAGCAGATGCCAGCCGTCGACCAGCACGAAAAGCATCAGCTTGAAGGGCAACGCCACCATCACCGGCGACATCATCATCATGCCCATCGACATCAGCACGCTGGCGACCACCATGTCGACGATCAGGAAGGGAATGAAGATGACGAAGCCGATCTGGAATGCGGTCTTCAGTTCGCTGGTGACGAAGGCTGGAACCAGCAGCCGCATCGGGATCTCGGCAGTGGAAGCGAAGCCCGGGCTTCGGCTCATGCGCACGAAGAGCGCGATATCGGACTCGCGTGTCTGCTTGAGCATGAACTCCCGCAGCGGCACGGCGCTGCGCTCGACGGCCGCACTGAAGCTGATCCGGTCCTCCGACAGTGGCACGTAGGCCTCGCTGTGGATGCGGTCGAGAACCGGTGACATGATGAAGAAGCTCAGGAACAGAGCCAGGCCGATCAGCACCTGGTTTGGCGGCGAGGTCTGCGTGCCGAGCGCGTGCCGGAGCAGCGAGAGGACGATGATGATGCGCGTGAAGCTGGTCATCATCAGCAGTGCCGCCGGAATGAAGGTGAGCGCGGTCAGCGTCAGCAGTGTCTGTACCGACAGCGTATAGGTCTGGCTGCCGTCGGCACCGGGGGTGCTGGTAACCATCGGCAGCCCGCCGGCCTGTGCCCAAGTGGCCAGCGGCGCGACCACGAGCACGAGAAAGCCCAGGCCGCGTGCGAGGTCAGCCGTCTTCATTCTTGCGCTCGGAGATGCGCTTCAGCCACTGGGCGAAGTGCCTCTCGCCGTCGCCTCCGGCGTGCAACTCACCCTTGGGCAGGGTGTGCAGGGTTCGCATCTGCCCCGGGGCAATCCCGACGACGATCCAGGTTTCATCGACCTCGACGAGCACGATCCGCTCGCGCGGGCCGATCATCAGCCCGCCGACCAGGCGCAGCGGTCCGCTGCCGCCGAATCCGCGGCCGCCGTTGAGCCGGCGCAGCAGCCACGCGCCAAGGAACAGGAGCGCCACGACCAGCGCCAGGGCAAACGTCGTCTGCAGCAGCATGCCGGCGCCGAAAGGCGGCACTTCACTGCCGGCTGTCTGCGCCAGCGCGGCCACGGGCAGCATGGCCAGCGGCGCGGCGGCACGTAAAAGACGACAGCGGGTTTCTGTCGAGCGTCGAATCAAGAGGGGGTTGGCCCGGGGAGGATGTCGGTCGACATCATAATGCAACTGCAGTCCGGGTGAGCACTCGCCGTGGCGACTGGCAGCGGCTCGTTCTCCGCCCGGGTTTCGCGGAGGTGGTGGACGAAGCCACTGCACGGCCGATCCGGAGGCCTTGCGCACGCGCTGCATCCCGGTCTGCTGACGACGCTTCCTTGACTGCTCAGTGCCCGAGTCGGCGTGCGCGCTCCGACGGCGTGATGATGTCGGTCAGGCGAATGCCGAACTTGTCATTGACGACGACGACTTCGCCCTGGGCGATCAACGTGCCGTTGACGAACACGTTCAGCGGCTCCCCGGCCATCGCATCGAGTTCGACGACCGAGCCATGGGCCAGGAGCAGGAGGTTGCGGATCGTCATCCTGGTCCGTCCGAGCTCGACGGCGATCTGCACCGGAATGTCCAGGATCATGTCGAGCTCGTTCATCAACGATCCCTTGCTGCCCGCTTCGTCAAAGCTGGGGAAGATGCTGGCGGTCTGCGCCTTGCCAGCTGGCGCCGCTTCGGCCATCGCCTGCTCGGCCATCGCCGCTGCCCAGTCGTCGTCAAGCCCGACGTCGTCTGTCGTGGGCATTCCCGGATCGTCCATGTCGCTAGCCATTGCTCTCTCCCGCGGCGCTCTCCGCGCGCTCTGCCGCAATGAAGCGCTCGACCTTGAGCGCGTACTGTCCGCCCTGCTGCCCGTAGCGGCACTCCATCAGGGGCACCCCGTCGACCAGTGCGACGACCGCGTCCGGGATCTCCAGCGGAATGATGTCGCCGGCCTTCATGTCCAGGATCCGGCGCAGGCTGGTGGTCGCCGTTGCCAGTGTTGCCGTCAGCTCGACCTCGGCGTTCTTCAACTGCTTGCGCAAGGTGTTGATCCAGCGCCGGTCCGTGGTCAGTTGATCGCTCTGCATGGAGCTGTAGAGCAGCTCCCTGATCGGTTCGAGCATCGAGTACGGGAAGCAGATGTGCATGTCGGCGCTTGCACCGCCGAACTCCAGCGAAAAGGTCGTCGAGACGACAATCTCGGACGGCGTCGCAATGTTGGCGAACTGCGAATTCATCTCGGAACGGATGTAGTCGAAATCGAGGCCGTACACCGGCTCCCAGGAACGCCTGTACTCGGCGAAGATGACCCGCAGCATCCCCTGGATGATACGCTGTTCGGTGGCCGTGAAGTCGCGGCCTTCGACGCGTGTGTGGAAACGGCCGTCGCCGCCGAACATGTTGTCGACCACCAGAAAGACGAGGCTCGGATCGAGGACGAACAGCGCCGTCCCGCGCAGTGGCCGGGCACTGACCAGATTGAGGTTGGTCGGTACCACCAGGTTGCGGGTGAACTCGCTGTACTTCTGGACGCGAATCGAACCGACCGAGATTTCGGCGCTGCGATGAAGATAGTTGAAGAGTCCGATTCGCAGGTAGCGGGCAAAGCGCTCGTTGACCAGTTCGAGCGTCGGCATGCGTCCGCGGACGATGCGCTCCTGGGTTCCCAGATTGTAGGGGCGAGGCCCTGCACTTCCCTCGTCAACCTCCTCGCTGACGTCGGCTTCACCGGTGACGCCTTTCAGCAGGGCGTCAACCTCATCCTGGGAGAGGAAGTCGGCGCTCATGCGAGATCACTGGATGATGAACGAGGTGAACAGCACTTCCTTGATCGGCCAGTCTCTCTTCTTGCCCTTGCCGGCCGGGTCGAGGACGTCGTTCATCTGTTCCCTGATTTCCCGTGCCAGGGTTTCCTTGCCTTCCTTAACGATCAGCTGCGACGCCTTCTTGCTCGACAGGAGTAGGGTGATGTCGTTGCGCAGCTTCGGTGTGTAGAGCTTGATGTGATCGCCGATCTGCGGGTCATCGACTTCGACCGAGACGATCAGCTGCAGGAACTGGTCACCGTTTTCCGGCACGAGATTGACGGTGAATGCGTCGAGCGGGACGTAGACCGGTGGTGCGCCGAGGTCCACCTTCTTCTTCTTCGCCGGTTTGGCCTTCTCGACCACAGCCTCGTCGCCATCGTCCTCATGCGTGGCGCTGCTGCGCAACAGGAGAAAGGCGCTCAGTCCGCCGAGGCCGACGACCAGAACGACGAGCAGAATGATGATCAGAAGCTTCTTGCTGCTCTTCGCCGGCGCAGCATCACCGTTTTCAGTCGCGGGTTTGGCGTCCTTGGCCATGCGGCGTCCTTCTCCCTGATTACCTCAGCCATCCTTGGGCCAACGCTCCGCCATCGTGCTGCAGGCTCAGGCGAAGACGTCGATCATCGCCTGGCCGTGGCGAGTGGCAGCCGGCAATAAGAACACACCGGGAGGCGGATCGGAGCCAAGTATAGCCGCATCGGGCAGCCGATGGGTGGCGGGCGAAGAATCTCGCTGTCCGTGTGACTGGTCGCCGAGAGACTGGCTGCCGACACTGAGCTGCCCGATGTCGATCCCGGCGCTGGCGAACATCTCGCGCAGGCGCGGCATTGCCGCTTCGATGGCGCCACGCACTTCGGCATTCGGCGAGGCGAAGTGTGCTGTAGCGCCGTCGCGGTCGAGGCGCAAGCTGATCTCGATGACACCCAGTTGCGGTGGGTGAACGGTGATCCTCGCGCCCTGCTGTTCGTTGTTGGCAAACCAGAGGAGCTTCTCACCGAACTCGCTTGCCCAGGACGGGTCTCGCAGCGGGGTCTGCAGGGTGTGTGCGGCGGCGGTGGGGGTCGGGGGAGCGCCCACCGCGGCACTGCCGATGCCTGCCGGCGTCGCTGCAGCGTGTGCTGGCAGCGTTGGCGCCAGCGGCTCGGCCTTTTCTGGCGCAGTCTGCTCGCGCGCCAAAACCGCGAGGTCGGCAACGGCAAAAGTTGCCGCCTTGGGCCCGGCGTCGGTTGCCGCTGCCGGCAGCTGTCTGCTCTCGGCGGTCGGTCGCACAGGTTCCGCTGCGCCAGGAGCGCCGTGCGCAGGCGGCAGGGCGGCCAGAGTTTCGCCAGCGGTGGGCACCGGCCCCGCGATCCGCTCACCATCACCGCCGCTGACGACGGCGGGCGGCGGGCGGTATGTCGTCTGTGGCAGCGGCTGGCCCAGCACGAGCATCTCGACGGCAGCGTTCGGCGCTTCGAATTCGACAGCGGCCGGCGCTGCATCTTCGGCCGCAGGCTGCGGACTGTCAGCGACCTCTGTTGCCGGCCTTGCGGCGCTGGCGGTCATCGCCGGCTGGGCGAGCAGGATGCTGAAGAAGTCGCTGGCGAAACTCGCTTCGTCAGCGCGCGTGGCGCGACCGGTGGCGTCGTCGGCGACGGTCGGGCGCCCCGGCTGTGTGATGAGTGCCGCAGTGACGATGCTGATGGTCATGGAATGTCCTTTTCGCGAGCTTCCGACGAATAGCAAGCAAGCATCATGCCATGGGCTGATCACTGCTCCTGCTGGTCGTCCCTGCCGCGCGCGGCAAATTCGTCCTGCAGCTTCTGCTCGTGGCGGAGTTCCCGCCGCGCCTCGCCGGTCCGGTGGCGTTCCGAGAGGGTGTCGAAGGCGTTCAGGCGGCTTCGCTGGCGTTGCCACTCGGCCTGCCCGGCGGCGGTGTGCGCCGCCTTCAGTTTCGCTGTCTGTTCCTGCTGCCGAACCGCCTCGTCGAGGCGGTCGAGGAATTGCTGATAGTTGCGCCATTCTGGCTGGTCCAGCCCGTCCTGTACCGCCTGGCGGAAGCGGGTGGTGTACTCGTCGCGATACTGCAGCAACATCGCCAGCGTCTTGCGGGCGTCCCTTTCGGCAGCGATCAGCGAGGCGAGGCGCTGCGTCGCCGCATCGTTGCGGCTGCGCATCAGGTCGAGGACGGCTTGCAGGGGGAAGGGTCTGGACACGATGGCTCTGTTGACCGGGCGTCACACCTCGAGGGAAGGGTGCTCTAGTTCGTTGGCGCCGCTTGCGCGGGACCAAAAAGATCCTGCAACTGGGCGATGCTGCTGGCGAGGTCGGCACGTTGCCCCAGACTCTGCTGCAGAAGCACTTCGAAGCGCGGATAGATGGCGATCGCCTGGTCGAGCTGCGGGTCGGAGCCAGCGGCGTACGCGCCGACGCTGATCAGGTCGCGCGAGCGCTGATAGCGCGAGAAGAGGTTCTTGAAGCGCCTGATCTGCTCGAGATGCGACGGGCTGACGAGATTGACCATGGCGCGCGAGATCGACTGTTCGATGTCGATCGCCGGATAATGGCCGGAGTCGGCGAGTGTGCGCGAGAGGACGATGTGTCCATCGAGGATGGCGCGGGCGGCATCTGCGATCGGATCCTGCTGATCGTCGCCCTCGGCCAGCACGGTGTAGAAGCCGGTGATCGAACCACCGCCATCGCGGCCATTGCCCGCCCGCTCGACCAGTTGCGGCAGGCGGGCAAAGACTGAAGGCGGGTAGCCGCGGGTCACCGGCGGCTCGCCGATGGCGAGGGCAATCTCGCGTTGTGCCATGGCGTAGCGGGTGAGCGAGTCCATGATCAGCAGCACGTGCCGGCCACGGTCGCGGAAGTACTCGGCAATACTGGTTGCATAGGCGGCGCCCTGCAGGCGCATCAGCGGGCTGACGTCGGCCGGGGCGGCAACGACGACGGCGCGCCGCAACCCCTCTTCGCCGAGAATCTGTTCGATGAACTCCTTGACTTCACGGCCACGCTCGCCGATCAGGCCGACGACGATCACCTCGGCTGCCGTGTAGCGGGCCATCATCCCGAGGAGGACGCTCTTGCCGACGCCGGAGCCGGCGAAGAGCCCCATTCTCTGGCCGCGACCGACACAGAGGAGTGCATTGATGGCGCGAACACCGACGTCGAGTGTTCGTTCGATCGGTGCCCGCGACATCGGGTTCACCGGCCGGCTCAGCAGCGGGCGCAACGATCGGGCGTTGAGCGGCCCGAGATGGTCAAGCGGGCGGCCGGCGCCGTCGAGGACACGTCCGAGCAGCGATTCGCCGACCGGGATCAGTTTCGCACGATCGATCGACCGTCGTCGTGCCGGTGGTGGCTGGCCGATTCGCGGTGGCCCGTTGGGGGTTTCGAGAGCCACCACCCGGGCTCCCGGCGAAAGCCCGTATACGTCTTCGGTAGGCATCAGGAACAGACGCTCACCATGAAAGCCGACCACTTCCGCCTCGATCGGCGAGCCGCCGGACGGCATGATCCGGCACGAACTTCCCAGAGGCAGCTTGAGTCCCGCGGCCTCCATGACGAGGCCGTTGATGCGCGTCAGGTGGCCGCTGGGCAGCAGCGAGCTGACCTGTGTCGCTGCCTGGCGGCAGCCGGCGATGAAAGCCCGCCAAGCGTCGAGGTGGGGATTTCTGGTGGTTTCGGTCATGTCTGCGGTCGGCATCACGGTTGCGCCTGGAGCCACTCGGGGCTGACGCCGATGGCTTCGACGATCCGTCGCCAGCGCGTCTCAACGGTCGCATCGACTTCGCTGGCGCCGAGTTCGACACGACAACCGCCGGCAGTCAGCGTCGCGTCGTCGATGATCCGCCAGTTGCCGTGCGCGAGTTGTTCGCCGAGCTGTTCGCGTACCAGGACGGCATCGTCGGGGTGCAGGAAGAGTTGCGGCTGGCCATGATGCGGGTGCAACGCGGTTACGGCTTCCCTGACCAGCGGCAGGATGAGCTCCGGTTGCAGGCGCAGGCTCTGCCGCATCACTTGGTTGGCAATTTCGATCGCCAGCGTCAGCAACTGGTCGGCGATTTGCTGCTCGATGCTGGCGACCGCCTGCGTCAGGTTGTCGAGCACGGTGGCAACCGTCTTTGCGGTTGCCTGGGCCGCGCTGATCCCTTCGGCATGGCCGGCGGCGTAGCCCGCTGCCTGCGCCTCGGCGATGACGCGCTCGATTTCCTCGGCCGTTGGCGGCACTCGTTGCGGCTCGGCCGGCACGGTGACCGGATCGGCATCCGCTGGCGTTGTCGTCATGTCCGCCAGTGGCGCTTCTCCTGGGCGTGCTGCCGTTGCGCTAGCTGGCTCGGCGGCGGGCTGGGCCGTCGCCGGGCGATCGAAGGCCGTGACCTGCCAGCGCCGATAGGCGGTGAACTTCTCGTTTGGCATCCCGTCGCTCACTGGCAGCCCGTTCTCAGAGGTTGTGAATAAATCTACTGCGCGACCGATCTGCGGCGTTGCTCACTCGCTCACTCCTCGCCTATCCATTTGATATGTCTCGTCGTTCGCTCGCTCGCGCCTGGCATCTCGGCCTGCTCGCGACGATTTCTTCACA
>JAEUOM010000174.1 GCA_016788495.1 Accumulibacter sp. | reverse complement strand
ACCCGCGATGCCCCGCCGGACACGCTGACCCTCTCGCGCGCCCGGCAAACCTCCATAGCGGGCTGGAAACGGCCCCAGAAAATCAAGAAGTGAACTGACCATGTGTGGCATCGTTGCCGCGGTCGCTGACCGCAATATCGTCCCCGTTCTGCTCGAAGGACTGCGCAAGCTTGAATACCGCGGCTACGACTCGGCCGGTCTCGCCCTCATCGGCGACGGTGGCCTGCGCCGGCTGCGCGCGGTCGGACGGGTTGCCGAACTGACGGCACAGGTCGAGGAGACACACGCTGCGGGCCGCACCGGCATCGCGCACACGCGCTGGGCAACGCACGGAGTGCCGTGCGAACGAAACGCCCATCCGCACATCTCCGGCGGGTTGGCCGTGGTCCACAACGGGATCATCGAGAACCACGAATCGCTGCGTGCTCGCCTCAAGGCGCTCGCCTACGTCTTCACTTCCGACACCGATACCGAAGTCGTCGCGCACCTGATTGCCCATGAGCTGAAGACCGACAGCGATCTTCTCGCTGCCGTTCGGCGAGCGGTCGCCCAATTGCAGGGCGCCTACGCGATCGCCGTCCTGCGCGAAGCGGACGCGAGCCGGCTGGTCGTTGCGCGTGAAGGCGCACCGCTCCTGCTCGGTCTCGGTGACGATGGCTTCTACGCTGCCTCCGATGCCTCGGCGCTGGTGCAGGTCACGCGCCGGATGGTATACCTCGAAAACGGCGACTGTGCCGAACTGAGGCGCGACGGCTACCGTATTGCCCGCGTTGACGGCACCCCAGTGGAACGGCCGGAAAGCGAATCAAGCCTTTCGGCAGAGGCGATCGAACTGGGCAACTACCGGCACTACATGCAGAAGGAAATCTTCGAGCAACCGGTGGCGCTGGCAAACACCCTCGAAATGCTCGGTGCCGCGCGCAGCATCCAGCCGGGCATCTTCGGCGCCGAAAGCGAAGACTTGCTGCGCGGTGTGCGGCAGGTGCTGATCATCGCCTGTGGCACCAGTTACCATGCCGGGCTCGTGGCGCGCTACTGGCTTGAATCGATTGCCGGCGTCGCCTGCTCGGTCGAGGTGGCGAGCGAGTACCGCTATCGCGACTCGGTCCCCGACCCGCACACCCTCGTCGTCACCATTTCACAATCGGGTGAAACCGCTGACACGCTGGCCGCGCTGCAGCACGCCAAGTCGCTCGGCATGAACCGTACACTGTGCATCTGCAACGTGCCCGAGTCATCACTGGTGCGCGAAAACAACCTGCGTTTCATCACGCGCGCGGGTCCGGAGATTGGCGTTGCGTCGACCAAGGCCTTCACCACGCAGCTCGCGGCTCTTTATCTGCTGACGCTCGTGCTCGCCAAGATTCGCGACCGGCTCGACGCCGAGCAGGAGGCAGTCGAACTGCTTGCCATGCGACATCTGCCGATGGCCGTCAGCATGATCCTCGAACTGGAGCCGCAGATCCGCGAGTGGGCCGAGTGTTTTTCGATGAAGCACCATGCCCTGTTCCTCGGCCGCGGTCGGCACTATCCGATCGCCATGGAAGGTGCGCTCAAGCTCAAGGAAATCTCCTACATCCATGCCGAAGCCTATCCGGCCGGCGAGCTGAAGCACGGCCCACTGGCGCTGGTCGATCGCGACATGCCGGTGATTGCCGTGGCGCCCAACGACGCCCTGCTGGAGAAACTCAAGTCGAATCTGCAGGAGGTGCGGGCCCGCGGCGGCGAGCTCTGGGTCTTCGCCGATGCCGACAGCGAAATGAAGGAGTCGGACGGGATACACGTGCTGCACCTGCCGGAGCATTACGGTGCCCTGTCGGCACTGCTGCACGTCGTGCCGCTGCAGCTGCTGGCCTATCACGTCGCGCTGGTGCGCGGCACGGACGTCGACAAGCCGCGCAATCTGGCGAAGTCGGTGACGGTCGAGTGAATCTGCGATCGCCGGCCGACTGTGCATCGGCAGCGATCTTCAGTACTTCACGCGCGCAAAATAGCTCTTCTCCGAGGCCGCGAGCGCCTGCCTCAGGGTGAAGATGCCCGTCTGTGCCAGCAGCGGCAACATCCTGAGGAACACCTCGGCCGTCGCACAGGCATCCCCGAGCGCGTTGTGGCGGCCTTCGATCACCACGCCCAGGCGCTCGGCGATGTGGTCGAGCTGGTGCGAATCCTGATTGGCGTGCAGCACTCCGGAAAGCAGCAGCGTGTCGAGGACCGGCTGGCTGAACACGACGCCTGTCGAATCCTCCTTCAACTGCAGAAAGCGCATGTCGAAGGCGGCATTGTGGGCAACGAGCACGGTGTCGCTGCAGAAATCATGGAAGGCGGGTAAAACGATGTCGATCTGCGGCTGCCCACGCACCATGTCATCGGTGATGCCGTGAATGCGAACACCCTCGGGTCGCAGGAAGCGTTGTGGGTCGACCAGCTGATCAAAGTTCTCGTGCCGCAGCAGGCGGCCGTTGACGATGCGCACGGCGCCGATCTGGATGATCTCGTCCCCGGCAGCGGGTTCGAGCCCGGTGGTTTCGGTATCGAAGACGGTGTACGCCAGATCGCTCAGCGGCCGGTCGAGGTCGATGCTCTGATCGCGGAAATGAAAGAGGTCGAAATCGTAGTACTCGGGGCGTACGCTCGGCTCGTCGCCGACAGCCTGCGCCTGCAGGCTGTCGGGCAGAGCGACCGGCAGGACGAAGCGAAAGAAGCAGCGCTGGCTGGCCTTCTCACGTTCGTACCAGATCTCACCCCCGTGGCGGTCGATCACGTCGCGCAACGACAGGGGTGAGCTTTCGCTGCCCAGTTGCATGGGCTCGTTTTCCCAGGTCGCGAACGTCTCCGACGGGATGGCATGGTCAGCCCAGATGATGTCGAGGTAAGCCAGCCTGCCGAAGGGCCGCAAGCGAAAGCGCAAGCCGGGGATCCGGTGCTGGGCGACCAGTCTCGCAGCGAGAAAACAGATCGAGAAGACAAGTGAGAAACTCTCGGCGCGCAGCCAGACCGATTCGTCGATCTCCTCGCTACTGGTTGCCAGCTGCAGTTCCTGCTCGATGCGACGCTGTGCGGCGGTGACCAGGTCCAGCCCCTGGACCTCTTCGAGCGGCCAGCGTGTCTTCAGGGAATCGGCGAACTCGCTCATCGTCCGGTCGAGGCGCTGGCTCATGCGGACAACCTCATCGCTGATGATGCCGATGAAGCGCTCACGAATTTCCGGTTCGATGTCAGGGTAGTCCAGCAGGTTGCCCACGGCGACGCGGATGTTGGCCAGGCTGCCGCGGGTACCGTCGGTCAGTGACTGCAGGACCTGATCGCGGCGGGATTCCTGTTCCAGGCTGCGGGTGATGTTCTCCACCGTCAGCACGTAGCCGGTCATCTCATGCTGTCGCGCCGCATCATCGGTCGCCAACACCGGCACGAGCTGGACGCGCAGGAGTTGGCCACCGCGCGCCGCGGTGATGAAGGTGGCGATTGCCGTGGCCGCCCCCTTGTGCAGTCGCTGGCGGACGATGTCGAGAGCGTGATCGATCTGACTGCGTTCGAGGATCGAGAAGATCGACCGGCCGAGGCCGATCAGGGCGCCGCCGGCGACTGCCGTGCTGCCGAGCGCGAGTGCGCGGAACTGCAGCCGGGCCCGGCTGTTGTAGAGCAGGATGCGCCCCTCGCGGTTGCACACCACGACCGCTTGGGCCAGCTCCGACATCAGCGCCGCCAGCCGGTTCTTTTCCTCCTCGACCGACGACTTGGCGGCGGCAATCTGCGCCGCGACATCGTCCATCAGGCCGTCACGCTGCTGCGCGAGGTCGTTCGTCGCCACGGCCAGCAGGCGGACCTCCGGTGGTCCTTCCGGTGTGACCCGGAAGTTGCGGTTTGCCGCCAGCATCAGACGCAGGTTCTCGGCCATCTTCAGCAGACCCTGGACATACTCCCGGAAGAGATAGCGGATGACCAAGAGACCGACGAAGAACCCGAAGGCGGTCATCATCGTACCCAGCGACAGGTGCGGCGCGATCAGGCGGACGAGCCCCGCGCGCTCGTCCGCCTGGGCATCTGCCCACACCAGCGCCGCCGTGATCAGGAAGGGGCCGGTCACCAGCAGGAAGAGGATGATGACCGAGATGGCCAGACGGAGGCGCGCGTTCATTGTTCGGTGGTCGGCAAGGGTTGGCGGGTGATGGCTGGCAGCCTCGGGGACGTGCACCGCCGGTGCGCGCCAATTCTACCGGCTAACGTTCGCCCCGGCGCCAGGTGTCTGGCCGTGGATGAGGAATTCCGGGCGCTGCCGTGGTGTGCCGGGGCGAGGCAGCCGATTTGGGTGCGCATACCTGCACCTGCACGACAAAGGCCTGTATGGTGAACCTCCTTACAACTGCCTGGAGAAACTGCCATGACCCTCTGCCCGATTGCCATCGTCGCCGGCTGCAAGAAATGCCCGGCGTTTTCCATCTGCCCGCTGAAGACCGTCATCGGCGATGCACCGAAGCCCGGGGAAACTCCGGACGGGCAACCCCCGGCAGAGAAGAGGTAGCCTCGGTCGCGACGCCTGCGCCCCGGCGGCGGCGAACCGGCATGATGGCACGCGTGCGGCCAGGTTGGCGCCCGCTTGCCGGCATGCCCTCCGCCTTCAGAAAGCCGCGATGCCGGTCTGCGCCCGACCGAGAATCAGCGCATGCACGTCGTGGGTTCCCTCGTAGGTGTTGACCACCTCCAGGTTGAGCATGTGGCGAACGACGCAGAATTCGTCCGACATGCCGTTGGCGCCGAGCATGTCGCGCGCCGTGCGGGCGATCTCGAGCGCCTTGCCGCAGGAGTTGCGCTTCATTATCGAAGTGATCTCGGGCGTCGCCATCCCCTCTTCCTTCATGCGCCCCAAGCGCAGGCAGCCCTGCAGACCGAGCGTGATTTCCGTCTGCATGTCGGCGAGTTTCTTCTGTACCAGCTGATTCGCCGCCAGCGGCCGCCCGAACTGCCGTCGGTCGAGCGTGTACCGGCGCGCCGTGTGCCAGCAGGACTCGGCGGCACCGAGGGCACCCCAGGCAATCCCGTAGCGCGCGGAATCGAGGCAAGTGAAGGGACCCTTCAAACCGCGGATTTCCGGAAAGACATTCTCCTCGGGAACGAAGACGTCATTCATGACGATCTCGCCGGTGATCGAGGTACGCAGTCCGAACTTGCCGTGGATCGCCGGCGCGGTCAGGCCGCGCATTCCCCGGTCGAGCACGAAGCCGCGGATGGCGGCCGAATCGTCCTTCGCCCAGACGACGAAGACGTCGGCGATCGGTGCGTTCGTGATCCACATCTTGCTGCCGAAAAGCCGGAAGCCACCGGCGACGGCGTGCGCCCGCGTCTCCATGCTGCCGGGGTCGGAACCGTGGTTGGGCTCGGTCAGCCCGAAGCAACCGATCAGTTCGCCAGTGGCGAGTCGCGGCAGGTAACGACTGCGCAGCTCCTCGGTGCCGAAGCGGAGAATCGGCAGCATCACCAGCGAGGATTGCACGCTCATCATCGAGCGATAGCCGGAATCCACCCGTTCGACCTCGCGCGCGATCAGCCCATAGCTGACGTGTCCGAGGCCGGCACCCCCGTATTCGGGTGGAATCGTCGGGCCGAGAAAGCCCATCGCGCCCATTTCGCGGTAGATGGTGGTGTCGGTTCGCTCGTGGCGGAACGACTCAAGCACACGCGGCAGGAGCCTGCCTTGGCAGTAGTCCTGCGCCGCGTCGCGCAGCCGACGCTCGTCGTCATCGAGCTGCGCATCGAGGAGCAGCGGGTCCTGCCAGCAGAATCGGGGCCTGGCTCGCGTCGCCATCATCATCTCCCTGTCAAGCCGCCAGCGGCGTGTCCCGCCGTGCGAGCCATTCGGCCTGCGGCAACGGGCCGAATGTCGGATAAGGTGGTTGCCACAAATAGTCATACCGTGCAGGCTGGCCGGATCAGGATGTCCCACTTGGGTAGAAGTGGGTTTCTTTCAATCCTGGACTCAACCGCTTGCCTGGCATCCTTGGCTACGGTGACTCCTTTCTCATAGACCGTTCGGCTCAGTTCTACGACGGGATGAACACCTTTCCAGGTCATGCTCCTGGCCCACTCCAGCATTGTTTGGGCATCGGTCAGCTTGGCGCCGTTCCAGTGCTTTTCCAGGATTCCCCAGCAACGCTCCACGGGATTGTATTTGCTGTGGTACGGCGGACAGTAGAGGAGGCGGATGGACTTGCCGATGTGATCGGCGAACTCGACCATGCGCTTGAGAAATTGCGTGCGCCGGCCATTGCTCTCGGGCCCGTTATCGGCCTTGATCTGGATGTGTGTGACGCGAGCGCACTCCTCGGGGGCTTGACGCGCCGACCAGGCGTAGAGACTGTCGATGATGAAATCACTGGTCTTCGCCGAGCTTCCGAAGGACAGATGAAGGGAGCCACTGTCTTCGTTGACGACACCAAACGGCGTGTGTTTTTCCTCGCACCCCATGTCGTGGTCGGCCGCCCGGTTGTCACCCCGCGTCTTGCCACCGCGCGAGTAGTCGCCAATATTCACCGTCGCCTTGCAGTCCATGCTCAGGCGCATGACGGCTTCGTCTTGGCAATCGCGGTCACGTTCCCGGATATTGGCGAAAATGGCGTCGGTTTCAGGAATTTTTTTTGGGGTTTGGCCTTGAGCACCGGACGCAACCGGTACCCGTTTCGGTTCAATACTTCCGACATGCCGCTTCGGGAGGGCAGCACATCGTCCGCAAATCCCTGCGCCCGTAGCTGCTTGATGGCTGCCTCGGCCGTCAGGCGGGTGAACGACAAGGTCGTGCGAAACGTCGGATCTTGTTGGG
>JAEUOM010000176.1 GCA_016788495.1 Accumulibacter sp. | reverse complement strand
GTACATGCAGGCCTACAAGGGTGACTTCATCACCCGCAACTGGGACACGCTGAAGAGCTGCCGCAAACCGGTCATCGCTGCCGTTGCCGGCTATGCGCTCGGTGGCGGCTGCGAGCTGGCGATGATGTGCGACATCATCCTGGCTGCCGATACCGCGCAGTTCGGGCAGCCGGAAGTCCGCCTCGGCATCCTGCCGGGCGCCGGCGGCACGCAGCGCCTGCCGCGGGCGATCTCGAAGGCGAAGGCGATGGAAATGTGCCTGGCCTCACGCAACATCGACGCCGTCGAGGCCGAACGCGCTGGCTTGGTCTCGCGCATCGTTCCCGCCGACAAGCTGCTTGACGAGGCGATGGCGACCGCCAGCAAGATCGCCAGCTTCTCGCTGCCGGTGGTGTTGATGATCAAGGAGTGCATCAACCGCTCGTACGAGAGTTCGCTCGCCGAGGGGCTGCTCTTCGAGCGCCGCACCTTCCACTCGGCATTCGCCCTCGACGACCAGAAGGAGGGCATGGCAGCCTTCGTCGAGAAGCGCAAGCCTTCGTTCACCAACCGCTGACCGCCGGCCGCCGCAGTTCGCCGCCGCCAGCAGCCCTCCCGCAGACCGGCGTTGCCCGGTCGAGCGGGCGGCGCCGGGGTCGCGCCACCAACCGTGGCACCAGAGCCCGCACCCACCACCTCCCCGCACGCTGGATCGCGGCGGCCTCTTCGCGGCGATCCCTGGACGACGGCTCAGCAGGGAGCCAGATCGACCGCGTTCTCGACCAGCACCTGGTCTACCCAGGCGCTGGCGTGCACCGTGCTGTAGATGTTCGAATAGGCGGCGACTTCGAGCGTCAGCGTCACCGTCCGGTTGGCGAAACGCGCCAGGTCGATGCCAGCCTGGCGCAGCCACTCGCTCTCCTGGTGCAGCATGCCGATCGCCGTTACCTCATCGACGACGATGCCGTCGATGAGTATCCGGAAACTGGCGCTGGTGTAGTCATTCACCGCGGCGCTGAGATCGAGTCGCCGCAGGTAGCTCAACTCCGGCCTTGGGCCCAGTTCGATGCGGCGCGAGATCGACTGCGCGTGCGGGCCGAGCGCACCACGCTCGCCGGACGAAGCGTGGCCGTAGAGCATCGACCCACCGCGAAACGCACGCGGGTCGTCCAGCAGCATCTCCCAGCCGGTTCCTTCCCAGCCGGCAGCCTGCAACCGGGCTGCCGGGGTCGTCGCCGCCGCGCCGCGCTGGCTGACCGCCTTCAGCGCGCCAGCCGCCTCGAGTGCGGTCGAGATGATTCCCGGCACATCGATGCCGAGCGGCGCGCCGCTGGTCGGGCGGCTGGCCGTCGCACCACTCTTGAGCAGACCGGCGGCCTCCAGCGAAGCGGAAATGATGCCGTGCACGTCGAGACCGAACGGCCTGCGGCTGCGGGTGTCCTGCTCCGGACTCGCAGTCCGCCGGCTGTCGCCGGACGCTGACGGAGCTTCCTGCTGCTTCGCATCGGCACCATTGGCCAACGGCGTCGCGCGCGCCTGCCCGGCGGCCGCTGCGCCTGCCGGCGTGCCGGCTGCCGCCGCTCCCGCCGCTGGCCCCTCGTGCGCCGCCTGCGCCGGTTGTTCAGCGAGCAGCCCCCAGAAGTCTGCGATGCGATGCGTCGAGGAAATCCCGACAGCGTTGAAGAACGGCGCCGCGGTGCCACACTGATGCGGCGCCGGTCCGGGATCGAGCGCGGCGCCGTGCGCCATGCCGGTGATGGTGTAGGACTCGATGACCTCCTCGCCAGCGGGCGACAGCCACACCCGGCGCGGATGGCCGCTCACCGTCATCTCGAGCGTCGGCTGCAACGGCAGTTCGTGCAGATCGCTCCACTGCTTGATCAGTTCCTCGGCGTTGACCGGCTTGACTGCCGTATCGGCGTCACCATGCCAGACCGACAGTTTCGGCCACGGGCCCTGGTGCGGCGAGGCCGCGCGCACGCGCTGACCCCATTCGGCCGGGGCCAGGTTGCGGCCCTGGAAGATCGTCTCCAGCCCCTCCTGCATGCCTTTCGCCGCCCGATACGGGACGCCGGCGATCACCGCACCGCCGGCGAAAAGATCCGGATGCGTCGCCAGCATGACGGCTGTCATGGCGCCGCCGGAAGAAGTCCCGGTAACGTAGACGCGGCGGCGATCGAGCGAGTGCGCGGCCAGCATGTGCTCGACCATCTGCCGGATCGACTCCGGTTCCCCCTGGTTGCGTTCGATGTCCTCCGGCTTGAACCAGTTGAAACAGCGCAGCGGATTGTTGTTCCATTGTTGCTGCGGCAGCAGGAGCGCGAAGCCGTGGCGATCGGCAAGCGTCGACCAGCCGCTGCCCTTGTTGTACGAAGCCGCGCTCTGCGTGCAGCCATGCAGGACGACGACCAGCGGCGCCTGCGCCGGCAGCCCCGCCGGAATGTACTCGTACATGCGCAGCTCGCCCGGATTGGCGCCGAAGCCGCTGACCTCGCGCAGCCGACTCTCCTGCCGGTCGACCTGTTCCGACCACGCCTGTACCGCGGCCAGTGCCGTCAGGAGTTTCTCCCAGCGGCTGCCATGCGGCGTTTTCGCCACCAGTTGTGCCATCTTGGCAATCGAGGCCACCTTGTGGCCCAGTTTGTTCAGCATTGGATTGCTCCTGTTGTCGGTTACGGTGGTGAGCACGCCGATCTCGATCAGTTTTCGGACCGGCAGGAAGACGGCGTGGAAGAGACCCGGATCGGCAGTCCCGCCGCGTTGTGGATCGAGCCAGGCCGGTGGCGGGGAATCGCCGCCGAGGCCGTAGTTGTGACTGATGACTGCGCGCCGGCCCTGCCACCAGGTGCTGAACTGCAGCGAGGCCACCGGGCAGCCGCGGTTGACCCAGACGCCGAACAGCTCGCTGGCAACCAGGGCGCGCGTGTCGTCGCCACTGGCAAGTTCGAGCAGACCGGCCAGAGCGTCGGCGAATGACAGGCCCTCGAGCGCCAGCCAGCACACCGGCTGCTGTTCGGCGCCCGTAGCGGGCAGCGCCGGCCCGAAAAGCACCCGCGGCGTGCTGCCACCTGGCGCCACCGTTGTCGGCCGCAGGTCGGCATAACAGCGAATGGCCTCGATGGTCTGCGACTGCTGCGGTGCGGCCATCGCCCCGAGCAGCAACTGCGCCGCGTACTGCGGCGTAGCTGCTGGCGAACCCCTGCCCCGCGGTCCGGGAGGCACCAGTCCGCCTGTGACCATCAGCGTCACGCGAAAGCGCAGGTCACGACGTGACTCGCCGAGAATGTCGGCCAGTCGCTCGCTGAATTCGTATCGTGCAAGTCCATTCACCATGCGACAACGATAGCACGCCGCGTCAGCGATTGCACACATTTTTTTAGTAAGTGACGGTTTTTGATTTTCTACCGGCTTTTGGTCATCGCATAGTGTACGGTCCGAGCCGACGACCGGCATGCGCGCCGGATCGCAGCAGCCGTACCGCAAGCCGCGTCACGATGGCCGGCGCCTGCCGGGGCGATGATTCTGCTACGATGGCGGCACGCTTGCACGCAGCGCCGCGCTGCGGCAGCAATTGCCCAGCCGCCACCAGCGAACCCCGACGATGATCGATCTCTATACTGCTGCAACGCCGAACGGCCACAAGATCTCGATCGCCCTCGAGGAACTGACGCTGCCGTACACCGTGCACACGCTCGATCTGGCGCAACGAGAGCAGAAGCAGCCCTGGTTCCTGGCGATCAACCCGAATGGCAGGATTCCGGCGATCATCGATCGCGCGGCCGGTGACTTCGCGGTCTTCGAGTCCGGCGCCATCCTGATCTACCTTGCAGAGATGACGGGTCGCCTGCTGCCACAGGATGCCCGCGGACGCTCGTGCGTCCTGCAGTGGCTGATGTTCCAGATGGGTGGCATTGGCCCGATGATGGGCCAGGCGAACGTCTTCTTCCGCTACCTGCCGGAGAAGATCCAGCCGGCGATCGACCGCTACCAAGGCGAATGCCGCCGGCTGTTCCAGGTTCTCGACGGCCGCCTGCGCGACAACGAGTTCCTTGCCGGCGACTACTCGATCGCCGACATCGCCAACTGGGCCTGGGCGCGAACGCATCGCTGGTCGGGTATCGAGATCGATGACCTGGCGAACCTGCGGCGTTGGCTGAAACAGATTCGCGCGCGGCCGGCGGTGCAGAAGGGCATCGCCACACCGCCGGCCGCGCTCGACCGTGACGCCAGCGACGAAGAGGCCCGGAAGTTCGTCGAGGGAGCCCGCCAGATGGTCGAGATGGGCCAGTCGCCGCGGGCTGGCGGCTGATGCCGGGCGACCTTCTTGCGGCCAGGAACTGCCCTTGCCCACCAATTCCCGAACATCTTGCGAGGAACACATGAAGCTTTTCGTCTCACCGCGGGCACCGAACCCGCGCCGCGTGCTGATGTTCATTGCCGAGAAGGGACTGCAGGGAATCGAAACGGAAGTCGTCGACCTGTCTCGGGGCGACCATCGCGCAGCAGCCTTCCGTGCCCGCAGCCCCCTGTCCAAGGTGCCGGCCCTGGAACTCGACGATGGCCGCACGCTCGGCGAGTCGCGGGCAATCTGCACCTACCTCGAGGGCCTGGCGCCGGAACCCAACCTGATGGGGCGCGATTTCGCCGAACGAGCCTTCATCGAGATGGCCGACCGGCGCGTCGAGCTGTACCTGTTCGGCTGCATCGCCAACTGGATCCGCCACTGCCACCCCGGTCTGGCACCGCTTGAGCAGCCGCAGTTTCCCGACTTTGGCCGTTCGCAGGGCGAGAAGCTGCGGGAAATCGCGCGCTGGCTCGATGGCGAACTCGAGCGCCAGCCCTTCATTGCCGGCGCCCGTTTCACCATCGCCGACATCACCGCCTTTTGCGCGGTCGACTTTGCGCGCGGCCTGATGCGTTTTCAGCCTGGCCAGGAAGGCTTGCCGCACCTCCAGGCTTGGCGCGACCGAATCGCCGAGCGAGCCAGCGCCAGCGCCTGAGAGTCCCGACGAGCGGTCTCGCCCACCCCCCTTTTTGCCGGCGGGGCGAACCCGTCCGCTTGCCGGCTCGTCCCTGTCCCCGGAGAAAGCCGATGGCGCAACGCAGCATACACATCGTCCGGCGGCCAGCGGCCACGCCCTCCCGCTGGCCGCCACTGCTCTTCCTGCACGGCGGCTATGTGGACTCGAGATGCTGGCTGCCGCACTTCCTTCCCTACTTCGCCAGCCGTGGCTACGACTGCCACGCTGTCGACCTGCCGGGGCACGGCCGCAGCGAGGGGCGTGGGTGTCTCGACCGGCTCGGTCTCGACGACTACCTCGCCGACCTCACGCCGGTGGTCGAAGGACTCGGCAGCAGGCCGGTGCTCATCGGCCACTCGATGGGCGCCCTCCTCGCCGAGCGACTGCTCGAGCGGTCACTGGCCGAGGCTGCGGTCCTGCTGTCACCGGTACCTCCCAACGGGACGCTCGAGTCGTCGCTCAGCCTCTTCCTGCGCCACCCGGGATTCATCAGCGCCGTGGCGGCCATGAGCAGCGGTGTCTTGGACGACGACGGAATGCGCCTCCTGCGCGACGTCTACTTCACGCCGGCGACAGATCCCGACGAACTCCTGCGACTGGTGCGGATCGTGCAGCCGGAGTCCACGCGCGCCATCGCCGAGATGGCCATGCTTGGCTGGCGCTGGCCTCTGCCGCCGCGCCGGCGGCCCGTACTGGTGCTCGGCGGCGAGCTGGATGTGGTCTTTCCGCCGCACCAGGTCCGCCGCGTCGCCCGCCGCTGGCACGCCGAGCTCGAGATCATTCCGGCCGCCGGCCACGCGATGATCCTCGATCACCACTGGCAGGGCTGTGCCGCGCGCATCCTCGGCTGGCTGCAGCGCGGCGCCACGGCTGCTCCGACGGCGGCAACGGCTGCCGGCGCGACGGGCACGGCGTGAGGGTAGAAGATGACGCGCAGGCAGGGGGTAGCGGCGTATAATCGAGGCTCCGACCAACAGCAGAGAGAACACCAACATGGGCCTCGATCGCGTGCCCTCTGGCAAGTCGCTTCCCAATGATTTCAATGTCATCATCGAGATTCCGATGCATGCCGACCCCGTGAAGTACGAGGTGGACAAGGACAGTGGTGCGGTCTTCGTCGACCGCTTCATGTCCGCAGCCATGCACTACCCCTGCAACTATGGCTACATTCCGCACACCATCGCCGGCGACGGTGACCCGGTCGACGTGCTGGTGGTGACGCAGTTTGCCCTGCCGCCGGGGGTCGTCGTGCGCTGCCGGCCGATCGGCCTGCTGGCGATGGAGGACGAGGCAGGTCCCGACGGCAAGCTGCTGGCCGTTCCCGTAGACAGCCTGACGCCAATGTATCGCGACATCGAGTCGCCACGTGATTTTCCGCAGATGGTCCTCGATCAGATCGCCCACTTCTTTGCCCATTACAAGGACCTCGAGCGCGGCAAGTTCGTCAAGGTGTCCGGTTGGCTGGGCTCTGACGAGGCCAAGAAGGAGATCATGGAGGGCGTGCGGGCGTATGCCGAGGCGAAGGAAAAGCCGGCCTTCTAGACCTATCCACTCCGCCTGTTCGCTGGAGGGGCGCGCGAGCGCCCCTTTTGCC
>JAEUOM010000035.1 GCA_016788495.1 Accumulibacter sp. | reverse complement strand
AGCTCAGGCAGAATCCTGCCCGACTGGCTGGTGCCGTCGCGCACTTGTGGGAGCGTCGTCTTCTGGTCGTTTGCCATGCCGCTCCCCGTTTCCTAGTCGCCCATGAACTTGCTGTTGGTGGTCACGAACATGCCCTTGCCGGTGTAGTCGGTCGCTGAATCCGGTATTGGCGATCCCGGCCCGGGCGGCGGCTGCTGTGCCGGGCTCTGGACTTCGAACTTGGCGGTGAAGTTGCCGCCCTTGAGCAGTACCGGCTTGCCACCGGTCTGCGTTTTCTTGGCCTTCTGGTCGCCGGCCAGCGCCGAGATCTTCAAGGTGCCGGTGCCGGGGATCGAATACTGCGGGGTCATGTAGGTGCATCCGGCAACGGAGACCTTCGATTCGTCGCCGGCCACGCAGATCTTCTTGCCGCCAATCGTCGCAGGGCCGCTACCCTCGAGTTTGCCGGGTTGCACGACCACGATTGCCGGCGAAAAAGCGGGGAGGAAGATGACCTGATCGCCTTCGATGAGGATGGAATCGGACATGATGGCAATCAGCCTCCCCTCCCGGTCGCCAAGTTCAGGTAGAACGGGTAGACCATGTTGTAACGCGAATTGGTAGCACGTACCGTGTAGTCGATGGTGATCAACAGCAGCCCCTCCTGGGCGCCGCTCAGCGAGACGTCGACGTCGTTCAGGTTGATCCGCGGCTCGTGATGCAACAACCCGTCCGCGATGAAGCTGCGTATGCGGCCGATCAGCCCCTGGCTGACCTCGGCGAACTGGAATTCGCTGAGGTCGCAACCGAAGTCCTCCTGCATCACGCGCTCGCCGCGCCGCGTCGTGAGCAGGATCGCCAGGCTCTGTTCGATGTCTTCGGCCGCCGAAACCATGTGCACATCGCTTCCCGCCGAGGCAAAGCTCGGCGGAAAGCTCCAGCCCGTGCCGAGAAAGGAGCTGTCGCTGCTCATCGCCTCATTCCAGCGTGTGGGCCACCGGTGGACCTGCGTCAGCCTTCGCGGCGCCGCTCTCCTGAAGCTGCTGCGCGGCCTGTTGCTGGATTTTTCCGATCAGCGTGTAGACCCTGGCGAAAGGCAGACTCCCCAGCGCCTCGAGGATCAGGTTGGCGTCTTCGATCGCCAGCTCCAGCTTGATTTCCTGCATGGTAGTCCTTTCAATGGTTGTCGTCGGGCCGCCGCATCGGCCCGCGGTCACTTTGCGCGGTCATTTCACGTCCACCTTCGCGCCCTGGATCTCGACGTTGCCACTCGCCTTGAGCTTGAGGTCCTTGGCGCTCTCGATCGTGATCCCATCCTTGTCGAGGGTGATCTTGTTGCCGTGCTGGTCGGAAATCTCGATCGTCTCCTTGTCGTCGTCCAGACGGAGTCTGTTCTCGGCCGCGGTTTCGAGCGTCAGTGACGCCTTCCTGTCGTCGTTGAACAGGATTTTCGTGCCGGCCCTGGTGACGAAGCCTTTTTTGAGGTTGTCCTTGGTGATGTCGGCGCAGTCCGGCGGCGCGGTGTTTTTCGAGCCGTACAGCGCGCCGAGGATCACCGGTTGTCGGGGATCCTGGTTGAAGAAGCCGACGACGACCTCGTCGCCCTCCTCCGGACGGAAGAAGCACCCTCGATCCTTGCCGGCATCGGGCGTCGCCAGCCGCGCCCACAGCGCTTCGGACTTGGCGCCGATGCCCGGAAGAACGACCTTGACGCGTAGCTCCTTGTCCGGGTCCTCGACGAATTTGTCGACGACGCCGATCTGCAGGCCACTGACTCCGGGCAGCAGCCCGGCAGCGGGTACATCGGCGATGCCATCCTCGCGGCAGAAAGCGCGCGGTGAAAGACCGAACTGGATATCGCTGCGCCAACCGTCCTTATCGACGCGATGACAGATCCCGGTAATCAGGGTCTTGCCGTTGAAGCGCGTGCCGACGCCGTCGATCTCGATGACGTCCAGGAGCTTGAGGTCGGCGAGTCCACGGGTCGCCAGACGGCCGCGGATCATCGACATGCGGCTGCGCATCATGCGCGCATCCGCCCAGGCTTGCAGTTCCTCCTGCGCCACCGGCACCGGATGCGAAAGTGCGCAGGGTTCGAAGCCGACGGCGTCGGCGAGCTTGGCGCCGTCGAGGTCGCCCTGCGACAGGGAGAATGCCTTGGCGTTCGCCGGGTCGGTGGGCGCCGCCTGCTTGAGATCCCAGCCACTGCTCTTGACGCTCGGGTACTGATGGCCGGCGTCCACCTGGAATTCGAAACCGTAGATCTCGTCGATGCCGTAATCGAAGCGGTGCTTGGGCTTCGCGCTCGCGTCCGCCTTGCGCACCGAAATCTCCCCGTCTTCAACAACGGTGAGCAGCCCCTGGATGTCGGCACGCGAGACGAGGAAGTCCCAGTCCGAGCAGCCGTACTGGACGATCTGCGGATGCTTGGGCTTGGTCACTTCCACCTTCCCGGCCTTGAGCTTGCCCTCCTCGATGATCTTCTTGATCACTTCATCGTCGGACTGGTCGATGAACACCGCGCTCTTCCTCGTCCGCGTCAATTTGACGGCGGCATCCTTGATCTCGACCCTGAGCAGCGAGCCGTGGGCACTCGCCTCGACGCCGTGCGTGATCACCCGGCCTTTGAACAGCGTTGCGTCTTCGGTCTCCGCTTCGTGGCGCAGGACGATCTCGATTTCCTTTCCCGGCTCGAAAGCCTGGTCATTGCTGAGGGCAAATTCCCGCTGCGCAGCGTCGCCGTCGACCAGCACCAGGCTCGCGCAGGGGATACGGTTCACCTCGCGACGAATGTCGATCGCGAGCAATTGATAGACCTCATCGATCTGCTTTTGCTCGCTCAGGATGGTGGCAGTGACGACGCTCATGATCGGTTGGCTCAGGGATGATCAGGTCTTGGTCGCGCGCTCGCCGCGCTTCAGCGGCGCGAATCGCAGCGTCTGTCCGGGGACGAGACGACGAAAATCGTCGAGTCCGTTATCGGCCGCCACGCGCAGGTAATGCGCGGACGACCCGTAGATCTCCTTGCACAGCAGGGGCAAGGTGTCACCGCTCTTGACCATTCGGACATGCGTGAGGTCGGGAGACTTCTTGTCGGCGGTGCGAGCAATCGTTTCGGCGGTCCGGTCGTCAATGAAGCTGGCGTCGATTTCCGCACGCAGCGGATCTCCGCTTTCGTCGAACAGTTTGTAGGTGATGTCGAGCGAGCGCAGCCGCGCGTCAAACTTCAGGTGATCCCCCCAGGAGATGCGGAGAAAGTTGGGCTCGTGGCTGTCACCGTTCACCTTCAGGCAAAGCTTTTCGAACCTCTCGATCTGCTTCTTGACGCTCTCGCCGTGCAAGGCGCGCGTCACGTGCTCGACGCCGGAATACGCCACGCCGGTTCCGTCAAAAACGAACTGGAAGGCCAGTTCGCCCGGAGGAGTGAAGCTGTAACCTGCAGGCTTGCTGGCGGAGCCGATGGCCTGCGGAGAAGAGAACGCGATCTCGTACTTTCGCTTGTAGCTGGTGGGGTTGAACATGACTTCCATACTGGGCGTATCGGCGGCGGATTCCCGCTTTGCGTCCTTGAAAGCCTCTATCCGCAGCTTCTCCAGCTTGAATAGATTCCCCAACCCCATTTCATCTCTCCTTTTCTTTGGCGAGGATGCGCAGGACCTGCCGCACGCACTCCTGTACGATTTCTTCGTTGTTGGCGGCAGCCAATCTGCCCTTCGACGCGGCGGCGAGGGACTCCTTCCCCTCTTTGCCTGCGCCGGCGCGGTCGTCGCCAACCACGACGCGTATCACCAGTTCCTTGATCTCGACCGGCATGATCAGACTCGCAAGGCCTGCATGCGGGTATAAGCGAGTTCAAGGGTGTCGATCACCAGCGCGGG
>JAEUOM010000028.1 GCA_016788495.1 Accumulibacter sp. | reverse complement strand
AGCGTCGTCGCACCGACGCAGTGCAGGTCGCCACGCGCCAGCGCCGGTTTCAGCATGTTGCCGGCGTCGATCGCGCCTTCTGCCTTGCCGGCGCCGACCATCGTGTGCAGTTCGTCGATGAAGACGATGATCCGCCCTTCTTCCTGCGCGATCTCCTTGAGTACCGCCTTCAGACGTTCCTCGAACTCGCCGCGGTACTTGGCGCCGGCGAGCAGCGCCGCCATGTCGAGGCTGAGCACCTTCTTGCCCTTGAGCGTTTCCGGCACCTCGCCATTGACGATCCGCTGCGCCAGCCCCTCGACGATCGCCGTCTTGCCGACACCCGGCTCGCCGATCAGCACCGGGTTGTTCTTCGTCCGCCGCTGCAGAATCTGGATCGCGCGCCGGATCTCGTCGTCGCGACCGATCACCGGGTCGAGCTTGCCGAGTCGGGCACGCTCGGTCAGGTCGATGCAGTACTTGGCGAGCGACTGCCGCTGCCCCTCGGATTCCTGGCTGTCGACCGCCTGTCCGCCACGCACCGACGCCACCGCCTGTTCGAGCGACGCCTTGACCAGTCCGTGCTGCTTCGCCAGCCGGCCACAGTCGCCCTTGTCGTCGGCAAGGGCGAGCAGGAACAGCTCCGAGGCGATGAACTGATCGCCGCGCTTCTGTGCCTCCTTGTCGGTGAGGTTGAGCAGGTTCGCCAGATCGCGACCGACCTGTACCTCGCCACCGTGCCCCTGCACCTTCGGCAGCCGGCTGATCGCCTGCAGCAGCGCCGCCTTCAGCGCCTGCACATTGACACCGGCACGCGCCAGCAGCGACGAGGTCGAACCGTCGTCCTGCTGCAGCAGCGCTAGCAGCAGGTGCTGCGGCTCGATGATCTGGTTGTCGTGGCCTATCGCCAGGCTCTGGGCATCCGCCAGCGCCTGCTGGAACTTCGTCGTCAGTTTGTCCAAACGCATGCTGCACTCCTTGCTGGAAGTCGGTCAATGCTCGCGATATGGGGACAAACCGACGCAGTTCAATGCGTCGCCAGGCGAGGGGCGGCGACGCAGCTACGGCTCCGGCCGTCGCTGCCAGCGTTCGGCCGCGCGATCGTCGTCCTCGCGGGCGTCCACCCAGCGCGCGCCAGCGGGGGTCAGCTCGCGCTTCCAGAACGGCGCGCGCGTCTTCAGATAGTCCATGATGAACTCGCAGGCGGCAAGGGCTGCCGCGCGGTGCGCGGCGGCAACGGCCACGAGGACGATCTGCTCGCTGGGCAGCAGACGGCCGACGCGATGGATCACCAGGACGTCGATCAGCGCTGCAGCGCTTCGCCGACGATCGCCGCCAGTGCCTTCTCGGCTTCACTGACCCGCTGGTACGTGGCATCCTGCGGCAATCGAATGCGGGTGGACGCAGTACCCGGCACGGGTGGAACGACTCATCAACGTGGGCCAAAGGAGGGCTTTGCCATGAACGACGGTCTGATCACCCCGCCGTGCTCGAAAGTCTCGCCGGCACCAGCGCCTTTCGGCATGGCGAAGCGTATTTTTCCGTCGGCGCGGTCGGGCGATTGCGGCTGACTGGCGAGCGGATCGCCGCTCTCGTCGAGGGCAGCCAGACCTATCAGGTCGAACTGCGGGACGACCGCGGCGAGCTGGCTGGCGACTGTAGCAGCCCGCGTGCCGCAGCGGGCCATTTCTGCAAGCATTGCGTCGCCGTCGGCCTGGCATGGTTGGCAGAGCAGGCCGCGCAGGACAAACCCGCGGCAACGCCGGCAAGAGCCAGGCGGCGGGATCCGTGGCGTGACATCGAGGCGTATCTGGCGACACAACCACCGGCAGCCCTGATCGAGCCATCTGGAAATGACGCAACCGTTCAGCCTGTCGAGCTTCGGCGCCAAGGCCTATCGTGACGTTCTCGGCAAGGCAGGCCTGCGCCGCTACCGGGATCTGGCGGAGACGGAATGGGGCAAGGTCAAGCCGAGCGACCGCAAGGACCACTACGATGTCAGCCGCGCCCGCATCACGCGCGTCATGGAGCAACTGGCAGCAACTGGCGACGGCGCGCGGCGACGGCGCGCGGCGATGTCGAGGAACTGGTGGCGATCAAGTCGCGGGATCTTGCGTCCGGCCATGGTTATCTCGAGATCGCCGAAATCTGGGTCAAGGCCGGGCAGCCAGACAAGGCCCTGGCATGGGCCGAACATGGCCTGAAGGCGTTTCCACAGCGACCCGACAACCGCCTGCGCGACTTTCTCGTGACCGCCTACCTCGACCACCAGCGCAACGACGAGGCGCTGGCTCTGACCTGGGTTCAGTTCGACGAGAACCCCCGTCTGCAAACCTTCAGCAAGCTGCAGGCGGTCGCCGGCAAGCTCGGCACCTGGCCGGTACAACGGGAACGGGCACTGAGCGGACTCGACGACAGCATCGCCCGCGAGGCGGCGATGACGAACCGCTGGAAGCCGAAGCCGTCGGTCCCCAACCAGTCGCTGCCGGTCGATATCGCCCTCTGGGAAGAAGGCCTCGATGCGGCTTGGGCGGCGGCCCATCGGGGCATCTGCGATCGCCACCTGCTGATCCTCCTGGCCGGCAAGCTGGAAGCCGGTCGCCCGGAGGACGCCGTCAGCCTTTACCGCCGCGTCGTGCCACTCATCGTGGAAACAACCTTGACTGACGTAACGAGGAGGTACCTTCATGCTGAAAGGGGGCTGGCATCTATGCTGATCTGACCAATATGACCAGTTTGTCATAGCCGCCAACTTCTCCGCCAACGCCCGCGCAGGTGCGCCCTGCGCACTGGGCGCTTCAGGAAGCCAAAGCTCGTTTCAGCGAGTTGGTGCGTTTGGTCCGCAGCGAGGGGCCGCAGCATGTCACCGTGCATGGCCGCGATGAGGTCGTGGTCATTGCCGCCGAGGAGTTTCGCCGTCTCAAGGGCATTCGCACCGGTCACGCATTGATCGACGCGTTGCAAGCCTCGCCGCACCGCGACATCGAGATCGAACCCGTGCGCGTACCGATGCCCGTGCGGGACGTGAGCCTGTGACCGATTGGCTGCTCGATACGACTGTCCTGTCCGAACTGAGACGTCCCCGGCCCGCACCGCAAGTGGCGGCCTTCGTCGCGGGGCAAGCGCTCGATCTCCTGTTTGTCAGCACCGTCACTCTGGCCGAAATCCGCTTCGGAATTGAACTGGTTACCGACGCCAACCGCCGCGCCGAACTGAACGCATGGCTGACTCGCAAGCTGCGGCCCATGTTCGACGAGCGAATTCTTCCCGTCACTGAAGACATCCTGTTTACGTGGCTTGGCGGCTTCTGGTCGAAGAGGGCCGCAAGACTGGCCATAGGTTTTCGCAGCCCGACCTCATCATTGCGGCAACGGGGTTGCATCATGGCCTGACGGTGGTGACGCGGGACACCGGCGACTATGCGAAGACGCGAGTTGCGCTATTCGACCCGTGGCGCGCGTGTGAATAAGTCTCGCGATGCGCCGGGCTCCGACGCTGCGCGTCACGCCGATCAGCAGGGCTTGCGGGGCCGGGGGCGGCAGGGCTTGGCCATGACCATCAGCGGTCTGTCGATGGTGCCGGAAAAGGCTGCAGGTCTGCTCTGCCCGCATGCTCCAGTGTAACCGGTAACCAGCCGGCGTTCTTCCCCGCGCTCGTCGTCCTGACGAGAATGCCTTCCTCGGACAACGGAATGGAGAGCAGGCATGGAGACGACGACCAGGAGGTTGCGGGTGAAGCGCGGCGCGGAGCAGTGGCGGGTGCTGCTGTCGCGCTTTGACGGGAGCGGTTTGAGCGTCGCTGAATTCTGCGCGCGGGAGGGAATCAGCGATACCAGCTTCCATCGCTGGCGAGGCCGCCGCGGGCGGCCGGCAGCAGCCAACCCGACCGGGCGGCGCCGGCGGTCTTCCTCGACGCCGGCGTTCTGCAGCGCGCGCCCCTGTCCGCTGCACGTCTTGAACTGACCCTCGACCTCGGCGGAGGTCTGCAGCTGTCGCTCGTTCGCGGCTGATGTTCTTCCCGGAAGCGCGAATTCGCGTGCAGGTCTATGGTCGCCCGGCCGATCTGCGCCAATCCTTCGACGGGCTGATTGCGCTGACGCGCCACGCGTTGCGCGAGGACCCCGTGAGCGGAAAACTGTTCGTCTTCTTCAACCGGCGCTCGACACTGGTCAAGGTGCTCTACTGGGACCGCAGCGGTTTCTGCGTCTGGGCCAAGCGTGTCGAGGCGGGCCGCTTCATTCCCGACTGGTCGAAGGCGAGCACCCGTGAAACCGACTGGACCGGCTTGAAACTCCTCCTCGAAGGCATCGAGCCGGGGCGCATCCGCAAGCGCCACCACCCTCCGGAGATCCCTGAAACACGCTTGTAAACATAGACTTGCGGTCTGATTTCGGGTATCATCCGAAGATGAATCCAGCCCCCTGGTCCGCCCTTTCCAGCCTCGAAGACGCCGCGACCTTGAGCCCGCAGAACGTCCTCGATCTCGCCGCTGCCTGGCGGGAATGGGAGAAGACCGGCGCCGTCCTGCGCCAGGAAATCGCCGGGCTCAGGCAGCAGATCGAC
>JAEUOM010000163.1 GCA_016788495.1 Accumulibacter sp. | reverse complement strand
CCTTGCCGACGAGGTGGCGGCAATCGAGGTCGATCCGGAGCGCGCAACCGCGATGTTTCGCATCGTCCAGGAGGCGCTGAACAACTGCGTCCGCCATGCCCGCGCGTCGCGCGCCGAAATCCGCATCCGCTGCGCAGCAGGTGCCGTTATGATTGCGGTCGAGGACGACGGTGTGGGCATCGACGACGATGCCCTGGTCAGGACCGAATCCTGGGGCTTGCTGGGAATGCAGGAGCGTGCCGCCCGCTTCGGTGGCGACATCGCGCTGTCGCGCGGAGTCAAGGAGGGCACCATCCTTGTCTTGCACATGCCGGTTTGAGGAGCGATGAGCGGACGCAAGCTGCGCATCCTGCTGGTGGACGATCACGCCGTGGTGCGGGGCGGCTTGCGGCTTCTGTTGGCCGAGAGCGGTGAGATGGAGGTGGCAGGCGAGGCCGACAGTGCCGAGCAAGCGATCAGCATGATCCGCCAGAACGAGTTCGATGTCGCACTGGTCGACATCGGTCTGCCGGGCAAGGGTGGCCTCGATCTGTTGAAGCAGCTTCGCTCGGAGCGGCCCGGACTGGCTGTGCTGATGCTGAGCATGTATGCCGAGGAGGTCTATGCCGTGCGGGCGCTGAAAGCCGGTGCGGCGGGCTACCTGACCAAGAACAGCGCGCCGGCAACGCTCCTGGCGGCGATCCAGAAGGTGGCCCGCGGCGGCAAGCACGTCAGCCCGGCGCTCCTGGATCAGTTGGCCGTCGAGGTCGGACAGGGCAGGAAATCGGGGTCGGATGCCCTGTCGGACCGGGAGATCGAGGTGCTGCGGCGGATTGCCGCGGGCGAGAGCCTGACCCACATCGCCGCGGCGCTGCATCTCAGCCCGAAGACGGTGACCACCTACCGTGCCCGAATCGTCGAGAAGACCGGGCTGCAGAGCAACGCCGAGCTCGCACGGCACGCCCTCGAGAAGGGGTTGCTGTCCTGAACGGACGTCGCCCGCAACAGCGGGCAGGATCGTCCACTGCCGGTACGCCCCGCACGTTCGTCGCCCGGGCGCTGCCGGTGCCGGCATCCAGAGTGCCGTCGCCGACCTCGTGTGGGGGATCCCCTACTGTCGCCGTATCGTCCATCGCCTACAGCGAGATGACTCGCGATGCCGATAGCCGCTCGTTGAGGTCTGCGGGATGATGCGGTCTCGAAATCGACTTGCGCGACCGGGGGCCCTTTCCCGACGCGGATCGATGACTGGAGATCACCTTGAATGCCTGCGCATCGCCCGCTTCGCAGCAACGCTGCGCCCGTCTCCTGCTGGTCGATACAGAAGGCTTCTTTGTGGACGATGTTGGCGGAACGCTGCGCGCGCATGAGGGATTCGTCGTCGTCGCCGTCACTCGTTCCATCGAAGATGCCTACGAATGTGCGGCAAGGCACACGCCCGATGTGATCGTGATTGGTTGGGGCGAGGGTTCGCGGGCTTTCGTCCATGCCATGTTGGCCGGACGTTCCACTGGCCTGCCCGACCCTCTGGTGGTGATCGTCCTGCGCCGCGGGATTACCAGCGTCCCCGGCTTGACCTCGCTCAGTCTCCTGCCCAACGTTGCCCTGTTGATGCAGGACCAGTTCGACAGACTGCTGCACCGACACGGTCCCGCGAAGCGGGCCGAGCGGGTGCACTGAGGCTGCTGGTGCGGCGGCATCCCGTGTGGCGACCATGGCGATCCAGCCCTGCGCGGGGGCAGCGCGTGCACGACGACTCGGGCTCGCGTTTCGCCATGCCGTCGCTCACATCTCTCCATGACCGAACGTGATTGCAAGAACGTGATGTCAACAATCCTGATCGTCGATGATTCGGCTGTTGCCCGACAGGTGCTGCGCGAGATGCTCGCCGAGGTGGCAGGTGCCGAAGTGGTGGGCGAGTTCGCCAGTGCTGCGCCGGCAATCGAAAGCCTGCGAAGCAACCCGCCGGACATCGTTCTGCTCGATATCCAGCTCGTCGATGGCAGCGGGCTGGAGGTCCTGCGCGAAGTACGTGCGAACCATCAGCGAACGAAAGTCCTGATGGTCACGAATCACGCCGAGGAGGTGTACCGCAAGCGATGCCTGAGAGCCGGGGCCCATGCCTTCTATGACAAGAAGAGCGACCTGCAGGCACTCCGGCAAGACCTGCATCGCCTGGCCGCGCCTCGTCGCGAGAGCGGTAGCGGACCCACAGGCAGGGGCGCCTGAATTTGCGCCTGCTGTCATGCCGACGGACTCCGGGCCGAGCCCTGCTAACGGTCATGACTGTCGAGACACCCGTGATGATGAAAGTCAAGACCGTTGCCCTCATCCCCGGCCCTTCTCCCGCGCACGGGAGAAGGGAGATTCGCGAGTCGCAGACGTGACTTTTACATTGACGCACTGCCAGCCGATTCGCCCGCGGCCCCCGCTGCAAGTGCCGGGCACGAGCCCGCGGCAGGCTCCCGTCAGGCGTCTTCGGAGGCGAAGTTGAGTTCGACGCCGTTGCCTGCCGGATCCTGGAGGAACAGCTGAACCTGTGTCGTTCCCGGCACCCGGGCCGTTGTGAAGGCGATTCCCGACTGCTCGAGCCTGCGCTCGAACTCGGCGCGACCGCAACAGCTGAACGCCGCGTGGTCGAAGGTCGATGCGCCGGCCGCGACGGGTGGATCACCAGCCCGGGTCTCAGAAAGGTGCAGGACCGGCTGGTCGCCGGCATACAGCCAGTAGCCAAAACTGGCGAACGGCGGCCGCTCGCCGGGCATCAGGCCGACCACGTCGCAGTAGAAGCGGTGCAGTTGCTCCATGAGTGGGCGAGGAGCGCGCAGATTGTAGTGATTCAGGCCCAGGGTCAGCATGGCTGCCTCGCCGGTGTCGTGGGAATCACCTCGCTGACCGGCGAGGCCCGTTCGCGCCCAGCCCGGCGAGGACGCTGCCGGCACCCGCTCGCGCCTGGGCGGCCGAGCGGGTGAAGCCCGGCCGGGCGAACCCGATGCTGCCAGCGGATCGCGCGCACGACGAGTGGATCACACCCCTGCGTGCGCGACGATCGCCCACGTTGCCGATGGTCAAGCGCCATGCGAGAAGTATCTCCGCTCCAGCAACCCGCGGTCAACCGGAAAGCTGCGCGGAATCGTTCCCGGCGCCCGGCAGCATCCGCTGCCGCAGCCGCGTGCGTGCGGGACGCTGCCGGTCATCAAGCGGGGAGCCCCGGTCACTCGTCTCCTCCACTTGCCTGTGGCAACGAGTCTGTCATCATATGCCCCGCGTCCTGCCCGGCCGGCGGCACAATGGGGACGTGGTAGCGGCGGGGCTGCTCGCGTCGCGCAGCGACTCAATCACACATCGGAAGGAGGTGCAACATGGGACTGCTGAACGGAATACTCGGCGGTGTATTCGGCAATGAGGGCGGCGAGTCGCCCGCCGCAGGTCAGGCGGGCGGAGGCAACCCACTGCTGGCGGCGCTGTTGCCGGTGGTGCTCGGCATGCTGCTGAATCGGCAGGGCGGCGCAACGTCCGCTGCTGGCGGCGGTGGTCTTGCTGATGTGCTCGGCGGCATGCTCGGCGGTGGTCGCCAGGGCGCTGGTCTCGGCGATGCCCTTGGCGGCAGGCTCGGCGGCGGTGGCGGCGGTTCCGGCACGGCTGGCCTGGGCTCGGTGCTTGGCGGTCTGCTGGCAGGCGGTGCCGGCGGTGCCGGCGGCCTGGGCGCGCTGCTCGAGCAGTTCCAGCGCGCCGGTTTCGGCGAACAGGCGAGTTCGTGGGTGTCGACCGGTGACAACTTGCCCCTGCCGCCGGGGGCGATCGGCCAGGTCTTCGGCGACGATGCCCTGGCGCAGATCGCCCGCCAGGCTGGCGTCAGCGAAGCCGAAGCCGGCGCCGGACTGGCGCAGTTGCTGCCGGAGGTGATCGATCGCGTCACGCCGGGTGGCCAGGCGCCCGACCTCGACCAACTCGTCGCCAGTGTCGCCAACCTGACGCGGCAGTTCGGTGGCGGCTGAGGGGGAGCGCCGGCGAGAGGTCGGCGGTCCGGGTGCTCGCCGCCGGAGCCGCCAGCGACACCGCATGCCGTTCACCGTGGACGAGGAAACGACATGAAGACCGTGAGAATCATGCTGCTGGCGCTCATCGCGTTGTTGGCCATGCCGCAGACGCGGGCCGAGGTGCTTGGCGCACACGACGAGGCCATCCACGACGCCGCCCGGCTGAGCACGGGGGCGCAGGTGGCGGCCATCCTGAAGGCCGATCCGGCGATGCGGGACGCACGCACCAACAGCGGCGCGACGCCGCTGCACCTCGCTGCGACCAACCCCGACCGGTCCGCGCTGAAGACCCTCCTCGCCGCTGGCGCCGACGCCAATGCACGCGACAACGAAGGCGTCACGCCCTTGCACATGGCGGCCTACACGCAGAAGGCGGCGCATGCGCAACTGCTGCTTGAGGCCGGCGCCGATCCGGCGATCAAGAGCAATGCCGGCCGCGACGCGACTTCCATGGCGAGCAAGGCGATGGCGCACGAGGCCGCGGGTGTCATCTCGCTGTGGATCCTCAAAGGCTGCAAGGCAGGACAGCCGTGTTGAGGTCGCAAGCCGTCGCGGTGCTCGGTCTCTTCGCGACCGCTGCCGGGGCGGCGGAAATGCTGCCGTCCAGCGACATCCACGGCCCGAAGGTCTGCATCGCCTGCTAGAGCCACGTCCCGGCCACGGACATCAAGCCCCTGCCGCGTCCGCTGGTCAACCGCGCCGAGACCGGCGGGTGCCGGAGGTGGCAAGAAAACCCAATCTTGGGCATACTTGCCGCGCCCGGCGAGCGGCTTGCCGGGCCGGATCGTCACCCCACCCCACATCAAGGACAACCCATCATGCTGAAAAGAACCCTGTTGCTTGCCGGCGTTGCCGCGAGTCTTGCTCTTGCCGCGCCGGTCAGCGCGTCGGAATCGACCATCAACCGGATCAAGCAGAGCGGCGCGCTGAAGCTCGGCTACCGCGAGAACTCGGTTCCCTTCTCGTTTACCGGCGACGACAAGCAGCCGCGTGGCTACACCGTCGACCTCTGCCGGATCGTCGCCGACGACATCGGCAAGCAGTTGAACCTGCCGAAACTCGATGTCCGCTGGGTGCCGGTAACGGCCCAGAGCCGCTTCGCGGCGCTGAAGAGCGGCGAGATCGACCTCGAATGCGGCAACACGACGCAGACCATCTCGCGTCGGGCCGAGTTCGATTTCAGCCTGATGACCTTCGTCGACGGCGCCGGGCTGCTCTTCCGCGAGGGCGAGGTGCCGACCACGGTCGAGTCGCTGAAGGGCCAGCGCGTGGCGGTGGTCGCCGGCACGACGACCGAGACGACGCTGGACCAGATGATCAAGGCCGGCAAGCTCGGCATGCTGCTGATCCGGGTGCCGGATCACGACGCGGCGATCAAGGCGCTGACCGACAGGACCGCGACGGCCTACGCCGCCGATCGCACCGTCCTCGTCACGACGGCGTTGATTCGCGGCAAGGGACAGCCGTTCGCGCTGGCCGAGATGCAGTTCAGCTATGAGCCCTACGGGCTGATGATGCGCCGCGATGACGATCTCCGGCTGGCCGTGGACCGGACGTTGGCGCGCCTCTATCGCTCGGGCGAGATCGGTCCGATCGTCAAGCGCTGGTTCGAGCCCTTCGGCAAGCCGGGTGATGCCCTGCAGGCCATGTTCCTGCTCAACGGCCTGCCCGAATAGCCGCCTCGCCCTTGCGCGGCGGCGTGCTGCGGGCGGCCGTCGCCGAACTGCCGGCGCGTCGCGCGGCAGTTGCTCAGCTGCGTGACGTGTCGCTGATCGCTCCGGGGTAGAGCCGTTCGAGCACCTCGCGGGCCGCATCCGCGAGGTGCCGGCGCAGGCTCGCCGCGAGCATTTCCTCGCTGGCGCTGGTCACGTTGCCGGCTCGCGGCCGCTGTGCCCAGAGCGCGGCGAGAGCCGGTCGGCGGGTCGCAAGGACCTCCTCGACGAGTTCGCGCCAGAACGGCGGGTACTCGCTTTCGGCCCATTCCCCGCGACCGCGGCCGAAGTGTGCGACGGCAAGATAGCGCAGCAGGGCCGAGACGACGAGGCCGTCGAGCAGTTCGTCGTCCCAGCCGAGTCGTGTCTCGCTGCGCCCCCGCAGCTTGTTGACGCCGCGCGCCACGCCGGCACCACCGGCGGCGCCGGCGAGTGCGCCGAGCAGCGTGCCGGCGCCGAAACTCAACCCACCGGCAGCCAGGTCGGCTGCCAGCCCGGAGAGTGCCCCGGAAACGACGCCGCTGACGGCCGCAGCCTTGCCGGTGTGTAGCGGCGTCTGCGTGCGCAGGTGCGCGCCGATGCGTGCGCGCACTGCGTCGGCGGCGTGGCCGCTGAGGTCGTGGAGAGCAATCAGGCGCTCGGTGCTCGCGCGCAGCCGTCCGTCGAGACGGCTGGCCAGTGCGCGGGCGGCACGCTGCCGGTCGACGTTCTCCTGTTCGCCCGCGACGACCGAGCGCAGCGCCGTGCGCAACTGGTCGCGCAGGCGAGGGGTGGCGAGCGTTTCGCTGTCGCAGGCGGCGCCGGCTATCGCCTTCGCCAGCGCCGCCATCGCCTCGGCGAATTGCCGCTCGCGCCGGCTCGTCCAAGCGGCGACCAGGCGTTGGCAGGCAGCCGCCTTGTCGGCAACGATCGACGCGGCCAGCGTCCGCAGGAGGACGATCTCCTGTACCCAGCAGCGTGCGAAGGCGTCCAGCGTCAGCACGTCGCGGACGAAGGCTCGTTCGCCGAGCGCTTCGCGCCAGCGTTGCACGTCCGCCTGTTCCGCCGTGTGTGGCCGCGGCGGTCCGGTCTGATTGAGCAGGACGACGACCGGCCGGCCGATCCACGCCAGCACGTCGAGTTCCGGCGCGAGATAGCCGGCGTCGGCGGGCGCCTCGGCAGCGTTCACCAGGTAAAGGACGACATCGGCCTCGTCACGCACGTTGCGCACCGCTTGCTGCGAAAGGTGGAAGGGCTGGTCGCGAAAGCGGTCCCAGATCTGCGACAGGAACCAGCCGATCGGATTTCCCTGCTGCGCCAGCCGTCGCGCCAGGCGCGCGCTGTCGCCAAAGCCGGGCGTGTCCCAGAGCAGCAGGGTGTCGCCCTCGGCGGTGTCGATCAGCGGGTAGGGCGTCGATTCGGTCGTGACGTGCGCGGCGTCGCGCACCTCGCCGACGTCGCGGCCGAGCAGGGTGCGCGCCAGAGTCGTCTTGCCGGCGTTGGTGTGCGAGATCAGCGACAGGGCGATGGCACGCGCGTCGGTGCTCATCACCCGTGCTCCGCGAAGTTGCCGGCGAGCGCGCTGGCGGCCGCGTCGAGGCTGCCGCTGTCAGCGGTGGCGATTGCTGCGAGGTCGGCGAAGACGCAGCCTACGCGCAGCGTCGCGCACAGTTCGCGCCAGGCGGCGCGGCGTCCCTCGACCCGCCCCGGTTGGCGGCCACGGGCAAGAAAGCTGCTCTCATCGACCAGCGCGACGATCCGTCGGGCGCCGCCGTCCGGATTGCCGAGCGCGCGCAGGAACGCGCCGTGCGCCTCGCGTTCCGGCGTCGCCGTCGCGTTGAACAGCGCGATGATCTGGCCGTCACCATTATTCGCGCCAGTCCGCAGCGGCGCATCCTCGTCACCATAGCGCACGGCCGGGCCGACGGTCAGCAGCGTGTTGCCGCCGAGCGCGCGGGCGACCAGGCGCTCGAGGCCGCTGGTCGCCTCGGGCGGCAGCGTGTAGCTGTACGGGATCACGGTGAGCCGCAGCGGGCCACCGCGAAAGTCGCGCAGCAGGCGATCGAAGTAGGGTTCGTCGAAGTCGATCGGCAGGCTGCTCGAGCGGCGGCGCTCGAGCAGCCAGGCGAGCAGGGCGAGCACGAGACGCGGCACGATGACGACGGCGGCGACGCTTGCCGCCAGCAGGTGCAGCCAGCGCGCCGCATTTTCGCCGGCGGGTGTGCGGATGGATTCGATCTCGTCCGCCGTCGGCAGGGGAATCCCGCTCAGCGCCGCGCCCGGTGCGAGCGCGATGGCGAGCAGCCGACGCACGTCGCCGGCGGCGAGAAAGGTACTCTCCCAAGTGGCCTCGTAGGCGAAGGCGAGGCCGCGCAGATAGAAGCCGGCGAGCACGCCGGTCGCCAGCAGCGCTGCCGCGAGGTGCAGGATGCGCGCGGCGCGGGCGCCATGCAGTGGCGCCGAGAGGCGGCCCCAGTCGCTCGCCAGGCGGGCGACCGCGGCCCCGAGTTCGCCTCCTGGGTGGGGTTGCAGCCCGGTCGCGAGCCGGTCCATGGCTCGTCGCCAGGGCTGCGGCAGCGTATTCCCCAGGCGGCGCAGACAGAACCTCGCCGCCATCAGCAGGTAGACGGCGAGGTTCCAGGCGAGCAGTGCCAGCACCGGCGGCATCAGGATGTTGATTCGCTGGCCACCACCGAGCCGGTCGACCAGCAGGCCACCGATGAAGGCGGCGACGGCAATCGTGCTGGCCAGCCAAGGCCGCCAGCGCAGCGCGCGGACGGCGCGCCGGATGACCGGGAACCGCTCGCCGATGCGGCCGAGCACCAGCCGCGCGCGCCCGGCGAGGAAGCCCGCGTCCGCTGCTCCCTCGCCGACGACCTCGGCGGCGGCCCGGCTGGCCCAAGCCCGGTCGGCATCGGACCACAGCGTGTGCGAACCGTCGGCCGTCTCGAAAGCCCGCACCGCAACGATCTCGATCGCTTCTAATTCGGTGACAGTATACTTAATAGGCCGCATGTTGTCGGGTAGAGGAAGACAGGAGGGGCGGCCCGGTAAGGAGTCTGACCGCCACAGCGTTGCCGAGGAATCCAGTATACGGCCAGCGAATCGCCGTCGTCACCGAGTGGCCGACTTCGGTGCGGCCGCAGGATCAATCGCGAGGCTGGGCAGTCGAGGCGATCTGTCGACCGTCCTTGAACTCAGTATACTGTCCCCGAATTATGATTGACCGGTGCAGAGCCAATCCCCGACAATGGCCTGTATGGCCGTTTAGCCGGCTGTCGGGGGGAGGGCGGTGGGCGCATGTACCATGGTGAGAAACTCAATGCGTGGACGCATCTGCTCGGGGCAGTGCTGGCGCTGGTCGGCGGGGTCGTCCTGATCGTGCTCGCGGCGCGGACCGGCGACCCGTGGAAGATCGTCAGCGTTTCGATCTACGGGGCGACCCTCGTTCTCCTCTACAGCTTCTCGACCCTGTACCACAGCTTTCGTGGCCGTGCCAAGGAGATCTTCCAGAAGCTCGACCACCAGAGCATCTACCTGCTGATCGCCGGCAGCTATACGCCCTTCTGCCTCGTCACCCTGCGCGGTCCGTGGGGCTGGTCGCTGCTCGCCGTCGTCTGGGGTCTGGCGGTCGTCGGCTCGGTGCAGGAATTCTGGCTGAAGAGCGAGGCGCGCGTGCTGTCGGTGGTGATCTACGTCGTCATGGGTTGGGCGGTGCTGGCGGCGTTGCTGCCATTGCTGCAGGCGCTCGGCACCGCCGGCTTCGTCTGGCTGGCAGTCGGCGGTGTGGCCTATACGGTGGGGATCATCTTCTACGCGCTCGACTCGCGGTTGCCGCACGCGCACGGCATCTGGCACCTTTTCGTTCTCGCCGGCAGCGCTGCCCAGTACGTCGCCATCCTGCTCTACGTGCTCTAGCTGCCGGCGCTCAGTGCTTGTGTTCGCCCGCCGGCGACGCGGCGGCGGTGAGGTCGCGCACCTCGGCCCTGACTTCGATCGTCTCGACCTTGCGGTCCTTGCCTTCGATCTGCAGCGCCAGCGGCACCGAGTCGCCCTTCAGCAGCGGCTGTTTGAGCCGGATCAACATCACGTGGGAGCCGCTCGGGCCGAGCTGGACCGTCTTGCCGGCCGGCAGCTCGAGGCGCGGAACGGCGCGCATCCGCATCACCTGGCCGTCCATCTTCATTTCGTGGATCTCGGTGACGGCAGCGGCCGGGCTGCTGGCGCCGACCAGCGTCGCGCCAGACTTGCTGCTGATGTCCATGAAGGCGCCGGTGGCCTGCTGGCCGGCGACGGTACCACGTACCCAAGCGTTGCGCACCTCGACGTCAGTGGCCATTGCCGCGGCCGAGCCAAAGGCCAAAAGCAGCAGCGACGCGGAAATCGTTTGCCTCTTGTTCAAGCCAGCCTCCGTTATCCTTCAGGGAAATCGATTATGAACCGGTACTTGCGTATCGTTCTGCGGCAAGATGTCGCAGCTGCGGCCAGCCGGTCACCGGGCTCGGCTACGGGCACTGGTGACGGCGGGCGCGCTCAGGGCTTGATCGACCACCTGCCCTGCGCGTCCTCAATCCACCAGCCGGAGTGCCATTGTGCCTTCCCGCGCACGATCTGCGCGGCGCGCACCGCGGGCTCCCAGCCCTGTCCGCCATGCCCCTCGGCGAGCGCGTAGATCAGCGAATTGCGGTCGGGATTCTCGTTGTCGATCAGCTTCTCGGCGATCTGCCGTTGCGCCAGGTTGAGCCGGCTCGGATCGCGCAGCTTCACCATGCCGTCGGCAGCAAGACCGATGATGCCGGCGTCGTAGAAACGGACGAGGCGCGAGGTGCGCTGCGCCAGGCTGTGTTTGACGATCACCACCGGTGGCGTGCCGAGATCGAGATTGACCTGGTCGAGGCTGGGCGCCGCGGCCACCGGCAGAGCAACAAAGGCGAGGAGCAGCAGAAGGCGTTTCATGTCGGGACTCCAGGGTGATCACTTGCCGGCTAGCAGCAGCCTCAGGTCGGCTGCGACATGCTCTGGCGCCTCACCGTGACGGACGAGCAGCCGCAGGCGGCCCTGCGGGTCGAAGGCGTAACTGCCGGTCGAGTGATCGATGCTGTAGCTGTCGGGGGTACTGCCCGGTTGCTTGGCATGGAAGACCTTGAACTCCTTGGCCGCCGCTGCGGTCGTCGCCTCGTCGCCGCGCAGGCCGATGAAACCGGGGTTGAACGCGGTCACGTATTCGGCGAGCAGCTGCTGCGTGTCACGCGACGGGTCAAGCGTGACGAAGAGAACCTGCACGCGTTGGCCGTCGCTGCCGAGGCGATCGACCACCTCGCGCATCGACAGCAGCGTCGTCGGGCAGACATCCGGACATTGGGTGTATCCAAAGAACACGATCACCGCTTTGCCCTTGAAATCGGCCAGCCGGCGCGGTTGCCCGTGGTGATCGGTGAGCGCCAGTTCCTTGCCCCACTCGACGCCGGTGATGTCGGTCGACTTGAAGCCCGGCGGGCCCGAGCAGGCGGCGAGCACGAGGTTGAGGAGCAGGAGCAGGCGGGCGAGGGTCGGGAATGTCTTCATCGTCTTCGAGTTGCGGCGCTGCAGGCCACGGCAGGAACGCCAGCGGGATCGCCGTGCGGCCTGCCATTGTCGTTCGCGAAAGCTTTCTGGGCAAGGTCTGGCGCGCAGGTTGTCCGGTTTCTGTCCGTTTTTTCGGCGTCAGCCCGCCCGCGCGGTGAGCACGCGTGCCGGCAGCCTTGCGGCCTGCGTGGCCGGTTGCGCGCGGGAAAGCGGTCCCGTGCTGATCGGGTTGCTGCTGCAGCGGAACGATCTTCGCTATTCTTCGTTTGTGGCGATTGCTCCCAGCGAGAGCCAGCCGACGACCGTCCGCGGTGCCGGCACAGCCATCCTTGTTTTCCGCCATCACAAAGGACAGTCGCCATGCAAACCCGGTTCTCCGTCGCGGCCCCGTCTGCGAGCTGCCGCCAAGTGGCCAAAGGGGGTTGCGCGGCGGCTGGGTGCCGGCAAGCCGTGCGCCGGGCCTGTGTCGATGCCGGGCAGGGCGGTGGCGGGGTGACGGCCGGCCGATGAGCCAGCACGTCTGTATCGTCGGCGCTGGCATCGTCGGGCTGTTTTCCGCCTGGCGGCTTCTGCGCGAGGGTTATCGCGTGACGCTGCTCGAGAGCCGAGACGGCCCCGGCCTGGCGACGAGTTTCGCCAACGGCGCACAGTTGTCATACAGCCACGTCGCGCCGCTGGCCGAACCGGCAGCCCTCGGCAGCTTTCCCGGCTACCTGCTCGACGCCCGCGCACCGCTATGCTTCCGGCCGTCGCTGTCACCCCGTTTCTGGCACTGGTGCTACCGCTTCGCGGCCCACTGCACGACTGCGCGCGCGCGGCAGACGACGCGCGAATTGCTGGCGCTGGGCTTCCTGTCGCGCCACTGCCTGCATGCACTGCTGCTCGAGTCGCCCGCACCGGCGCTGCACTATCGGCGAAACGGCAAACTCGTCCTCTATCGCGATGTCGTCGCCTTTCGCGCCGGGCAGCGACAGCTCAGGTTCCAGGCGCAGCTTGGTTGCGAGCAGTTCGCCCTTGACGCCGCCGCATGTGTTGCCGTCGAGCCGGCGCTGGCGGGGCTGGAGGAGCGGCTCGTCGGCGGTATTCACACACCATCCGAGGACGTCATCGACAGCCACGCGCTGTGCGTGCACCTGGCGGCGCTGATTGGCAGCGGCGGCGGTGAAATCCGTTACGGAGCCCCGGTGCGCGGGCGGCGACTGGCGGGGGGGCGCATCGCGGCACTGCTTGTGCCCGATGCGGAGATCGCTGCCGACCACTTCGTTCTCACCGGTGGCATCGAGAGCCGCGATCTGCTCGCTGGCATGGGGCTGCGGGTTCCGTTGCTTGGCCTCAAGGGCTACTCGCTGACCCTCGACTGCGCTCGCGGCCTGGCGCCCACGCTGTCGATCACCGACAGCCGGAACAAGATCGTCTTCGCCCGCCTTGGCGACCGCTTGCGTGTGGCCGGGATGGTCGACATGGGCAACGAGCGGACCGACATCCCGGCGCGCCGGCTCGCGACGCTCATTCGCCAAGCGCGCGAGGTCTTTCCGCAGGCGGGCGACTACGACCAGGCGACGTCGTGGGCTGGTCTGCGGCCGGCGACGCCTTCCGGGCGACCGCTGATTGACCGCATTGGCCATGACAACCTGTATGTCAACATCGGCCACGGCACCCTCGGCCTGACGCTGGCCGCAGGCAGCGCCGAACTCCTGGCAGACTGCCTCGCCGGGCGGGAATGCCGCATCGATCCCGCCCCCTTCCTCCTCACCAGCGCCTGAGCCTGCAGTGATCGGTCGCGCGTGCGATTCGCCCGTCGCCCATCTACCATGCGCGGCAGGATGGTCAGGGATCGGGGAGGCGCGCATGAGATCGATGAGCTGGAGAGCGTCGTCAGTTCATGAACGCAGGCTCGAGTGGCGGCGTGTCGCTGGGCGCGTGTCGCGGATTTGCATCGTTGACGACGAAAGACCGCTGCCAGCGCCCCGTCGCTATTGACAAGCGGCCGCTTGGCGATGCGACAATAATCAAACGCTACAGTAATTTAGGCGGTTCAGTTAAATCTGTTTGTGACTATTTCCTCCGGCGAGTTCGCGCCCGCCGGCAGGATCGTCCATTGACGAGCCGTCGTCAGGCGGCAGCTGCCGGTGCGTGTTCCGGGCTGCCGCTGAGACAGCCACTCGCCTTGATGGGAGTAGAGCATGGATATGTCCGATGACGCGGCCAACTGGTCTCTTCCCGGTCCTGCAGACAGCTGTGCGGACGCGCAGTCGCCGGAGATGGAGTTTCTTCAGACGCAACTGGCCGTGATCGAGGCCTACCTGCAGCGCTTTCCCTGCGAGCAGCGCGATTTGCGCGCCCTGGCATGGATCGAAGCGCATGCCGGCGACTACCGCCAGCGGTGGCAGGCTCAGGCGGCGAGCAGGCGAGGTTGTGGTCTATCGGCGCGAGCTTGCTGACCCTGTCGACGACGCGAGTGCGCCCGCGTCCGGCGCGGGCGTTCGCCGAGGCACTCGGCCTGCAACGAACAATCGTGCCCGCAGTTGGTGGTGAGAAGGCGTTTCTTGCCTTGTTGCACGCGCGCTGGATCACATGGAACACTCCGCCTCGGCGACGCTCTGAATTACATACGCTGTCCCGTGCGCCGTGCCAAGGCGCTATCTTTCAACGGGTGCGAATCCCGTCCGGTAGCTTTCGTTCCGACCGGTAGCAACTGGAGCAGTCGTGGAGCTAACGAAGCGGCTGGAGCCTCTGGTGTCGAGGGTTCTTTTGGGAACTTGGCGAGCATGCAGGCCGTAACGTGAGTGAACACTGAGCAGGCCTCGAAAAGTATTGATGCGGAAGCCGACCCGACGAGACTACGGGGAAGGCCGCTGTCACAGGCGAAGCGAACGAAAAGCAGCCTGTGGTTCCGCCGGGGTAGTGGCGATGGCATGCATGAAACAGGAAGGCAGACGCAACATAGATGGTCGCCCGGGTATGTCAAGCAGGGGTGCAATCGGAAGTGCGACTGGCGCCGGTGCCGGGTGGTGGGCGGTGGCATTCGGCACTAGACAAATGGCCGGAGGTGAGGTAAATAGTCATGGGTCACTTTAACGTGGAGTGAAACCCATGTCAGAGCAGTGGTCGG
>JAEUOM010000236.1 GCA_016788495.1 Accumulibacter sp. | reverse complement strand
TTCGGCCGTGAAACGAGCGGCCTTCCGGGCGAGATCCTCGCCGAGTTCCCGCCCGATCACCGCCTGCGCCTGCCGATGGTGGCCAACAACCGCAGCATCAACCTGTCCAACGCGGTCGCCATCACCGTCTATGAGGCCTGGCGGCAGATCGGCTACCGCGGTGCGTATTGAGCGGGACGAGACAGAGCCTGCTAGGCGTCCTCGAAAACGATGTCCCGCTCCATCAGCGCCGCGACGCCTTCGATCGGACTGACGCTGCCGTCGAGCAGGGTGCACACCCAGTCGGTGATCGGCATCCGGACTCCGAGCGCTGCGGCACGCCGCTGCACTTCGCGCGCTGCGGGAACGCCTTCGGCCACCTGTCCGAGCTGCTCGGTGATCTGATCCAGTGGCTTGCCCGCGGCGAGCATCAGCCCGACGCGGCGATTGCGTGAGAGGTCGCCGGTGCAGGTGAGGATCAGGTCACCCATGCCGGAAAGGCCCATGAAGGTCTCCGGGCGACCACCCAGCGCTCTGCCGAAGCGGGTGATCTCGTGCAGACCACGGGTGAGCAGCGCGGCGCGCGCATTCATGCCCAGCCCGAGGCCATCGCAGACGCCGGTGGCGATCGCCAACACGTTCTTCACCGCACCGCCGACCTCCGCGCCGATGACGTCGTCGCCGGCGTAGATTCGCAGGCGCGGCCGGCGTAGATGGCCGGCGCAGAAGAGTGCGAAATCGGCGTCGGTGGACGCGATGGTGACCACGGTGGGGAGGCCTCGAGCCAGCTCCTCGGCAAAACTCGGTCCGGTCAGGGCGCCACACAGGCGCTCGCCCAGGACCTCCTGGACGACCTGATGCGGCAGTAGCCCGGTACCTCGCTCCAGGCCCTTGCAGACCCACAGGAAAGGTGTTTCGCTGCCGCAGTCCCGCAGGTGCTGCAGGGTGGTCCGCAATCCGGCCAGCGGGGCCGCGATCAGAACCAGATCGGCATTGCGTGTGGCCGCCGCGACGTCGGCCGTGGTGCTCAACGTTGGCGGGAAACGATGACCGGGCAGGTAGCGCGAGTTCTCGCGCTCGGTCTGCAGACGACGAACCTGATCGCTATCACGCGCCCACAGGATGACCGGGTGAGCGTCAGCGAAAGCAATCGCCAGGGCGGTACCCCAGGCTCCGGCACCTAGAACGGCAATCTGCATGGCGCTTCCCCTCTCAGCATTGATCGACAAAGGCGCCGGTCTTGCCGCAACGAGTCCGCGTCGCTCGCCGGCGCCGCTGCATCCGGCGTCGCTCGCCGGCGCCGCTGCATCCGGCGCCGGTTGCAGCAATCTCGGCGAGAATACTTCGGTCACCAGCACCGACTGCGCACCGAAGCCGAACTGCGAGCGGCGCGCCCACAGCTCGGACGGGGCTCCGCCAGAAAACTGCAGTGCCTGCACGGCCGGTGCGAACAGGGCGTGCCGCTGATCGAGCCGTTGGAACTTCAGCGGACCACGGCTGAAGCCGACATGTGCGAACAGCAGGGCACCCAGCGAACGCTCGCCAAGCCGTGCCAGCCAGCGGGTCAGCGGACCGCGTGGCTGGCAGGGCAGGACGGTATGCGCAAAGACGACCACGCGATCGTCGCAGCTCAGTGCCACCTCGCGCACCCACGCCAGCGCGGCGGGTGGCAGTCCGAGTGCCAGTGCTTCGTCGGCTGTCGGCTGGCATCGACGCTGGCGCAGGAGGCGCACGGTGAAGCGCCCGCGCGACTGGAGGCGCGCCGTCAGTGAACCGCAGTCACGCAGCCACGGCAGGAGCGGCGCGTTGTCCTCAGTGCGCGTGATGCGGCCTCGCCATTGCTGCCCACCCACTGCACTCATTCGCCAGGCATCAGGTGCAGGCGGCTCACCGTCGTGGCGGATCCCGGCCGCCGACATACCCGGAGGAGGACAGCGGCTGCCGGCAGCGGCTTGCTGGTTGCCGGATGCATGTTAATGAGGGCTCGGTCGGCTAGCGCGGCGCCGGAGATTTCTCGACGCCCGCAATACGGGTTCCCGGCCTGATGCCCTTGTCCGCAAACCAGCCGAGGTTCATCTCGAGGGCAAAACCGGCTGCCCTGGCCGCGCAGTGGTTGGTCTCGGTCTCGGGTTGCATGTCCTCGATGTTCAGGATGTAGCCATCCCGGTCGAGAAAGGCCACCGACAGCGGCACGTAGGTGTTGCGCATCCACATGCAGTGCCGGTCTGCCTGGCGAAAGACGAACAGCATGCCTTGGCCGGCAGGCAGGCTGCGGCGATTCATCAGGCCTTGCGCGCGGCTCGCATCGTTGGCGGCGACCTCGGCCTCGATCCGGTACATGCCGGCAGTCAACTCGAGGCGCGGCATCTGCGCCAGAGCGGGGGAATGCAGGAGTGGCGCGACGAGCAGGCCGCAGCAAAGGGTAGCGCGCATGCAAAGCTTGGCGATGTTCACTGATCCACCGCTGCGCCAGCCTTGTCGGCTGCGCAGCGGGCCTTCGTCCTGAACGATTTGGCCGTCACTTCTTCGCCGCCTTGCTCTTGCCCTGCGGCTTCGCGGCCGCACCGGGCTTGGCTGTCGCCGGTGGGCTGGTGGCCCTGGTCTTCCCGGCTGTCTTTGCCGCGGCCGTCGCCGGTCGCCGACCAGCAGCCGGTTCTTGCTTGCCGGCGGTTGTCTTCACCGGCTGTCCGGCGGGGGCTGGCTTGGGGGCTTTCGCTCCTGCTTTCGGTGGTGCGCCGACAGCCTCGCCGAAGCTCACCTCACCCTCCTCATGCTCAGCCGCCTTCGGTACAGCGAGGGCACCGAAACCGGGGCACGCCAAGGCGACGACGAGGCATGCCAGCGGCCAGAAACGGGATCTTCTGCGGATGATTCTGTTCAATGGTCGGCCTTCTGTCAGGAACGATTTTTCGCAGGACGATGCGGCCCGGTTGGCGATGCACCGCATCTTCCGCCACCCCCGGTTCACTGACACACGGCTCGCGCAGAGCCGCGGGTCAGTGGCTCGTCCCCTCGGACCTGCTTATTTTATTCCAGACGTTGTACTTCCCGACCGGTTTCCTTGCAGGAATGCGTTTGACTTCGCGCAGGGTCTCCGCGTCGATCACCAACAGTGCGCCATCCATCTCCCACAGGCTGGCCAGAGCGTAACGGCCATCGCGCGTGAACTCCACATGCGCCAGCGTCTGTCCGGGCTTGCTCCTGATCTGCGCGACGACTTCGAGGCTCTGCTTGTCGATCACTTGCAGCACGTTGCGGTTCTCTTTGCTCATCATCGAGTCGGTGAAAGCGTAGCGCGAGTTCTCGTGACTGCGCAGGAAGAAGCCTGGGCCCAGCGTCTCGATCTGCTTCACATTCTCGTAGGTGTCGAGGTCGATGACCGTCACCAGTCCCGCATTGAGGTTGGGCGAGGCCATGACCGTCCGTTGGCGGCCGGCGGGGTCCTTCCATTTCCAGGTGATTCCCGACCCCAGGTGCGGCATTCCGGGCAGGTCGAGCTCGGCAACCTTCTTCCGCCCATCGAGGAAGATCACCTGTCCCTTGGTTGCTGAACGCGACGAACCGAGGATCTCGTCGTAGCTCTGAGTGAAGAAGAAATCATCGAGATAGTCAGTGAGAATCGTCCGCCTGGGGTGGAACATCCCCGGCTTGAACTCCCCTTCCTTGTACTGGAAATCATGCACCAGGCCCTCGGCGACCGGTTCGGCCGCCGGATCGTAGCTGAGCTCCCAGGCCTCGGGAACGTCCTTCAGCGCGACGACGAAGCTCTTGCGCGGTGCCGCATCATAGACCGCCGACACGCGCGAGGTCTTGTTGCCGGCGGCATTCCAGGTCGGAATGATCCTCACCAGCGAGAGATCCACGGCGTCGAGCAGAACCAGGCTGTGCGGCAGGTAGTTGGCGACCAGAACCCATTTGCCGTCGCCGGAGACCGCCGCATTGCGCGTGTTGAGTCCTGCCCGCACCTCGGCGACAATGACCAGGTTGTAGAGGTCGAACTTGCTGATCCAGCCGTCACGCGAAGCAAAGTAGACGAAACGGCCATCCGGCGAGAACTTGGGCCCGCCGTGCAGCGCATAACGACTCGGGAAGCGGTGCAGACGTTCCAGCTTGTCGCCGTCGAGTACGGAAACGTGATGGTCGCCGGTTTCGACGACGATGAAGAGATTCAGCGGATCGGCACCCTTGAGCCCCCGGCCCGGTCGCGCCGGCAGTCGGGCGGCAGCCGCATCGACGACATGCGAGTCGCGGATCTCCTTCTCGCCCCAGACCGGCGCCGGAACCACCGGCGTGTAGATCCACTCCGCCAGTTGCTGAAGCTCCTCGGCACTCAGCTTGTCTGCAAAGCCCGGCATCTGCGTCGCCACCCGCCCGTCACGAATGACGTTCAGCGCCTCCGGTTTGCGCAAACGCTCCAAGTTTTCCGGCAGCAGCGCCGGTCCGACACCACCCAGGCGCGTTTCGCCGTGGCAGGCGGCGCAGTGCTCCTGATAGCGTGCACGCACATCGGCAGCGGCAGCGGCAGCAGCGCCAGCGACCGCGACGAGCGTGGCGAACAGGCATGGCCCGGCAAGGCGACGCAGCGACTTCATGAGGCTCTCCGGATGGTGATTGGCTGGCTGTCGGTCACGCGTTCACGCCCAGGTGCGACGCCGATTTCAGCGTCGTCGAGATAACAGCCGGGATCCTCGGTCCACGCGTCGCCGGTCAGTTGCTGGGCGCGGACGCGCGTGTTGCCGTTGCAGATGTCGAAGTGCCGGCATTCTCCGCAGCGCCCGCTGACTTGGCGCGGGAAGCGCTTGAGGCCCGCCAGCAGAGGATCCGAGACGTCCATCCAGATCTCGGAGAAGGGCCGCTGGCGAACGTTGCCCAAGGTGTGGTGCCACCACATGGTATCGGGATGAACGTTGCCGAGGTTGTCGATGTTGGCGACGTTGACACCGGAAGAGTTGCCGCCCCATTGCACCAGCCGCGCACGAATGCTCGCCGCCTTGTCCGGGAAGCGCCTGCTGACCCAGTGCAGGAAGTAGACACCGTCGGCATCGTTGTTACCGCTGGTGAACTCCTTGCGCAGCCCGCGCGCCTGGTACTGCCAGCAGGTCTCGAAGAGCAGGTCCATGGCCCACCGCGTCAACTGGTACTGCGCGTCTTGCCGGCGGTTCTTGTTGCCACGGCCAGCATAGTTGAGGTGCGAGAAGTAGAAGCGGTCGATCCCCTCGTCTTCGACGAGGGCCAGCAACTGCGGCAGATCGTGCGCGTTCTCCTGGGTCATCGTGAAGCGGACGCCGATCTTCAGGCCGAGATCGCGACACAGTCGAATACCCCGCAGCGATGCGTCGAAAGCCCCGCTCATCTGCCGGAAACGATCATGCGTGGCGCCGATGCCGTCGAGCGAGACCCCGACGTAATCGAAGTCGCAGTCGGCGATGCGGTCAATGTTGGCCGAGTCGATGAGGGTGCCGTTGGACGACAGGCCGACGTAGAAGCCCAGCGACTTGGCACGGCAGGCGATGTCGAAGATGTCGGGCCGCAGCAGTGGTTCGCCGCCGGAGAGGATCAGCACCGGCACGCGAAAACGCTTCAGATCATCCATCACCGCAAAGACTTCTTCGCTGCTCAGCTCGCCAGGGAAGTCCCTGGCGGTGGAAATCGAGTAGCAGTGTTTGCAGGTCAGGTTGCAGCGCCGAATGAGATTCCAGATCACCACCGGCGCTGGCGGATTCTGCTTCGGACCGGCTGGTCGCGGTGTCGATAGCTCCTGCATGTACTGTGAGATGCGAAACATCCAGCGGTCCTCAGGTGAAATCCGGGTATTAGAGAGTAGCCATTGCCACTTGGCGTTGACGTGGATCAAGCGCCTCGACGCACCGGCGGCGAAGCGTCCAACCGGGCGGCGCGCCGAGTGCAGCGTCTTGGGCAAAGGCGGCTCTGCCTGCCGGCGAAGGCTGCGGACTCTGTTTCAAGCGAAAGCCCCTGCCTGGGAATAGGCCATGATGCAGTACGCCGTTCCGACTCCGCCAAGTACCACCATCAGCCCATAGAAGGTGTTTCGCATCCGCTCCCCCTTGAGAATCAGGCTGATGGCGCCCATGACGAGGCAGATTTGCAGAAAGAATGTGGCGATGTCGAAGGTGTCACCGACGGCGCCGAGCGCCCTGGCTTCCGCTTCCCATTCGCGCGCACCCTTGACTTGGCCAAGCTTGCCGTCTTCTTCAAGCACCCAGTTTTCCTGCCCGACGGCGGTCGAGCCGAGGAGAATCTCCTTGCGCTCCTTCCTGTAGCGGCCGATCTCCTTGTCGAGAGTCGCCATCAGGGTTCCCATGCGGGCTTCGCTCTCGGCGGGAATCACGCGCGACTCCAGGAGTATCCGCAGGATGTCCCGTTGCCCTTCGACCAGTGACTGCTTGATGCCCTTCGCCTGATACCAGTCGAAGGCATTGGCTTTCTGGTTGTGGGCGATGATCTCGTCGTCGCCGTACTTGCCGGCTCCGAGGTCGTTGATCGCCAGCACTGCCGCCAACACCGCCAGCGTCAGACCACAGAGCATCTCGAAAGTGCTGGACTTTTCGCTTTCATCACTCATCGCGCTTCTCCTCTTGCAGTCACGTCGTGAAGCGCGAATTCTAGCGAAGGTACAGCGCCTGTTGCCGGGAAAAGTGGGGCAAGCGAACATCCTCCGCCTGCGGTGTTCGGCGGGAAGCGGGTCAGTTGCCACCCGTCTATAGTGGTGCCCGGATTTGAGACAGTGGTTTGAGCTAGGCGGCCAGGCCGGGGTTCCGGGTCGAGCAGTGTTTCACCCGCGACGACGCCGCAGCCGCCATTGCCCCCGAGGACTACGACCTGGTGGTGCTCGACATCGATCTGGGTCGTGAGCGGCATGCGGGCGTCGCGATCATCAACGCCATCAACGAGGGTGCGCGCGGGACGCCGGTTCTGATCGTCTCGGCGATGCCGGCGACGATCTACCGCAGCATCATGAAGGCGCTCGATGCCTGGGACTACCTGCAGAAGACGACCTTCTCCGAGTCCGACTTCGTCGACACCTTCCTGGAGATCCTGCGCACCGCGCACGATCGCGATCACGGCAAGGCGAGTCCCGCCGCCGGCGATAAGTTGTCACTCGACCCACTCCGCCAGGCTGCCCGGCTGTGGCGCGGCAAGCGGGTCAATCTGCCGCTGACCGGACGGCGGATCCTGGTCACCCTCTACGAGAAGCGGGGCCAGGGCGTCTCCTACGAAGAGTTCTTCCAGGTCGTGAAGAGCGGCCGCAACCGGGACAACATCCGCAAGCACATCAGCGCCATCCGCGAGGCCTTCCGCGAATTCGACGAAGACTTCGATCGCATCGAGAACATCCCGATGCCCGGCTTCCGCTGGTCGGACGAGTCCCCGGACGATGTCCGCCGATGAGCGCGGCTGGCCTGGCTGGCGTCCTTCCGGCTGCGCAGCCTCTTTCGCAGCGCCTTTCTGTTGCTCGCCCTGGCCGTCGTGACGATGGCGGTCACCGTCCTGCAGGAGGAGAAGCAGCGCAGCTACGATACCTACCAGGCGAGCTTCGCCAAGACCAAGGAACAGATCGCCGCGCGCCTGCGCCACCCGGCCGGGCAACTCGCACTGCTCAATCCCCCGCGGAGCACCGACCCGGCCACGCCGCTGCATCCCGTGGTTCTGACCGCAGCGAACAGCGTGTCCATGATCGCGTTGCGGGTCCCAAGGGACTCCGCAAGCCGTCATCGCTCGTCGTGAGCGGTAGGCGATTGCGCTGATTTTCGAGATGCTCGTAGCGCCAAATACAAGATTGACGCCGCGTGACGCAAGCTCCTATACTCTCGCCGGTACCGTTGAGTTTCCTACCCTTCATCACGGCGGGCCCGGAGAGACTTGATGACATTGCGTGCCCTGTGGGCGGCTGCTCTGGCGCTGCTGCTAAGCAGCGCTGGCGCGGCCGAAGAGCTCCGACTCAACGTCTACAACTGGAACGACTACATCGCCCGCGACACCGTCGCGCAGTTTCAGAAGGCGACCGGTATCGCGGTGCGCTACGACCTGTACGATAGCAACGCGATGCTGCAGGGCAAGCTGCTGACCGGCAAGAGCGGCTACGACGTCGTCTACCCGAGCGTCGAATACGCCGGCAAGCAGGTGCAGGCCGGCATCTTCCAGCCGCTGGACCGCAGCAAGCTGCCGAACTGGAAACACCTCGACCCGCTGATCGTGCAGGCGATCGACGCCGCCGACCCCGGCCTGCGCCATGTCGTGCCCTACATGTGGTTCACCACCGGCGTCGCGATCAACGCCGACAAGGTGGCCAAAGCGCTGGGCGGCCCGTTGCCTGACAACGCCTGGGACCTGCTGTTCGACCCCGCAGTCACCGCGAAGCTAAGGGGCTGCGGCATCGCGCTGATGGACGAGGCCAGCGACGTGGTTCTGGCGGCAATGCTCTATGCCGGCAAGGACACGGCCAAACTGGCGCCCGAGGACATCCGCGCCGCGATCGAGCGCATCCGCCCGGTTCGTCGCGACATCCGCACCTTCAATAACTCGCCGATCGACCTGATGGCCAAAGGCAGCCTGTGCGCGGCAATGATGTTCTCCGGCGACGCCCGCATCGCTGCGCACCGCGCCGCCGAATCGGGGACCGGCGTCAAGCTGCGCTACCTGATTCCCAAGCCTGGCGCGATGATGTCGGTCGACGTGATGGCGATCCCCCGCGACGCGCGCCACCCCGAGAACGCCCATGCTTGGATCAATGCGATGCTCGACCCGGCGGTGGTCGCGCAGATCTCCAACGAGACCTTCTATCTGAGCGCGAACAAGGCAGCGCTGGCCTTGACATCCAAGGCGCTGACCAACGACCCGACGATCAACGTGCCTGACGACGTCAAACGCACGCTTCGCGCCAAGCCGGTGCTCAGCAAGGAGGTGCAGCGTGAGATGACGCAAAACCTGTCGCTCTTCAAGGCCGGAAAATAGCGCGGCATGGAAGACCGAGGCGACGCGCAGGGCGATTATCTGCGCATCGAGGGGGCGAGCAAGCGTTTCGGCGAGACCCTGGCCGTTGCATCGGTGACGTTGGCCGTGCGCGAGCGCGAGATCTTCGCGCTGCTGGGCGCGTCGGGCTGCGGCAAGTCGACGTTGCTGCGCCTGGTCGCCGGGCTGGAGACACCGACCACCGGGCGCATCGTGCTCGACGGCGAGGATCTGTCGGCATTGCCGCCGCACCGACGGCCGACCAACATGATGTTCCAGTCGTACGCGCTGTTCCCGCACCTGACGGTGGCGGCCAACGTTGCGTTCGGGTTGCGCCAGATCCGGCCGCACATGGCGCCGAAACAGATCGCCGAACGCGTCGACGAGATGCTGGACCTGGTGCAAATGCAGGCTTATGCCGGTCGCAGGCCGCACGAGCTGTCGGGCGGCCAGCAGCAACGCGTCGCGCTGGCGCGCAGCCTGGCGCGCCATCCCAAACTGCTGCTGCTCGACGAGCCGCTGTCGGCGCTGGACAAGAAGATCCGCCAACGCACCCAGCTCGAGCTGGTCCGGTTGATCCAGCGCGTCGGCGTCACCTGCATCCTGGTCACCCACGACCAGGAAGAGGCGATGACGATGGCCGGCCGCATCGGCGTGATGTCGCCCAAGGGCGAGCTGCTGCAGGTCGGCACGCCCGACGAAGTCTACGAACAACCGGCCTGCCGCTACACCGCCCAGTTCATCGGCGAGACCAACCTGCTCGGCGGCCGGGTCACGGGCGGCCGACTGCGCTGCGACGACCTCCCTGAGCCGCTGGCGCTGGCCGAGGCCGGCCGACCCGCCGACGGCAGCGAAGCCTGGCTGTCGGTGCGACCCGAGCGGGTACGGCTGTCGCGGACACCGGTCGACAAGGCCGACAACCAGGCGCCGGGCACGGTAGACAACATCGCCTACCTCGGCAGCCACTCGGACTACCACGTCCGCCTCGCCGGCGGTCGCACGATGATCGCCAGCGTGCCTTGCGCGCGCTGGGGAGAGGACACCGCGCCGGTGCGCGGCGACGCGGTCTGGTTGTCCTGGGCCGCCCCGGACGGCGTGGTGCTGACGCGATGAAACTGCCACGTCTGTTCCTGCTGCGCGGTCGTTTCTGGGCCGGCTTTCTGCCCTGGGCCTGGCTGTTGCTGTTCTTCACGCTGCCGTTCGCGCTGATCGTCGACGTCAGCCTGTCGTCCCCCGAACTATCGGTGCCGCCCTATGTTTCACCGCTGTCGCTCGGCCCTGACGGCCAGCTGCACTGGTCGCCCGACGCCACACCGTACCGCCGCTTGCGCGACGAACTGGGCGCGCTGGCCCAGCCCGGCGCCGACCGGCCCTACCTGGCCGCCTGGGGCAATTCGCTGGGGCTGGCGGCGCTGACCACCGCGGTCTGCCTGGTCATCGGTTACCCCTTCGCCTACCAGATCGCGCGCTCGGCCGAGGTCAGCCGGCAGACGCTCTTGATGCTGGTGATGCTGCCGTTCTGGACCTCGTTCCTGCTGCGCGTCTACGCCTGGATGAGCCTGCTCGACAGCAGCGAGGTCGGCCTGATCAACCAAGCGCTGCTGGCTGCGGGCTGGATCGAGGAGCCGCTGCCTCTGCTCTACAATAGCGGCGCGGTGCTGGTCGGCATGGTCTACAGTTACCTGCCTTTCATGGTGCTGCCGCTGTACGCCCACCTGGTCAAGCTCGACAACCGGCTGCTCGAGGCCGCGCGCGACCTGGGCGCCAGGCCGGCGGTGATCTTCCTGTCGATCACACTGCCGCTGTCTTGGCGCGGCATCGTTGCCGGGTCGATGATGGTCTTCATCCCGGCGGTCGGCGAATTCGTGATCCCCGACCTGCTCGGCGGCGGCGACGTGATGATGATCGGCCGTCGCATCTGGGACGATTTTGGCCCGAACCAGGACTGGCCGATGGCCGCCGCCGTTGCCGTGGTGATGGTGCTACTGCTGATCGGGCCGATCATGCTGCTGCGCCGCCACGGCCGCGCTGCGCCGGGGAGTCTGCGATGAACCGGGGTTGGGGCGGCCGCAGTTGGCTGCTGATAGTCTTCGTCTTCCTCTACCTGCCGATCACCTGCCTGCTGGTGTTCTCGTTCACTGGCGGCGAGATCACGACGCGGCTCGACGGCGTGTCACTGCGCTGGTACCGCGCGCTGCTCGACGACGACGAGTTGAAGCGCGCGCTGGGCCTGTCGCTGACGCTCGGTGCTCTGGCCGCGACGGCCGCGGTGATCGTTGGCAGCGCCGCGGCGGTGGTGCTGGCGCGGTTCGGCGCCTACCCTGGCAGCCGGCTGTTCGCGGGCCTGAGCACCGCGCCGATGGTGCTACCCGAAGTGGTGATCGGCCTGTCGCTGGTGCTGCTGTTCACCCACCCGCTGCTGCCGTGGCTGGGCGGCCGCGGTGTAGTCGCGATCTGGACCGCCCACACCACGCTGAGCGCGGCCTATGTCGCGGTGCTGGTCCAGTCGCGCCTGCTGGAGATGGACCGCTGGCTGGAAGAGGCTGCGCTCGACCTCGGCTGCCCGCCGCTGAAAGTGTTTTTCGTGATCACGGTGCCGGTGATCGCGCCGGCGCTGGCCGCCGGCTGGCTGCTGTCGTTCACGCTGTCGATGGACGACTTCGTACTCGCCGCAATGCTGTCGGACCCCGGCAGCACAACGCTGCCGGTGCTGGTCTTCTCGCGACTGCACCACGGCCTGAAGCCCGAGATCAACGCGCTGGCCACGGTCGTCGTCACGGTCGTGTCGATCGCGGTGATCGCCGCGCACCGGCTGATGCTGTCGGCCCAGCGCCGACGCATGCAGGCGGTGGCGGCGGCCAGGCGGCAGATCGGGTAGAACGAAATGTGCCCAGCCTTACACCACAGGGTCAGACAAAGAATTCATACGCGGTTGATAAAGGCGGGTTTTTGGTAAACTTTTTGAGACGGGATCAGTTTGGTTTTGTCTGGATGAGGTTCTTGATGAGTTCGCCGAAGGCGGAGGCTACGTTGTCGAGAGCGTCGAGGCCCTGGAGAAGCCAGCGTCCGAGGGTGTGCTGGACGCGAGAGAAGGTGTCGCCCCGGTTGGTTCGACAGGAGGGGTCGAGCAAAGGGAACTATCGGCCACAGTCCGTGGGGAAGGTTCAGCGGCGCTTACGTGGGTCAACCGCACTATCTCCGAAGGGCGGTTCGTATCGCAACCTCAAGCGCGTCCTGCAACTGCCGCGCTGCCTCCAGCGCAGTCTTCAGTTGAGGCGGTAGATCCACGGTCTGGTTCATCGTGACTCCCGTCGAGGCAGCGGAAATCTGAGTGAAGCCGACGGACGATAGCCTGCCCGGTTCCGAAAGGTTCCCCTCACGCAGGCGTGCGGTGGTCTGTTGCATCGAATCGACCGTAGCCTGGATATGCGCCGGCGAAAACGCCTCGCCGCGCGCCTGGCTGACGACTTGTCACAAGTACACGCGGGCGTTGTCGACCGAGAACGTGCAGTCCTCGTAGAGTCGAAGATACTCGCACCCCTGCGCGTCGAACGCTTCCAGCGCGTTCGCCTGCAGCAGATACAAATGCACACGGCCGATGGCACCGTGGGCCAAGCCCAACTCCCACGGCATCCAACCGGACTGCGCGGATTTCTCCGAAACGAGAAAGACGAACACTTTGCAGCCCAAAATGATGCGGCGCAGGTGATCCGCCAGCGCCGGTGTCATCACCTGGTCGCGGGCGGCCTTGAGTAGAGCCTTGTCTCGAAAGTCGGCATCGACGCCGTAGCCCCAGCGTGTCCATTCGTCCGCCACGTCCCTGGCTGCGTCGCTGTCCACATGCGAGTGCGAAATGAAAAGGGTGCGGCTCTTTTGAGCCACCGTTTCTCTGCGATCATGCAGCCAATTTGAGGCCGTCGTTCTGCGCTGTCGACGGATAGTTGCGGTGGCGCTCTTTCCGTTGATGAACCTAAATTGCTCAGTTGAGGCCCGGAATAGATAACTTCTCAAAAAGCCCGGGCATGTAAGCGCTTGGATGGGTGCCAGAGCGACGCGTTCACTCGCAGAGCACCCGTCTGAAGTGCCTGTCGAGCGGATAGACCCAGACGGTCTTGATGGGCAGCAGGGCCTGGTGGTGGACATCGAGCTTGCCGCGGCCGGTGGTTTGTCCGAGGCAGCGCCAGTTGGCGGCTTGGTAGGCGGTGCCGCGAAAGCGCTCTTGCTCGACGAAGGTTTCGAGCAAGAGCGGCCGGTAACCGTATTGGAGCTGCCAGTCGGCGGCGATCTGCCGGGCGGCGCGAGCCAAAATGGACGAGGCCAGATTCTTGCATTCAATCCACGGCGGGATGAGGAATCGCGCATGGTTCACGACCCGGTGCAGGTGCTCCTGGCGTTGCGCAGGCGTCCAGCCGATATAGTGGTCGCGCGGCTGGGTCTTCCAGGCGGCGGCCCCGAAGCTGAGCAAGGCGACGAGGCGTCCGCCGGCGCGAACGAAGTAGCGCAATTGGGCACCGGGCAGCGGTTGATAGCCGAGGTAGTGGTAACGGTCGATGTATTCGTTGTGCAGCCGCGATTCGGCGCGATGACTGACGCGGTACAGTTGCAGTGTCCCCAGGGCGCGCGGGCCATCGGCGCAGAGGGGTGCATCGGGTTCGGCCTGCGCGGTACGACGGTGCCAGGGTTTGCCGTTGTGATTGCCATTGCGTGGCGGCGGCAGTTGCAGCAGGCCGTCAGCCTGCATGCGCAGCGTCGCCACGCGGCAACTCATCTCCTTGAGCCGCCCGTCCTCGCGGCTCCATCCGAGCTCGGCACAGACCAACCGGGACAACTGGGCGCGCGAGGCGGCAGGATGGGCTGCGAGCAGCCGCCGGATCTGGTCGAGTTCCGCAGTGCTGAAGACGCGCCCGCAATAGCGAGCGGACGCCGTTTCAGGGGCCATGAGCGGGAACGTTCGCCGCCGTCGGCGTGGCCTCGAAGATCCATTGCGCCAGCGGAGCAATCCGATGCCAGCCGAAGACGCGGTCCTGAAGGTATTGCCAGAAGGACAGTCGGTTCTTGCGGCAGGTCTTCTTGAGGCTGGCGAAGGTATCGCGGCAGCGGCGGCCGGACTCGCTACGGGTCGAGCCGCTGATCTGG
>JAEUOM010000229.1 GCA_016788495.1 Accumulibacter sp. | reverse complement strand
ACGGTGCTGGTATGCAGGCTGAACTGGTAGTTCTGCTGCTGCAGCACGTCCATCAGCAAGGGCGAGCGGGCCGCCTTGATCATCGGGAACCAGTAGTTGCCGTACAGTCCGTAGAACATCGAGAAGATGCCCATCTGGGTGCCGTTGCCGCCACTGTAGTGCTGCTCGAGACGCAGCGCCTGGTTCGAGAACCGCCACAGATTGGGCATGATCGCCGGATCGAGCAGGTCGAAGCGCAACGACTCGGCGACCATCCAGACGATGTTCGGCGGACGCGCCGGCGCTTCGACGTGCAACGGGACGAGCGGGTAACTCAGGCCACCATGCCTGAGCTGCACCCCCTCGGCCGTCTCCTTGCCCATCTCGACGCCGAGTCGGGCAGCGAGCTTGCGGAACGTCGTCGGCACATACCACGGGTAGCGCTCACTGGCAAAGAGGATCGGCTGATAGTTGGTGGCCGCGCTGTAACCGTAAGCGAGCCGCTCGCCCAGCGCCAAACCCAGGATGACGAGAAGCACCCAGCGTGCCCGCAGGCGCCGCTGCGGCGGCCTTGCCTGCCCGCTCTGCCGCATGACCGTCCACCACCATGTTGCCGCCTGCAGCGCCAGCAACGCGAGGACGATCAGCGCCGCCGTCAACTCGGTACTGCGACTGGCGCCGAGCGAATCGATGCCGCCGGGCGAGAAGACGAGATCGACGACGAAGCCGTTGATGTGAAAACCGTACATGTCGTGGATCACGCGGTCGGCAAACAGCAGCACCTGCACCATTCCCGTCAGGCCGACCAGGACGCCGGCGAGCAGCAGCCGTGCGCCAGGCGTGGCGGGGCGCCGACGCAACCAGTGATGGACGACATAACCGGGGACGACAGCCGGCAGGAGGTAGAGAAAGGCATAGCTGATCGTCGTCGCCAGCGTCCACGCGACCAGTGCCGGCGTGGCGTAAGCACTGCCGGTGGTGAAGGCGCTCACGTGCAGGACGACCCAGAGTCCGCTGAGCAGGAAGAAGCAGTCGATCTGGTGGCGCGATGGGAGAACGGTCATGGTGGCTTTCCGATTGTCGATCAACAGTCTAGCCCAAGAATGATGGCGGCGAAACCTTATGCGTGGCTGAAGCGTGGCAGCCGGACACGTGCGCACTCGAGGCAGCGAGGCCGCGCCGGCGGCAGCCGGCCGCAGCCACGGCCGCGCGCTGGCGCCCAAGCCGAGAGATAATCAGCGTTCTCTGACCGACAGGAAACTCGAGCCATGGCCGCCGCCCATTCGCCAACGACCACCCTTGCCGATGTCGTGCGCCACTTCGCTCCCGGCTGGTTCGCTGCGGTCATGGGCAGTGGTGTGTTGAGCCTCGACACGCTGGCTCTCGCCTCGCGCTGGCCGGTCCTCGAGGCGCCGGCCTGGGCACTGCACTACTTCAATCTGGCACTCTTCGCCACGCTGCTGCTTCCCTGGTTTGCCCGCTGCCTCGTGCACCCGCAGCTCGCACTGGCAACGCTGCGGCATCCGGTGCAGGCCAGTTTCTATCCGACCCTGCCGATCGCCATGCTGGTCATCGCCGCGCAGTTTCTCGCCTTCGGCCCGCACGTCGGCCTGGCGCTCGCATTCTGGTGGACGGGGGCGGTGCTGACCTTCGCTTTCGGCCTGGCGGTGCTGTACACAGCGTTCGCCGGCGAGCAACTCGGCCTTGAACACGTGACGCCGGCCAACTTTATTCCAGCGGTCGGCCTGGTCGTCATTCCCATCGCCGGCGCGCCGCTGGTCGGTCAGCTCACGGGCGCGGCACGCGACCTCGCCCTGCTGCTCAACGTCGTCGCCCTCGGCGCCGGGACGTTGATGTACCTGGCTCTGCTGGCGCTGACCCTGCAGCGCAAGTATCTGGCCAAGCCGGCTTTCGGCATGCTGACGCCGACAGTCTGGATCCACCTTGCACCGATCGGCGTCATTCCCGTCAGCCTGCTCAATCTCGCCGAGCAACTGCCGTTCGCCCTGCCACAAGGCGTGCTCCTCCTCGTCGGCCTGCTCTTCTGGGGCTCTGGTGTCTGGTGGCTGCTGATGGCGACGCTGTTGACCGCCGCCGCCCAGCGTCGCGGCCTGCTGCCATTTGCGCTGTCCTGGTGGGGGTTCACCTTTCCACTCGGTGCCTTCGCCGCCGCCAGCCTGCGGCTCGGCGGCGCCACGGGACTGGCGGGTGTCGACTGGATCGGCATCGCCTGCTGGGGTCTGCTGCTCGTCGTCTGGCTGGCAACGCTGGTGGGAACCATGCGCGGCGTTGCCAGCGGCAGCCTCTTCCGCCCGCATCCCTGAGCCGGAGCGGACGGCGATGTCGGTTAGAATTCCACCACCATGAGCGGATCACAACTGCAGCAAGACGACGCGCACGCAGACGGCAAGTGTGGGCACGACCACGCTGGCCACCGACATGGCGAGCATGCGCACCGGCACGCAGCGGACGCCGGCCCACGCCTGCTCTGGGCGTTGCTGCTGACGCTCGGTTTCGCCGGCGTCGAGGCTGCCGCCGGCTTCTGGTCGGGTTCGCTCGCCCTGATCGGTGATGCCGGCCACATGGTGACGGACAGCGCCTCGCTCGCCCTTGCCGCCTTCGCCGCCTGGTTCTCGCAGCGGCCGCCGACGCAACAGCACACCTATGGCTACGGCCGCGTCGAGACGCTGGCGGCACTCCTCAATGTCCTCTGCATGGTTGTCGTCGTCGTCGGCATCTCGGTGGCGGCTGTCGACCGCATCCTGACGCCGGTCGCCATCAACGGCGAAGCCGTGACGCTGGTCGCCGCCCTCGGGCTGCTGCTCAACATCGTCGTCGCCTGGCTGTTGATGCATGGCGAACAGACGATGAACACCCGCGGCGCGCTGCTGCACGTGCTCGGCGACCTGCTCGGCTCGGTCGCCGCGCTGGTTTCCGGTGCCGTCGTCATGTGGACCGGCTGGACGACGGCCGACCCGCTGCTCTCCTTGCTGATCTGCGCGCTGATGCTGGCCTCCAGCCTGCGGCTGCTGCGCGAGGTGCTGCAGGCATTGATGGAAGGGGTACCGGCCAGCCTGTCGACCGAGCAGGTGGCGCGCGTCCTCGCTGGCATCCCCGGCGTGACTTCGGTGCACGATCTGCACATCTGGACCCTCTCTTCCAGCCGCGTCGCGCTGTCCGCGCACCTCGTCGTCGAGTCGCTGGAGCAATGGCCAGCGGTGCTGGCCGCCAGCCGGGAAGCCCTGGCGGCCAGCGGCATCACGCACGTCACGCTGCAGCCGGAACCGCTGTCGGCACCGGTGCGCTGGCTGCCACGCCGCGACGGTTGGCAGCCGCGCGCAGCGCGACCGTCATGAGCGCTCTGCTGCCGAAGCCGGCGCTGGCCGGCGATCTGCCCGATCTGCTGGCCCTGCTCACCGCCTGTTCCCTGCCAACGGCCGACCTTGCGCAGCAACACCTGGCGGATTTCCTGGTCTGCCGTGACGCTGGGCGAATCGTTGCCAGCGGCGGCCTCGAGTTTCACGCTGCGGCAGCGCTGCTGCGGTCGCTGGCGGTGGCAGCCAGTCACCGCCAGCGCGGACTCGCGACCCGGCTGGTCGATGAACTCGTACAGCGCGCGCAAGACCGCGGCCAGCGCGAAATCCTTCTCCTGACGACGAGCGCCGCCGGTTTTTTTGCCGCCCGCGGCTTTCAACCCTTCGATCGCCGCCAGGTGCCGCCTGAACTCGCGCTGTGCAGCGAGTTCCGCGACCTGTGTCCGGCGTCGGCGGTCTGCATGCGGCGAACGCTGACCAACAGCGGCGCAGCATGAGGGTGGTCGTACAACGGGTCGGCGCGGCACGTGTCGACGTCGCCGGCGAAACCGTCGGCGCCATCGCTGCCGGTCTGCTCGTCTTCGCCGGCTTCGAGGAGAGCGACGGCGACGGCGACCTCGACTGGATGGCGGGCAAACTGGCCCGCCTGCGCATCTTCGCCGATGCCGCCGGACTGATGAACCGCAGCGTCAGCGACATCGGCGGCGAGGTTCTGGCGGTCAGCCAGTTCACCCTCTTCGCGTCCACCCGCAAGGGCAACCGGCCATCGTGGCAGCGCGCCGCACCGCCGACGGTCGCGCAGCCGCTGTTCGAACGCTTCGTCGCCCGCCTCGAGAGCGCCCTCGGCCGCCGGGTGCCGACCGGCGTTTTCGCTGCCGACATGCAAGTCCATCTGGTGAACGACGGGCCGGTGACGCTCGTGATCGACTCGCGCCAGCCAGAATAGCGCCGCGCCCGTACCGACGTCCAGCCGGTCACGGCCACGCTGAGATTTCCCTCCGCAGGGCGCGGCCCACGGCTATGCTGCAGCGTGGCGGTGGGCCCATCCGGCCAAGGCGGCCGGCCACCAGCGGCCATGGGCGGCTGGCGCAGCCCGGCACACGCCGCCGCGGCTCAGGGTCTGTCCTGCCAGCCCGCAAACCACTCGCGCAGCGTGCGGACTTCGCCAAGGCTGGCAAGCCCGTGGTCGATGGCATCGTGATTGCCCCAGACGACATCGGCCAGTGCGCCACCCGCCACGCGTGCCTCGATGTCGTGGCAATACAGCCCGAGTTGGCGCTCGACGTAGAAGCCGTAGGTGCGGCAGGCGACCGGCCGCCAAGCGTAGACCGTGCAGGCGCCTGTCGCCTGGTCGAGAAGCGGGCAGACGAGCGGACCCTGCGACCGACCGTCGAGGGTCGCGAGGTCGGCAGCGATCGGCCGCAGCCGCTCTGCCGGCAGCTCGGCCAGCCCTGCGCGCAGCAGATCCCATTCCGCTGCCGTCAGCCGCGGCTCGGCGGCGAGCCGCCGGCAACAAGCGTCGCAACCCCGGGCGCACTGCCAGTCGGGCCGCGCCGAACGAATCGCCAACACGCGCGCGTCGATCTGCCGATGCAGTTCGGATAGAGGCGTCATTGCGCTGTCGGCGCGGACGGCAGCACTGGCTCGACGACCCAGTTCGCGGTCAGCCAGCTCCGTTCGCCATTCGTCTTCCAGACGTCACGGCGACCTTGGGCCCGCCCACGTTGCTCAGCGCGCAATCGCGTCGCCAGCTGGCCCATGGCCTTTGTTGCCACTGCCTTGCACTCCCTTCATCGCCGTTCTCCGTCCCGGGTCAATTCCCGAGCCAATCGAATTGTAGTGGAACGAACGGTCAGGGCGCGACGCGGCACCATCCATCAGAGTAACCGTGCCCCTCTGGCGCCGCATCGACCGCCCGCCGCCGGGTTGCCGGCTGCGCGTCGACGCCCGCGGGCGAATGGCAACGCCGGCACGTCGCAGACCGTTTCCGAACCGCAAGGCGCTCGCGAACCCCGTACCCAAGCGCTGAACCGTGCCGGCGGCTTGAACCAACCAGCGGACGCGCACCATCCGCGGCCAAGGAGGCGCTTCAGTCCGACGCGATCTATCCCAGATTCACGGCGTCGCCGTTACCCACGAACAACTCCGTCTGGGAGCCATGCCGGGCCGTCCCGCGCAGAACCGGCAAGCCGCTCGCCAGCATCTTCTCGACAGCCGTGCGACCGGTGCAATGATTGCACGCCATCTTGGCGATCCCATAGCCAGCCAGGGCCTTGACGATCTGGTCCCGGCCCGCGTCCCAGTCCTCCAGGGGAGAAAGGTGCAGCCCGCCGTAGATCGCATGCATGCGCTCGCCACCCGTCAGATTCCGACGTGCATAATCCAGGAGGTTGAGCACCCCGCCGTGGCCGCAACCGGTGATCATCGTCAACCCCTGATCCTCGAGGTTGGCGTACAGGACGTTCTCTCCCTGGACCTGCAGCAATGTGCTCATCGGAAAGCTGACAATGGCCAGCCCCGGAAAGAGCACCAGCGGCTGCGCGCTGGCAACGGTGGATAGCGTTCCGGTGTGACCCTGCCGGCTAATGAACGCCAGCCCCGCCGGCTGGAAGCCCTCGGGAAGGTAGATCGGGATGTCGGGGCAGTGCCTGAGGGTCGAGCGGATCCCCCAGAAGTGATCGAAATGCTCGTGACTGACGATCAATGCCTCGATCATCCCCTCCTGCAGCAGCGTGTCGATGCCCTCCTCGGCAAAGCGACGATCCATCCAGTCGGGGTTCCAGCCGGTGTCGAACAACAGGCGGCGCACGCTGCCATCGGTCGTCTCGGCTTCCAGAAGCGCCGAGAAGCCGGCTGCGTTCTCCGCATGCAGCGGGCCGAACGGCGGCCACGGAATGGCGTACTGATCGGTCTGCACGCCGCCAGCAGCCCGAATGTCATCGAATACCGTCGTGGTGTCGAACCAGCCGGTTTCCGAGATGCACACAATGCGCAAGCGCCGCAGGGCGCCGATGTCAAACGGGGGAGCAATGGGGGTCATGTGATTACCTCGCGAAATGTCAGCCGAGAAGCCTGCGGCCACTCCAGTGACGCGCAAACGCGCCAGGCGTCAACCCAATGCGTGCTGTTGTTCGCGGCAACGACGGCTTCGGCGAACGGGCAACCGATCGAGGTTGTTGGCGAGCAGAGCGGCTACCGCGGCATCGGGATCCTCCTCCAGCGTAATGACCGGAAGAATGCCACCCTGCATCAGGCGATCAAAGAGACCGGGCCCCATGCCGCCGGCGATCAGGACGTTGATTCCGGCCAGCGGCTCGGCCAGCTTCTGGCGATTGGCGTGCAAGACCTCGTGCATGGAAACCCCGACCAAGCTCTTGCCAACGACGAGGCCCTTCTCGATTTCGTAGATCCAGAACCTGCGACATTTCCCAGCGTGCTCGGTGATGGTCTTTCGGTTCTGGCTGGTCACTGCAATCTTCATGATGCGTCCTTTCGATCGGGACTGTCCGCTCTGGTCTGTGTCGGTGATCAGACGGCTGTCAGGCAGGTAGGTGTGAGGGGAGATTCCCAGATGGGTCGGTGCCGGCATGCCCTTGAAAACGCAGCCGGCGAAATCGGAGGTTGCACCGTGGCATGGGCAGAGAAAACCCCAGGGCCAGTCGGCACCCGGAGCCTGATCGCCAGCATCGAAAGCGTTGCCGGGAGAGCAACCGCGATGCGTACAGGTGCCAACCGCAACGAAGTACTCCGGATTTCGTGGGCGATGTTCGTTGGTATCATGATCGGGGCGCTGCGCTACTGCCGAATCAGGATCGACCAGGTTCGGCCTAGCCATTCAACAACGTATCAGTAGTTGCATATCAAGGATCGTGCCAGCTCTCTGTGAACAGATGGAAACATCGAACAATCAATTGGTTGATGTCTTCCATGCGCGCGCACTACCGTCTTCTTTGACTGCCAACTGCCACTATGGCAGCATAGCGGCAGTGCAATTGGCAGAGTGGATGGCATAGCGTGGCAGTCGACCAGAAGTTCTTGGCAGAACTGGTGTCGTTCCTGGAGGCTCTGCCTGAACCGCACATCCTGTGCGATCGCGACTATCGAATAGTGGCTGCCAACGAGGCGTATCGAGCCAAGTGGGTCGACCAGATCGAGATTGCTGGCCGCAAGTGCTTCGAGGTTTCGCATCGACACACGGTGCCCTGCGACCAGGCGGGCGAGTCCTGTCCGCTGCAGCGCAGTCTGAGGTCCGGCCGGCGCGAGCGCGTCTTGCATCTCCATTACACGGCACAGGGCGAGACCTTCGAGAACATCGAGCTATCGCCGATACGGGATGGCAGCGGCGCCATCGTCCTCTACATCGAGAAGCTCGAAGCTCTGCCCGGAGCGCAGAGTCGTTCGCATGCCCAAGGTCTGATCGGTCGTTCGCCTGCCTTTCTCGGCATGATGGAACTGATCTCCCGGGTAGCTCCGTCGGAGGCGTCCGTATTGCTGCAGGGGGAATCCGGGACAGGCAAGGAACTCGTCGCCAATGCCATCCATCAACTCAGCCCGCGCGCCAACGCGCCCTTCGTCGCGGTCGATTGCTCCGGACTGCCAGAGACCTTGTTCGAGAGCGCTTTGTTTGGCCATGAGCGTGGCGCTTTCACCGGGGCGACGACACGCACGACCGGATTGGTCGAGGCAGCGTCCGGTGGCACCCTGTTTCTCGACGAACTTGGCGACATCCCGCTGTCGATCCAGGTCAAGCTCCTGCGCCTGCTGGAAACCGGCACCTATCGCCGGGTGGGTGCCCCGGAACTGCGCAAGGCCGACGTGCGAACGATCTCGGCCACCCATCGCCCGCTGACGGAGATGGTGGCCAAGGGCCTTTTCCGGCAGGACTTGTTCTACCGCCTCAACGTCTTCCCGATTCACCTGCCACCATTGCGGCAGCGCGGTGACGATATCCTGCTGCTTGCCGAAACCCTGCTCGCCCGACTCGCTGGCGGGAGTTTCTGCAGGCGCCTGTCGCCGGAGGCAGCGGACTGGTTGAGACGCTATGCCTACCCCGGCAATGTGCGCGAGTTGCGCAACATTCTCGAACGCGCCAGCCTGCTCTGCGATGGCGATGAGATCCTCCTGCAGCACCTGCCACTCGAGTTGGCGACGGCAGCGTGCATACGCCCAGGCGCATCGCAGCAGTACCTACCGGAACAACCTGATTCCCGCGATCGCGAAGCGGTTTCGCTCGCGGAGCAGGTGCGTCGCTTCCGCGGCAACCGCAAGGCGCTGGCCAGGCACCTCGGCGTCTCGGAACGGACGTTGTACCGGCGACTGAAGTGCCTCACGAAGACATGAGGGCGGGCCGTTCATGGCAGAACGGCTGTTGCGGTGATGGCCCTCGGACACTCTCCGTCGCGTCTTCAAAACCCAGCACTGGTCTCGCCAAGCGCACGTTCTGGTTGGCCGGCACCCTCTCGACATCCGCCGGGTTCATCACTCCATCTGCGGACGGCGTAGCGGCAGCGTCGGTTGGTGATGGTCGTCCGGTGTGCGCAGCCGGCGGCTCGACCGACACGCCTGACACGCAGCGCCCGACGCCACGACACCTTCGTCTTGCGCGGCAGACGTTGGCGCAACCGTCCCACGAAGGAACCCCGCGTCGCTGCGTGCGCTGGCAAACGAAGCGCTTACCGGGAATTGACTGGGGAGCGGTCGCACCGCAGCACTGCCGGCGCATCCGCTCGGATCGCGAAGGCGGCGAGCTGCTGGCGTCCCCACGGGGATTCGAACCCCGGTACCTACCGTGAAAGGGTAGTGTCCTGGGCCTCTAGACGATGGGGACCCGGAACTTCTCTCGGCTTGTGGTGGAGGTACGCGGGATCGAACCGCGGACCTCTTGCATGCC
>JAEUOM010000207.1 GCA_016788495.1 Accumulibacter sp. | reverse complement strand
TTTTTGAAGTGGCCTAAGTGCTTGATTTCTTTGGCTCCCCGACCTGGGCTCGAACCAGGGACCTACGGATTAACAGTCCGACGCTCTACCGACTGAGCTATCGAGGAACACGCGAGGCAGGATTCTAGCCATTCGCCGATTGCTCGTCAAGACTGACTGAACCGGGCGCGACCGGCGGGGACAGGCTGATGCCCGTTGGCAACACTTCCTCCGCACCGCCGCAGTGCCTGCACGAAGCGTTCGCAGCCGGCTCGCGCGCCGGCCCGGTCAGGCCGGCGCGGCACCGACTGTCGCCCGACAGCGTGAACAGGGTGGGCGGATGATGGGCACACCTTCTTCACGCTGCCGCGCGATGCCGATACCGGCCTGCAGCCCCACCGGCCCCGCGCGACACCAACCGCCGGATGAGGACGCCGCGAGCCAGCGGCCCCCTGCGCATGACCGCGCGGCGCCAGAAGCTGGCCGACTTCCCGCTCGTTGCCGCATGGCTGCGGTGCGATAATGATGACGCGCCTCACCCGACCACTGCTTGGGAACGTATGGCAAGGATACTCATCATCGACGACCGGCCCGAGGACCTGGAAGCCCTGAATCGCGCGCTTGCCGCAGAGCACGGGCTGCAAGCCGCCGCTTCGCTGCAGCAAGCGCTGCAGGTGACGGCTGGCGAACCTGGCCCTGACCTGATCCTGCTCGATGCGACGATCGCCGCGATCGATCGCCGCCAGTTCCCCGGTCGCCTGCGGCCGGGCGCGCCAGGCCGCGCCACTCCGGTCATCGTGATCAGCGCTAGTGAAGGCGGGGGCGACGAGCAGACTTGGCTCGAGCAGGGAGCCGACGACTACCTGCCGCGGCCACTGCGACCGGCGATCGTCGCCGCGCGCGTGCGCATTCAGCTCGAGCTGCAAGCCGCACGTGCGCGATTGCTGGACCAAAATCGCAGCCTGACGGCCGAGGTTGCCCGCCAGTTGGCCGACAACCTGATGATCCAGGATGTCAGCATTCGCGCCCTCGCCCGGCTGGCCGAGGTTCGCGATCCGGAAACCGGTGACCATCTGCGTCGCACGCAGCGCTACGTCCGCACGCTGGCCGAGGAATTGAGCACCCATCCGCGTTTTGCCGCCTTCCTGACGCTGGAGAACATCGAGCTCCTCGGCAAGTCCGCGCCGCTGCACGACATCGGCAAAGTCGGCATTCGCGATGAGATCCTTCTCAAGCCGGGCCGGCTGACCGCAGAGGAGCGCGAGATCATGAAGGCGCACAGCCTGCTCGGCTTTCAGGCGATCCAGCAGGCCGAACAGGACAGCGAGCAGCCGATCGACTTCCTGCGCATGGCCAGGGAGATCACCCGCTGGCACCACGAAAAGTGGGATGGTTCCGGCTATCCGGACGGTCTGGCTGGCGACGCGATTCCGATTGCCGCACGCCTGATGGCGCTTGCCGACGTCTTCGATGCGCTGATCGCCGAGCGAGTCTACAAACGCGCCTTCCCGGTCGAGTTGGCCGGGCGGATGATCCGCGAAGGCCGCTGCAGCCACTTCGACCCGGACATCGTCGATGCCTTCGTCGCTCGCGAAGCGGACTTCATTGCCATCGCCAGGGACCACGCGAAAGCCAGACCGCTGGTCGCTGGCGAACCGGCGGCCGCTGCCGCGGCACCGCCACCGGCCGCGCGCGAGCCTGACGGCTGTCCATAGGCGGGCAAGCCCTGCGCGCCTGCGCCGCGCAGGGGTAAGTGCTGCCGCGGCCACGCTGCCACGCTGCCACGTCACCGAGCTCCGGTTTCGATTAGAATCCAGCCTTTTTTCGCAGCGCAGCCCGCAGTCAGGAGAAACCCGAGATGACCCTGCAGAGCAAGCCCAATACCGACGACGTCCGCATCAGGGAGATCAAGGAACTGGTCCCGCCGGCCCATGTGTTCCGCGAATTTCCGGTCGGTGTGCGCGCTGCGCTGACGACCTACAATACCCGCCAGAGCATCCACCGCATCCTGCACGGGGCGGACACCCGTCTGCTGGTCGTCGTCGGCCCGTGTTCGATCCACGCGGTCGACTCGGCGATCGAGTACGCACGACGGCTGCAGGCTGAGGTTGCACGCTTCCAGGACGATCTCCTGCTCGTCATGCGGGTGTATTTCGAGAAGCCGCGCACCACGGTCGGCTGGAAAGGGCTGATCAACGACCCGCGCCTCGACAACAGTTTCCGCATCAACGAGGGGTTGCGCCTGGCGCGTGGCCTGCTGCTCGAAATCAACGACATGGGACTGCCCTGCGCCACCGAGTTCCTGGACACGATTACGCCGCAGTACACGGCCGACCTGATCGCCTGGGGAGCGATCGGTGCCCGCACGACCGAATCGCAGGTGCACCGCGAACTCGCCTCGGGCCTGTCCTGCCCGGTCGGCTTCAAGAACGGCACCGACGGCAACGTCCGCATCGCCATCGACGCCATCCGCGCCGCACAGTCACCGCATCACTTCCTGTCGGTGACCAAGGCCGGCCATTCGGCCATCGTGTCGACCGGCGGCAACGAGGATTGTCACGTCATCCTGCGCGGTGGCCGTGAACCGAACCACGACGCCACGCACGTCGACGCTGCCTGCCGGGAGATCGCCGCTGCCGGCTTGGCGGCCCGGCTGATGATCGACGCCTCGCACGCCAACAGCAACAAGCGCTTCAGGCAGCAGGTCGAGGTTGCGCGCGACGTCGCCAGTCAGGTCGCGGCGGGTGACGAGCGAATCATCGGCATGATGCTCGAGTCCCACCTCGTCGAAGGACGCCAGGATCTGGTGCCGGGACAGCCGCTCGAGTACGGCAAGAGCATCACCGATGCCTGCCTCGGCTGGGAAGATTCGCTGGCGGTACTCGAGATCCTGGCCAAGGGGGTACGCGACCGCCGCCTCGTGGAGGCCGCCCAGTAGGTTGCGGCGACGCGCCGCACCGGCGCCGCCCGCGTCAGGCGACGCCAGTGAAACAGGGCCATGGGACAGGAACAGGATGCCATGCCGCCCAGGGCGGCTGGTTCGGCGCCGCACACCGAACCGCGGGCAGCCCCTAGCGGAGCTTCATCTCCTTGTACATCACGTGCTTGCGGGCCTTCGGATCGTACTTCTTGATCTCCATCTTGCCCGGCATCGTCTTCTTGTTCTTGGTCGTGGTGTAGAAGTGACCGGTACCGGCGGTAGACTCGAGTTTGATCTTGTCACGCATGCCTGCTCTCCTTGTCAGATCTCGCCACGGGCACGCAACTCGGCGAGCACGACGTCAATACCGTTCTTGTCAATGGTCCGCAAACCGGCATTCGACACGCGCAGGCGCACCCAGCGGTTCTCACTCTCGATCCAGAAGCGGCGATACTGCAGATTCGGCAGGAAGCGGCGCTTCGTTCTATTGTTGGCATGGGAAACGTTGTTCCCTGCCATCGGGCCTTTGCCCGTCACCTGGCAAACACGCGCCATGATCGTTGCTCCAATTGTTTCAGGAAGAAAGCCCGCGATTCTAGCCGATGCAGGCAGTTGTTTTCAAGCGATTTCCACCGCGCCCCGCTAGAGGAGCCCGCGTTCGGCAAAGGACAGCGGCGCGGCCTCCGCCGCGACGATGAAATGATCGAGCACCCGCACCTCGACGAGCGCCAGCACCTGCTTCAACTCGCTGGTCAGCAACTCGTCGGCGCGCGACGGTTCGGCGACGCCGGACGGGTGGTTGTGCGCCAGCACCACCGCCGCCGCATTGTGCCACAACGCCCGCTTGACGACCTCGCGCGGATAGACACTGGTCTGCGTCAGCGTGCCGCGAAACAGCTCTTCGGCGACGATCAGCCGATTCTGCGCGTCCAACCACAGGGCCACGAAAACCTCATGCTCGAGGCCGGAAAAATGCAGCCGCAGATAGTCACGCACGGCGCCAGGCGAGGCAAGAGTGCTGCGCTGCTCCATCTCCTCGGCCAGCGCCCGCCTTGCCATCTCGAGGACGGCCTGCAACTGGGCATACTTCGCCGGCCCCATCCCGGGTACCTCGGAAAACTCGCTGCGGCCGGCGGCGAACAAGTGGTTCAGGCTGCCGAAACGACCGATCAGGTCGCGCGCCAGATCAACAGCGCTCCTTCCCCGGCTGCCAACGCGCAGGAAGATCGCCAGCAACTCCGCATCCGAGAGCGACCTGGCGCCACGGGCGAGCAGGCGCTCTCGTGGTCGCTCGTCCTCCGGCCAGTCGGTGATCGCCATCTCCGCCCCCTTTCCCGCGCAGCCTCGGCGGCCATTTTAATGTGAAACTCGCGTCAGCGACTCGCGAATCGCCGTTCTCCCGCGCGCGGGAGAACGGCCTGGGATGATCCTACAAGGGAAACGGTCATGACTTTCATCATCGCGAGTGTCTCGACAGTCATGACCGTTAGCGGTGTCGTCGATGCTGGTGAAGCCGTCTTCCGCCCGGTTTGACGACGGCAGCGGCGACGGCTGCCGCCGGCACAGCCGCATCTCAAGTAGAATGGTCCGCTTGGGATTGTGAACGGGTAGACGGGCTGTGCGCATGGAACTGTCTGGAAAACGCATCCTTCTCGGGATCACTGGCGGCATCGCCGCCTACAAGGCGGCCGAACTGCTCCGCCTGCTGGTCCGCGCAGGCGCCTCGGTGCAGGTGGTGATGAGCGAAGCCGCCACGCGCTTCGTCACGCCGGTCACCTTTCAGGCCCTTTCCGGGCAACCGGTATTCAGCGACCAGTGGGATCCACGGGTGGCGAACAACATGGCACACATCGACCTGTCACGGGCCGCCGATGCCGTGCTCGTCGCTCCGGCCTCAGCCGATTTCATCGCGAAGGTGGCGAACGGACTCGCTGATGACCTGCTGACGACCCTGGTGCTCGCCCGCGACGGTCCGCTGCTGCTTGCACCGGCGATGAACCGGCAGATGTGGGAGAACCCGGCGACCATGCGCAACGTGGCGACGCTGCGCGCCGACGGCGTCGCCATCCTGGGTCCGGGCTGTGGCGACCAGGCTTGCGGCGAGAGCGGCCTAGGGCGGATGCTCGAAGCGGAGGAACTCCTTGGCGAACTGGTGGCCCACTTCCAGCCCCGCCTGCTGCCGGGCGTCGGCGTCCTCGTGACCGCCGGCCCAACCTTCGAGGCGATCGATCCGGTCCGCGGCATCACCAACCTGTCGAGCGGCAGGATGGGCTACGCTTTGGCGTGCGCGGCGCGCGAGGCGGGCGCGCGGGTGACCCTGATTTCGGGCCCGGTCAGCCTGCCCTGCCCGGCCGGCGTCAGCCGCGTCGACGTGACCAGCGCCCTGGACATGCACGCCGAGGTGATGGCGCGGGTGAACGGGCAAGCGGTCTTCATCGCGGTTGCCGCTGTGGCGGACTACCGCCCGGCGCGGACCATCGCGCAGAAGATCAAGAAGGGCGCGCAGGCGACACCGCCGGCGATCGAACTGCTGCTGAATCCGGACATCCTCGCCGAAGTCGCAGCCCTGCCCGAAGCGCCGCTGTGCGTCGGCTTCGCCGCCGAAAGCGAGAATCTCGCCGCCTACGCCGAGCACAAGCGGCGCAGCAAGGGCATCCCGCTGATCGTCGGCAACCTGATCCAGGACGGCTTCGGCGGCGACGACAACCGCTTGATCCTTTTCGACGATGCCGGCCAGCACCCCCTGGCACCGGCCGCCAAGATCGTGCTTGCCCGGCAACTGGTGGCGCACATCGCCGGCCTGCTCGAGAAGCGCTGATGAACGGCCGCAGCCTGCGGGTAGACATCAAGCTGCTCGACGCGCGCTTGCGCGAGCAGCCACCGCATTACGCGACACCCGGATCGGCCGGCCTCGACCTGCGTGCGTGCATCGACCAACCGCTGGTCATCGCACCTGGTGAGACGCGCCTGATTGCGACCGGCATCGCGATTCACCTGGGAGACCCCGGGCTGGCGGCGATGATCCTCCCACGTTCCGGGCTCGGCCACAGACATGGCATCGTACTCGGGAATCTGGTCGGCCTGATCGACTCCGACTACCAGGGTGAGATCATGGTGTCGACCTGGAACCGTGGGCAGGAGCCCTTCACCCTGCGGCCACTCGACCGACTGGCGCAACTGGTGGTGGTGCCGGTGCTGCGGATGTCCTTCAACGTCGTCGACGACTTCGCCGCCAGCGCCCGGGGCGATGGCGGTTTCGGCAGCACCGGGCACGACTGACGCCGGCACGGCCGGCTGCTCCCGGCCCGCCGTCTGCCCTGCCTGCGGGCTGGGCGCTGGTCAGTCGCCTCGCCGCCGCAGGATCAGGACGGCTGCGGCCAGGAAGCCGATGAAGCACAGCGCCGACCAGTTGGCCAACGACAGGCCAAGCAGGACCCAGTCCTTGCTCGAACAGAACCCGGTGGCGAGGAACATCTGCGGCCACAGGGCGCCGAACCAGTCGACGAGCCGCTCGATGAACGTCGGCTCGCCAAAGCCGCAGTCCATGCCCGCCTGCGGCTGGTATTGCAGCCAGCTCTGGTAAGCCGCGGTCGCCACGCCACCTGCGGCGACGACGGCGACCAGGATGCCCGACACGCGGGAAGCAGCGGGCAGCAGCGCGCCGGTCAGCGCCAGCAAGGCGATCAGCAGGAACAACAGCCGCTGGAAGATGCACAGCGGGCAGGGCTGCAGGCGCATGATTTCGCCGATCGCCCAGCCGCCCAGCGTCAGGCCGATCGCCGCCAGGGCCAGCAGGAAGAGAATGCTGCGCAGCGACCGCCCGGCGATCGGCGTCACTGCTCAGGCCAGGGCGTAGCTGCGCAGGCGCAGCGACAGCTCCCGCAACTGCCGCACACCCGAGTTCTCGGCGCGCTCGCACCAGTCCTGCAGCGCCTTGAGCAGGTGTTCGCCGGAGACGTTCGAACGCTCCCAGAGCGCCATCAGTTCATCGCGCATGGCGAAAGCCGTGTGCAGCGCGCGGCTTTCGCCGAGCAGCAGTTCAAGCCTGCCGCGAGCATCCTGCGGGATCGTCCGCGAATCGGCTGCCAGCCAGCGCTTCAGCCCGCGGAAACGCTCGCCATCCTGCAATGCGACGAGTTCCTCGCGATACACCTGCTTCAGCGAATGCGCATACTGTGCCAGGAGGTCGTAGCGGTTGGCAATCACCGCCTGCAGGGTAACGGAGTCAACCACCGGCCGCAGCCCGCCGAGGCGCGGTCTGGGCGCCACCCGCTTGACCTGCGCCAGACGCAGCGCGGCGAGGATGCGGATGTAGAGCCAGCCGACGTCGAACTCGTACCACCTGATCGACAGTCTGGCCGAGGTAGGAAAGGTATGGTGGTTGTTGTGCAGCTCTTCGCCGCCAATCAGGATTCCCCAGGGACTGATGTTGGTACTCGCGTCGGCCGGGCTGAAGTTGCGGTAGCCCCAGAAATGCCCGAGGCCGTTGATGACTCCGGCCGCCCAGAAGGGAATCCAGGCTATCTGCACCAACCAGATCAGCGGTCCGGCGACGACGCCGAAGATCGCCACGTCGCAGGCCAGCATGATGACGACGCCGAGCTTGTGCCACGGCGAGTACACATGCCTCTCGAGCCAGTCGTTCGGCGTGCCGTGACCATAGCGCTGCAGGGTATCGGGGTTCCGCGCTTCCCGGACGTAGAGGAAGACCCCCGTCCACAGCACGCGATGAATGCCATGGACCTGCGGACTGTGCGGATCCTCTGCCGTCTCGCAGCGGGCGTGATGCTTGCGGTGGATCGCCGCCCATTCCCTGGTCACCATGCCGGTGGTCAGCCACAACCAGAGGCGGAAGCAATGTTCCACCAACAGGTGCAGTTCGAGCGCGCGATGCGCCTGCTGCCGATGCAGGAAGATGGTCACCGCCGCAATCGTCACGTGCGTCAGACCGAGGGTGACCAGGACGTAGCCCCACCAGGGCCAATCGACAATTCCAGCGTACATGCAGAGCAAACCCGAGAAAGGCACGAGCTGGCGATTCTAAGGCAATCGGGCGCGACCACCAAACGCCGGCGACGTTGCGCTGCCACAGGCGCCTGCCGCAGCGCCCCGCCAGCCGCCGCTCCGCCGTCGCGCAAGCGAAGGACGTTCCGCGCACGGGCTCAAGCCGTTATCATTGGACCATGAAGACACGAATCCTGCTCGTCGAGGATGATGCGCGCCTCGCTGACCTGACCGCCGAATACCTGCGCAAGAACGACTTCGATGTGTCGATCGAGCCGCACGGCTCGCGGGCGGAGACGCGCATCCTCGACGAACGCCCCGATCTCGTGATACTCGACGTGATGCTGCCGGGCAAGGACGGTTTCGAGGTCTGCCGGGCGGTGCGCGCCCAGTACGCTGGGGTGATCCTGATGCTCACCGCCCGCGACGAGGATTTCGACCAGATCCTCGGCCTCGAGCTGGGTGCCGACGACTACATCGCCAAGCCGGTCCAGCCACGCCTGCTGCTGGCGCGCATCAAGGCGCTGCTGCGGCGCTCGCCGGTGACGCCCGGCAGCAGTGCTGGCGATGGCAGCGACGCCGGCGAACCCGTCGAGTTGACCTTCGGTCGCTTTCGCATCAGCCAGGCGACGCGCAGCACCTCTCTCGGCGACGACCGAATCGACCTGACTACCGCCGAGTTCGATCTGCTCTGGCTGCTCGCACGCCACGCCGGCAGCATTCTGTCGCGTGACGACCTGCTGCAGGAACTGCGCGGCATCGGTTTCGACGGCCTCGACCGCTCGATCGACGCCCGCATCTCCCGCCTGCGCCGAAAACTCGGCGACGACCCGGAGAACCCGACACGAATCAAGACAGTGCGCGGCAAGGGCTACCTTTTCAGCAAGCATGACTGGCAATAGCGGCAACAACAAGCTGCTGGCCATCCTCGGAACCAACAAGCCGGCACCCTGGCGCGGCCGCTACAGCCTGTCACGGCTGTTCTTCAACTTCTACCTGCTGGTCATGGGTTCGTTCGTGGCCATCGCGATCTTTGCCGACTTCGTCATCTCGACCGC
>JAEUOM010000188.1 GCA_016788495.1 Accumulibacter sp. | reverse complement strand
TTTCGGCACCCTGGTAGATCGCTTCGTTCGGGCACTCCGGCTCGCACACGTCGCAGTTGATGCATTCGTCGGTAATGATCAGGGCCATGCTTGCTGTTCCTTCAGGTCGTTGAAATTTCTCGGACACGCTTGGCCAGTCGTCCACGGACTACCGGCTGGACAAACTTGCTGACATCGCCGCCGAGAACGGCGATCTCGCGCACCATGGTCGCCGAGATGAACAGGTACTGTTCGCTCGGCGTCAGGAATACGGTTTCGACTTCCGGGTACAAGTTGCGGTTCATTCCCGCGAGCTGGAACTCGTAGTCGAAGTCGGATACCGCCCGTAGGCCGCGGATGATCACTTTTGCGCCCTTGGCGTGCAGGAAGTCCATCAGCAGCCCGTCGAAACCGCACACCTCCGCATTCGGATAAGGCGCCAGTACCTCCAGCGCCATGTCAACCCGCTCGGCGAGCGAGAAGAACGGCCTTTTTGGCTGGTTCGCGGCGATGGCGACGATCACCCGGTCGAAAAGACAGGACGCACGTCGAACCAGATCCTCATGACCGCGCGTCATTGGATCGAAGGTCCCGGCATAGATTGCCAAGCGATTATTCAGCGCCATGTGTTTCGCCTCGCTGCATCAGGTGATAGAAGACCCGGCCCGCTCGCCCATGGCGCAGCGTTTGCCATTCGCCGCAGCCGGGCAGGAACCGCTCCGCCTCGACATAGATTGCCGCATCCTCGCTGAGGAAGCCAGCGAGCATCGGCGCCAGCCGTTCGATCCATCCCTGGTGGAAGGGCGGGTCGAGGAACAGGAGGTCAAAGCGCTCGGAGGCGCCTGCGAGAAAGCGCTGCGCATCGGCGCGAATGATCTGCAGGCGCTCGCCGATTCCCAGGAGCCGTGCATTGCCCTCGAGCGCCTGCAAGGCATGCAGCGACTGCTCGACCATCACCACCCGGCTGGCGCCACGCGAGGCCGCCTCGAAACCGAGGGCGCCGCTGCCGGCGAAGAGATCGAGGCAGACCGCCCCCGAGAGATCCTGCCCGAGCCAGTTGAACAGGGTTTCCCGGACGCGATCCGGCGTCGGACGCAAGTCGGCTGCCACTGGAAAGCGCAGGATCCGCCGTCGCCACTCGCCGCCAATGATGCGTACCGAGTTCAGTGGCCTAGTCTCCGGCAACGACGACGGTAACCAGATGTGCGGCTTGCAGCCGGCGGGCAAAAGCAGCCTGGATCTCGGCCGCCGTCACGCGCTCGACGTTCTCCGGATAGCGGTCGAGATAATCGAGCGGCAGGTCGTAGAAGGCGATCATCGCCACATTCTCCAGAATCTTGCGATTGCTGTCGAGGCGCAGGGGAAAGCTGCCAACGAGATTCTGCTTTGCCGCCAGCAGCTCGGTTTCGCTCGGCCCACGTTCAAGGAATTCGGTGAGGACTGCTCGCGTCAGTTGCAGGGCCTCGGCGGCCTGCCCCTTGCGCGTCTGCAGACCGATCTGAAACGGTCCGAGCTGCTGCAGCGGCAGAAAGTAGCTGTGCACGCTGTAGGCGAGCCCACGCTTGTCACGCACTTCCTTCACCAGTCGCGAAACGAAACCGCCACCACCGAGCGAGTAGTTGCCGACCGCCAGCGGAAAGAAATCCGGATCGCCCCGTTTGAGTGCCGGCATACCGATCAACAGGTGCGACTGCACCGCCGGATGGGCGATCCGCTCCTCGCCGCCGGCCGGCAGTTGCGGCTGCGGCAACCCGGCGACGACGGCCGCCGCCGGCAGACCGCTGCTCAAGCGTTCTGCGAGCGCCTCGGCCTCGGCACGCGAAAGATCGCCGACGATGGCGAGGGTGGCCGAGCGCGCGCCGTAGTGGGCGGCATGAAAGGCGAGAACGTCGTCGCGCAGAAGTGCCGTCAGCGATTCCGGCGTCGCCTGTCGCCCATAGGGATGCTGCGGGTACATCGCTGCCCAGAAGGCCTTGCTGGCGATCACGTCGGGACGCGTCAGCGCCTCCCGGAGGGCGGCGAGCGAGCGCGCCTTCTCGCGCTCGAAGGCGGCGACGGGAAAGGTCGGGCCCGCGATGATGGCGCGCAACAGCTCGAACGCGGGCGCCCGCTTGTCGGCCATCGAGAGGGTGCGCAGGGTCAGCGACGTGCGGTCGAGATCGACGCCGCCGGACAGCCGCGCGCCGAGATCGGCCAGCCGGCTGGCGATTTCGGTCTCGTCCATGCCGTTGGCGCCGAGGTCGATCAGCGCGCGCGTCAGTCCGGCCACGCCTTCCCTGCCCACCGGTTCGCGCGCCGTGCCGGCAGCGAAATCGAGCTGCAGGTCGATGATCGGCAGGCTGTGGTCCTCGACGAACAGAACCCGTGTTCCGGCGGTGGTCTGCCAGCGTTCGATCTTCGGCCCGGCGTGCGCCAACTGCGCGCAGAGCAGCAGACAGCAGGCGAGCAGCAACTGGCGTGGGGTCATGGGCGAATGCTCACTCAGTGGCGGGGAACGAACGGCGACCGCGGCCGCGGGTTCGGTGGCAATGGCTGTGGGTCGAGTTCGGCGACCGTCAGTGCCTCGTCGCCGAAGTACTTCCTGGCAACCGCCTGCACCTGTTCGCGGCTGACTTCCTGCAGCTTGTCGATCAGCCGCCGATTCATGGTGTGCGGGATGCCCGCGGATTCCAGTTGGCCGATCTCCATCGCCTGCGCGAAGATCGAATCGAGCTTGTAGATTTGGCTGGCGATCAGTTGTGCTTTGGCTCGCGCCAGTTCCTCGGCGCTCACGCCCTCTTCCTGTACCCGCGCCACTTCGGCGCGCAGAGCGGTTTCGAGTTCGCCGCGGCTGCGGCCGGCACTCGGTGCGCCGTGCAGATGAAAGATCCCCGGGCCGCGCGATGTCGAGTCGTAACTGGCACCGGCACTCACCGCCAGTCGCTGCTCGCGTACCAGATGGCGGTTCAGCCGGGCGGCATCGTGGCCGGCGAGCACCGCCGCCAGCATCTCGAGCGCGTACGGATCGACGTCCTGTTCGACATGGCGGATCACCGGCACCTTGAAGGCCATCATCAGCACCGGCAGGTCGGCCGGCGCCTTCACCGTCAGGCGCCGGATGCCGGCCTGCGGCGGTTCATCCTGCGGTTTCCTGACCGGCAGCGTGCGCGCCGGCAGGACGCCGTAGTACTGTTCGGCGAGGCGGAAGACATCCTGATGATCCACGTCACCGACGACGACGAGGTAGGCGTTGTTGGGCGCGTACCAGTCGTCGTACCAAGCGCGGGCATCGCTCACCGTCATGCTCTGCAGATCGGTCATCCAGCCGATGATCGGCACGCGATACGGATGCACCTGAAAGGCAACGGCATTGAGCTTCTCGTACAGCAGCGCCTGCGGTTGGTCCTCGGTTCGCAGCCGGCGCTCTTCCATGACGACCCTGATCTCCTGCGCGAACTCCTTCTCGTCGAGGCTCAGATGGCGCATGCGGTCCGCCTCGAGCTGCATCATTTCGGGCAGCTTCTGTTTGGGCACCTGCTGGAAATAGGCGGTGTAATCGCGACTGGTGAACGCGTTGTCGCGCCCGCCGGCGGCGGCGACGCGGCGGTTGAACTCGCCCGGACCGGCGGTTGGCGTTCCCTTGAACATCATGTGCTCGAGGACGTGTGCGACGCCGGTTCTGCCGCTGGTTTCGTCCATGCTGCCGGCGCGATACCAGACCATATGCGCCACTGTCGGCGCACGGCGATCTTCCTTGACGATGACTCGCAGTCCATTCGCGAGTTGCCGCTCGTGCGGGTTTGCCCATACCGCGGCGGCCGTCGTCAGGGCGAGCAACAGGGCAATCGGTGGTGCGTAGCGCATGGGCATGGTTCGCTTCTGTTAGAATTTCCGCGTGTCGGTGAATCGGCCGGCATCTTACCACCGCCTGCGCTTCTGGGCGCCCCTGAGACAGCCACGCCCCATGTTTGGTTTCCGCAAGAAATCCCCCGATCAGGCCACCGCCGCGATGAACGCCGTCGCCGGCGAGAACACCGACGCCGCCAGTCCGGCACCGTGGCGACTGCGGCTCAAGGCCGGGCTGGCGCGTACGCGGGCGCAGTTCGGCGGCAAGCTCAAGCAGCTCTTCGCGCGGGGCAGGGTCGACGACGAGCTGCTCGAAGAGCTCGAGACCCTCCTCCTGGGCAGCGATGTCGGTCTCGATGCCACGCAGCATCTACTCTACCACCTGCGACAACGCGCCCGACGCGACCGCCTCGACACCCCGGAGGCGATCCAGCGAGCGCTGTCGGAGATCCTCTGCGAGCTCCTGCAGCCCCTCGAGGAGGCGCTCGATCCGCGCCGCCATCGGCCGTTCATCATCATGCTGGCGGGCGTCAACGGGGCCGGAAAGACCACCTCGATCGGCAAGCTGGCGAAGCATTTCCAGGCGCAGGGGCGGTCCGTCCTGCTTGCTGCCGGTGATACCTTCCGCGCCGCTGCGCGCGAGCAACTGCAGACGTGGGGGGAACGCAACAACGTGACGGTCATTGCCCAGCAGTCCGGCGATCCGGCAGCGGTCATCTTCGACGCCATCGCCGCCGCCAAGGCGCGCGGCATCGACATCGTCCTCGCCGACACCGCCGGTCGCCTGCCAACGCAACTGCACCTGATGGAAGAGATTGCCAAGGTCCGTCGGGTCATCCAGAAGGCCGACCCGACGGGGCCGCACGAAACGCTGCTGGTGCTCGACGCGACCTTCGGCCAGAACGCCGTCCAGCAGGTGATGGCTTTCGACAAGGCGATCCAGGTAACCGGACTGATCCTGACCAAACTCGACGGTTCGGCCAAGGGCGGCGTTGTCGCAGCGATCGCCCGCCAATGTCCGAAGCCCGTCCGCTTCATCGGCGTTGGCGAGGGGATCGATGATCTGCGGCCCTTCGCGGCCCGCGATTTCGTGGACGCGCTGTTCGAGTGATCACCGCCAGCGCTGTGACCAAGCGCTACGCCGAAGGCCGTGAGGCGTTGCGCGACGTCAGCTTCGAGATCAGTGCCGGCGAGATGGTCTTCCTGACAGGCCACTCGGGGGCCGGGAAATCGACCCTGTTCAAGCTGCTGGCGGCGATCGAACGACCGACCTCGGGCAGCATCGTGATCAACGGCCAGAACCTCGCGGCCTTGGGCCGCAGCACGGTGCCCTACCTCCGGCGCAAGCTTGGCCTGCTGTTTCAGGATCGCAAGCTGCTTTTCGATCGCACGGTCCTGGACAACGTCCTGCTGCCGCTGGCGATCGTCGGCCATCCGCCACGTGATGCGCTGCGGCGAGCGCAGGCAGCCCTGGCCAAGGTCGGCCTGCCGGATCGCGAGAAAGCCATGCCGATCGCCCTGTCCGGTGGCGAGCAGCAGCGCCTGGCGATTGCCCGAGCGGTGGTCAACCGGCCGGCGGTCATTCTCGCCGACGAGCCCACGGCCAACCTCGACGCCGCCGCGGCACGCGAGATCCTGGAGATCTTCCGCGCTTTCCAGCAGGTTGGCGTAACGGTGCTGATCGCCACCCATGATCCGGCCAGCCTCCCCGCCGTGCGGCCGCGTGTCCTCCTCCTCGACCATGGCCGAATGTCCGAGTTGCCCGCCGTGCCCGACGCCGCCATCGCCGGCGCTGCAGCATGAGCGCCTGGCTGGCGCAACACTTGGCGGCGATTCGTGACGCCTGCCGTCGGCTCGCGGCGGCGCCACTCAATTCGCTCCTGTCGCTGCTCGTCATCGGCATTGCCCTGACCCTGCCGACGGCCGGTTGGCTGATGCTTGACAACCTGCGCGCGCTGAGCGGTGATCTGCCTGGAGTACAACAGATCAGCATCTTCCTGAGCCTTGAAGCCGGCAAGCGCGAGGTTGGCGAGATCGAAAGCCGACTGCAGGCAGGCCAGGTCGGCAAGTGGCGCTTCGTTGCACGCGAGGAGGCGCTGAAGCGACTGCAGGCAGCCGAGGGAATGGCGGACATCGTCGCCAGCCTGCCGCGCAACCCGTTGCCGGATGCCTTCGTCGTCACTCCCGCCGATGCGCAGCCGGCGGAACTCGAGCGGCTGGCGAAGACCTTCTCCGGCTGGCCCAAGGTGGCGCACGTGCAGCTCGACTCGGCTTGGGTGAAGCGCTTCGATGCACTGCTTCGCCTTGGCCGCCTGATCGTCGTGCTGCTCGGCGTCCTGTTTGCCGGCGCGCTGGTCACCATCACCTTCAACACCATCCGCCTGCAAATCCTCGCCCAGGCGGCAGAGATCGAGGTGGCGAGGCTGATCGGCGCCACCGATAGCTACATCCAGCGCCCGCTGCACTACTTCGGCATGCTGCAGGGCGCCCTTGGCGGGCTCTGCGCGGCCGTTCTGGTGGCAGTCGGTTTCCATCTGCTGACCCCCTTGGTCGCCGAACTGACACAGCTCTACGGGGCCCACTTCACGTTGCAGGGTCTCGGGGCACTGCACCTAGCCACTCTCGCGGCGATCGGTGCCGCCCTCGGCTGGCTGGGAGCCAAAATCTCGGTGCTGATGTACTTGCGGCGCTTCGCCTGAGGGCCGTTGCCGCTGGTGGAAGGGGGGCGGGGGCGCGGCCGGGCTCAGAGGTTGTGAATAAATCTACTGCGCGACCGATCTGCGGCGTTGCTCACTCGCTCACTCCTCGCCTATCCATCTGATATGTCTCGTCGTTCGCTCGCTCGCGCCTTGCATCTCGGCCTGCTCGCGACGATTTCTT
>JAEUOM010000149.1 GCA_016788495.1 Accumulibacter sp. | reverse complement strand
CGTGCTACAATGCGCGCCGCACGTTGCAGCGGACCTGCTGCGTGCCCCGAGCATCGCGAACCTGGCCGTAAGTCTCAAGCCCCCCTGCCTTCTGGTGTCGATCACTTCAGCGCCTTCCCGGCACAAAGCTTCTGTGCCAATGGATGCCGACTCCTGTTGATCCGACAGAGTCTGTCTCGCAGCCTTTCGTTGGTTGGCGTTGCCCTTCCTGCTTCATTCGCACCCCCCACGCGCCTGGCGGCGAGGGGCTGCGCACCCATACGAAAGATAACATGACCTTTGTAGAAATCGGGCTCAACCCCGCCCTCCTCGCAGCGCTCACCGATTCGGGCTACGACGTGCCGACCCCGGTGCAGGCGCAAGTCGTTCCCGCCGCCATCGAAGGCCGCGACATCATTGCCTGCTCGCAGACCGGTTCCGGCAAGACTGCTGCCTTCATGCTCCCGGCCCTGCACCGCCTGGCTCTGCAGGAGCGGCCGGCGACGGCCGCGCGCAGCGCTGGCCGGGAAGGCAGCCGGACGCCGCCGCGTGGCCGCGACCAGCAGCGCTGGCAACCGGCACGGCCGCGCATGCTGGTCCTCACGCCGACGCGTGAACTCGCCCTGCAGGTCACCGCCGCCAGCGAGAAGTACGGTCGCCGCATGCACCAAATGCGAGCCGTCGCCATTCTCGGCGGAATGCCCTACCCGAAACAGATGGAACTTCTTGGCCGCAACCCGGAGATCCTCGTTGCCACCCCAGGCCGCCTGATCGACCACATGAGTTCGGGCAAGATCGATTTCGCGCAGCTGCAGATGCTGATCCTCGACGAGGCCGACCGCATGCTGGACATGGGATTCATCGACGACATCGAGCGGATCGTCGCGGCAACCCCGGACTCACGTCAGACGATGCTCTTCTCGGCGACACTCGACGGCACGGTCGGCGTGATGGCACAGCGCATGACGCGCAACGCGCTGCGCATAGAGGTCGACGCCCCGTCCGCCAGACACGAGAACATCGAGCAGCGCATGCACTTCGTCGACGATCTGGCGCACAAGAACCGCCTGCTCGACCACCTGCTGCGCGATGCGTCGATCGACCAGGCACTCGTCTTTACGGCGACCAAGCGCGATGCGGACAGTGTCAGCGATCGCCTGAACGTCGCCGGACTGAATGCGGCGGCACTCCACGGCGACATGCATCAGGGTGCGCGCAACCGCACCCTGGCCGCGATGCGGCGCGGCCAGGTGCGAATCCTGGTCGCCACCGACGTCGCCGCGCGCGGCCTCGACGTGCCGACGATCACGCACGTCTTCAACTACGACCTGCCGAAGGCTGCCGAGGATTACGTGCATCGCATCGGCCGCACCGGGCGCGCCGGTCGCAGCGGCCTGGCGATCTCGCTCGTTCATCACGCCGAACAGTTCAACGTCAGGCGAATCGAGCGTTTCACGCGGCAGAGCATTCCGGTCGAGGTCGTCGCCGGCCACGAGCCGACGCGCCGTCCGCAGGCGACCAAGCCGCGTCCGGAAGGCCGGCCATGGCAGGGGGCTGACAAGCGCAACACGGGGCGGCCAGCCGGACAGGCCGACGACAAGCGGGCCGGCAAACCGGCGGCGTCCTGGCGCGACGCACTGCCGCGCACGGCTCGCCACGATTCGGTACATGGCCGCACGGGCGGCAGCGCAACCGGCCGCCGCGGCGCGCTCAGCGGCCGCTGAGCGCGCCGCGGCTGGGCCCGGCAGGGCCCAGCCGCCTCTCAAGAAACAAAATCGCAGGTGCTTGTTTCTTGTAGAACACCTTGCGCGCGATCCGCGGGCTTGGGATGCTCAGAAGCCTCCCGGCCGACGCGCCGGCAGCACCTCGCCCTTGTTTTCGAGCCGGTCCTCGAGTTCACCGACGCATGCGGCAACGCTGTTTGCCGACTGCTCCAGCGCCGTCAGGAGTTCCTTCTCCAGCCGGTCGAGCCGCTCCAGGATCGCCGCCTCACTCGCCACCGGCGTCGCGCCAGAGCGGCCAGCCAGCTTGTGCAACTCGCCTTCGAGAAACGAGCGCAGTTCGGTGAAGCGCGAGGCTTCGGCCTTGTCCGCGAGTTCGCGGTTGAATTGCAGCTCCTGCGCATGGCGACGCGAATCGAACAGCGCCGAGGCCTGCACATAGACGACGAAGATCAGGAAGAAGGCGGCCAGGAAGGCGATGATACCGAGCATGATCACGCCGAGCGGCGCTTCGACCTGCACCAGCCCCAGTGACAGCGTCGTCGGAGTCGTGAAGGCTTGCCAGTTGAGTGCGGAGAACGCGCCGACGAGGGTAAAGACGAACAGCAGGAAGACGGTACGAAGCTTCATGAGGGGATGACTCCTTGAGGGATCCACGACCGACGGTCGTTGCCGCGGCGACAGGCCGATAGTATCGCAGGCTTGCCGATCACCGGCCACTGCGCCAGCGACCGACGGCGGACATTGCGGCGGTTCAGGGAAGGTCCGCAGACGGCATGCGGGCGAGAATGATCGCTGCCTTCCTCGCCAGCCCCGGTGCGTTGCGGTTGCGGTCGTAGAAGCGCGGGCTGGGAACCATTCCCGCCAGCCGCGCGGCCTGCTCGCGCGAAAGCTGTGCCGCCGGGACACCATGGTAGTGACGGGCGGCCGCTTCGGCGCCGAAGACGCCATTGCCCCATTCGATGACATTGAGGTAAACCTCGAGAATCCGCTCCTTGCTCCACACGGCTTCGAGCATCAGCGTGATGACGGCCTCTTCGGCCTTGCGCCATGGCGTCCGCGCTGGAGTCAGAAAGAGGTTCTTGGCCAGTTGCTGCGAGATGGTGGAGCCGCCGGCAACGACCCGCCCCTGCTTCTGGTTCTTCGCGATCGCCTGCTGGATGCCGTCCCAGTCAAAGCCCTCGTGATCGACGAATCGGGCGTCTTCAGCAGCGACGACCGCGCGCTTGAGGTGGACCGAGATGCGGTCGTAGGGAACCCATTGCTTGCGCAGTTGCGCCTCCGGTTGCTGCCGACGCAGTTCCTCGAGACGGATGGCCATGAAGCGGGTGACGTCGGGGTTCGCCCAGTTCCACCAGAGAACCCAGCCGAACAACCAGACTTGATAGAGGACCAGCAGGGCGATGCTGCCAAGCAGCACGCGCTTCGCCCAGAGCAGGGGCCTCATCGGCTCCCGGTCTGCCGGTCGCCGGAGCGCAGCATCGCCATCACCGATGCCGTCGCGGGCCGCACGCCGCGCCAGAGTCGAAAGGCCTCCGCCGCCTGCTCGACCAGCATGCCGAGGCCGTCCGCGAGGCGCGCCGCCCCGCGACTGCCGGCAAGGCGCAGGAACGGGGTCTCCTGCTCGCCGTACATCATGTCGTAGGCGAGGCTGCCCGGAGCGAAGAGCCCGTTCGGCAACGGCAACGAGGCGCCAGCAAGGCTGGCCGAAGTGGCGTTGATCAGCAGATCGAAGCTCTGCCCGGCGAGTTGCGGGTACGAACAGCCGCTGACCTCGCCGCCACTCCTCATCCGCACCGCCAGTTCGTGCGCGCTGGCTTCGGTCCGGTTGGCGATCACCAGTCGGCGCGGCCCCGCGTCGAGCAGAGGCCCGAGAACACCGCGGGCAGCGCCACCGGCGCCGAGCAGCAGGACACGCATGCCGGCGATCGGGCAACCGAGATTGTGCGTCAGATCGCGCAGCAGACCAGCACCGTCGGTGTTGTCGCCGAGCCACTCGGGCGCGTCGAATGACAGGGTGTTGACCGCCCCCGCGAGCCGGGCCCGCGGCGTCAGTCGCGTTGCCAGCCGGCAGGCCTCCCGTTTGAACGGCAGCGTGACGTTGGCACCGCAACCACCGCCAGCGACGAACGCACGCACGCAGTCGGCAAAGCCATCCTGCGGCGCGAGAATCGCCTCGTAAGCCAGGTCCTGGTTGCATGCGGCGGCGAAGGCGGCGTGAATGGCTGGCGACTTGCTGTGGCTCACCGGATTGCCGAAGACGGCGTAACGGTCGCTCATCGCTTTGCTGCCCTCGTTTCCAGGCTATCGCGCTGGGTAAAGTTCCAGGTGCGGGTGATCACCAGGGTGTCCGTATCGTGCCGGATGGCCGGCGGGAAAGCGGCGAACGGTGATGCCATGACGACGATCCGGCGGGCCGCATCGTCGAGGAGCTTGTGGCCCGATGACCGGTTGATTTCGACTGCATCGACAGAGCCGTCGCTCCTGACCGTCACCGTCAGGACGAGGCTGCCGTAGAGCTTGCCGCGCGCCTCGGCCGGGTAGTTGAGGGTGCCGACCCGCTCGACCTTCTGCCGCCACTCCTCGAAGTATTGCGCGAAGCGGTACTCCATCGCGCTGCTGCCGATAAACTGCTTGCGCGGCCGCTTGCTGTATTCATCGAGTTCCTTGGCTATCTCGCCTTCGAGACGCGCCATCGCCAGGGCGCTCTGGGCAAGGTCACGACCGCTGACGTTCGGCACCGGATCCGGCTGTGCCTCCTGGGCAGTGGTCGGTGACACCGAATCCCTGCTGCGTGCCTGCGCCGCCAGCCGCTGCTGATGCGCTTCGAGCGCCTGGACCCTTTTCTGCGAGTGATCGAGGTCGTCACCCTGCTGCTGCCGCGGTGCGGCGGGCATCGGCGTCTTCGCCCGGCGCTCGTGCTCGGTATTGCCGCCACCGTCGAGATTGGCCTGCGCCTGCACCGTCGCTTCCTCCGGTGCCCGTGCCGAACGGCGATTGACCAGAACGACGTCGAGCGCCCGCTCCCGGACGCTGCGCGACGCGTCGGGGAAGCTGAAATGCATCGACAGGAGCAGACCGTGCAGCAGCAGGGAAAACCCGACCGCCAACGCCAACCGGTGGTTGGCCGACCATCGCTCGAACCGATGCAACGATCCCTGCCTCACCTCAATCGACCGCCTCCGGTAGCGTATCGACCACCGCCTCCTCACTCCCTGTGGGCGACAGGGTCTCGACGTAGCGGCAGCCGAGGGACAGGGTCAGGTAATCCACCGCTTCGACCTGCAGCAGGATCCGCTGCCCCGGCTTGAGTTCCGGCGCCGACGACACGCGCTGTACCAGCGGCAGCCCATCGAGCCGCGCCAGGTTCTCGCGGCCGATGGTCGCAGCAATCCGCTCGATTCCCTGCTGCCGCAGCCAGCGCAGGCACCAGTAGCGCTCCATGCCGCGCTGAAACTCGGCGTAGGCGGCATAGGTCAGCTCGAAATCGCGCAGCGCGGCGAACAGGGCGTCCGAGCGAGCAGCAAAAGGCGGCGTGTCGGCCTTCAGACAGGCGACCAGCTGCCACTGGTTGAGCAGATCCACATAGCGCCGCAGCGGCGACGACAGCCACGCATACTGCTTCACGCCAAGTCCTTCGTGGGCTTGCGGCGCCGTGCTCATGCGCACCTTGCCGCCACCCTGTACGCGGTAGATCGCCGCCACCCCACGACTGGCCAGCAAGGCGCCCCAGGTGCTGTTGGCAACAATCATCAGTTCGGCGACCAGCTTGTCGAGCGGGCTGCCGCGGCGACGCGCGGAAATCTCGACGCGACAGCTCTCCGCGTCGGTGAGATCACCCTCAATGCGGAAGTTGAAATCCTTGTTGTCCGGCGTCGCCGACGGCTTGCCGCGCCGACCCTCGCAGGCGTTGGCCAGTTGCCAGAGCGTCAGCAGCTCGTCGCGAAAGGGAAACCTCGGCAATCCGGCAGCCAGCGTCTGCTCGTTGAACAACGGTTCGATGTCGTGATGGCGCAGGTTGGCGATGACCGGAACGATCTCCAGCCGTGACTCGTCGCCGACAATCTCCAGTTCCGGGGTCACCGTGAGGTAGAGCGAGATGGCCGGAAGCGCGCGCCCGCTGGCCAGCGTGTAACGTTCCACCACCGCGTCGGGGAGCATGGTGAACTTGCTGCCGGGCATGTAGACGGTCGACAGCCGGGCGCGCGCGATCCCGTCGAGCGGCGAGCCAGGAACGATGCCGAGACCCGGGGCCGCGATGTGGATGCCGACTCGCCAGCCGACACCGGGCAGCGCCTGGAGTGAAAAGGCATCGTCGATCTCGGTCGTCGTCGCGTCGTCGATGGAAAAGGCCTGCACCTCGGCAAGCGGCAGGTCTTCCGGCAACGGTGGTGGCTCGACGGCTGGGAAGGCTGTCCCGCGCGGGAACTGCTCGAGCAGGAAGCGCTGCAGATGATAGTCGTACGGCGAACGGATTGCGCCACAGCGGTGCAGCAGGTGGGCCGCGGAAAGGCCGGTCTCGCTGCATGCGGCTTCCAGTGCCTTGGTCTCGCCGCGATTGCGATCCGGTTTGTAGAGCAGCTGCGCGAGCAGCGGCGGAAACTCTGGCGGCAGGGTGAGCGATGTGAGCTGGGCCACCATGCGCTCGATCGTCAGGGCCTGCTGACGCTTCTTTTCGAGACCGGCCAGAGCGGCCTGGAGAATGTCCGGCGGCGCCTTGCGGAAGCACCCGCGGCCCTTGCGGTGGAAATAGACCGGTGCTGCGTGCAGCGCCAGCAGGAGCGCCGCCGCTTCGACCGCACTGGCAGAGTGACCGAAGTACTCATCAGCAAAATCGGCGAAGTGAAACTCGCTGTCAGCGACACATTCCCACAGGAAGTCGGCTTCGATGCCCGGCAGCAGCTGCTCGGCCTGCTCGAGGAGCACCGCCGGCGCCGGCTCATCGTAACGCAGCAGGACGCTGGCAGCCTTGATCTTGCTGCGCTTCCCCGATGCCGTCTCGACCTGCAGCGAGCTGTCGTTGTCGGCCAGGATGGTGGCCGCCCGAAAAGCCCCGTCTTCTTCGAACAATACATGCATCGGGACCATTATAACCCGCAGAATTCAATGATTTGCGGCAGCAGGCGGGGAAAGGCGAGGAAGCTGTGATCACCACCATCGATGACGATCTGCCGGCTGCCGGCATAACGTTGCAACGCCTGACGGTAGTCAAGAACCTCGTCGCCGGTCTCGACCAGCAGCAGATAGCGCTCCGCCGTCACCTGCGGTGATTCGAGCAGACGCAGTTCGTTGACGTGCTCGTCGGTGAAGTCGAAGCTTTCGCCGGTGTGAAAGTTGCTGTGCTTGCCGACCAGCCCAGAGAGAAGTTCCGGCGCCATCACCGCCGGATTGATCAGGACCGCTCGCAGGTCGTGCTTCTCCGCCAACCAGGCCGCGTAGTAACCGCCGAGCGAGCTGCCCACCAGCGTCGTCTCGCCTTCAGCATCAGACAGCGCCGCCTCGGCGCTGCCGATTGCGGCCAGCGGGACGGGCGGCAGGGCAGGACAGGCAAGACGATCGCCCAGGCCTCGTGCCTTGAGGAAGTCGCCGAGCAGGCGCGCCTTCCACGATGCCGGAGACGAGCAGAAGCCGTGCAGGTAGAGAATGCGCGATGCGGCCGCCATCTCAGCCAGCCGTCCAGGCGATCAGGTCGTAGTGCCAGGTGAGCAGGACGACGATGCCGAAAGCGATCCGGTACCAAGCGAAGATCGAAAAGTCATGCGTGCTGATGTAGCGCAGCAGACCACGCACCGCCCAGAACGCCGAGATGAACGAGGCGATGAAACCAACCACCCACATCCCCAGGTCGTCGACGGACAGCAGCCCACGTTCCTTGTAGAGCTGGTAGATGCTGGCGCCGATCAAGGTCGGCATCGCCAGGAAGAAGGAAAACTCGGTCGCCGCTCGCCGTGACAGGCCGAAGAACAGGCCACCGATGATCGTCGCCCCCGAACGCGAGGTGCCCGGAATCAGCGCCAGCGCCTGCGCCAGGCCGAGCTTGAGGGCATCCGAGAGTGATAGATCGTCGATCGACTCGATGCGGATGCGATGCTCACGACGCTCGGCCCAGAGAATCACGAGGCCACCGATGATGAAGGCCGCTGCCACCACCGGCGCGTTGAACAGGTGTGCCTTGATCGCCTTGCCGAACAACAGTCCGATGACCGCCAAGGGCAGGAAGGCAACCAGGATATTCAGCGCGAAGCGCTGCGCGGCGGGCTCACTCGGCAGTCCGCGGACGACGCTGCCGATCTTCGCCCGGTACTCCCAGCAGACGGCCAGCATCGCGCCCGACTGGATGACGATTTCGAACAGCTTGCCGCGCTCGTCGTTGAAATCAAGCAGATCACCGGCAAGAATCAGGTGGCCCGTCGAAGAAACTGGCAGGAACTCGGTGATCCCTTCGACGATACCGAGAATCAGAGCCTTCAGCAGCAACAGAGGATCCACAGCAGGCCTTCAAAAAGCCGCCATTCTAGCACTCAGGAGCGGGTTGCCCGTTCGAGCGCCGTCAGCCAGGCGATCGCCTGTTCTCGATCGGCGCCACACATCTCGTCCGAAGGCCGCAGCCCGGCACAGCAGGACGGGCGTTCAGGACTTCCCCACAGACGACAACGGTAATCGGCGGCCAAACTGGCGCAGTGTTCCCCGGCTGCCTTGCCGCGCGGGTGGCCGGGCATCGGCGTGCTGATCGAGGGCGCGATGCAGCAGGCACCACAGCCGGGGCGACAGTCACGCTGGCGTGGCACCGCCGCCCGACCCTGCGACAGCGTTCGCCGACGGCGATTGGCCCGCCCCACCCTCGCAACCACCATGTCCAAGTCTGCGCGACAGGGCCGCCGCTGCTTCCTTGGTCAGCTGCGCCGTCGGGCTGTCCCAGTCCATGTCGAAACTGCCGATGATGCCGAGCAGGGTCACCGCCGCGACCATGCGGCCCGCGTGATTGAAAACCGGGGCACTGAAGCCATTCACCCCGGGCGTGACGCTGCCGGCAGCGCGCGCGATGCCGTGCCGCCGGATTTCGTCGAGCTGCACCGCCAGCGCTGAGCGCAATGCGGCCGGGGTCGCCTGCCTCGCTGCTGCAGCCGCCTCGATCTCCGCATCGAGCATCTTGCGCAGATACGGCGAACGATAGAAGGCGACGAAGGCGAGTCCGGTGGCCGACGAGATCAGCGGCAGCACGACACCGGTGCGCAGCGTCACGGTCACCGGACCGCCCGCCTCCAGCCAGCGAACGCAGGTGGCGCCGCGATTGCCCCACATCGCGAGGGCGACCGTTTCGCCGCTGCGCTCGCAGAGATCTTCGAGCAGCGGTCCCGCCAAGCGCACCGGGTCCAGCCGCGCCAGGCTGGCGAGTCCCAGCTCGAGGGCAAAGCCGCCAAGGTCATAGCGCCCCGTATTGGCGTCCTGTTCGACGAGTCCCATGCGGATGAAGCTGACCAAATAGCGACGCGCCTTCGCCGCCGGCATGCCGGCGCTGCGCGACAGGTCGCGCAACAGCATCGAGCGACCGCAGCTGGCCAGTGCCTGCAGCAGCCGGGTACCAATCTCGACCGACTGGATACCCTGGCTCTGCCGGACGGGATCGCTCACCTCGGCTTCGGGCACGTCCCGGCCGACCGTCTCAGGCCAGAGCCTGCACGGCCGCCGCGTAGTCCGGCTCGTCCTTGATCTCGCCAACGAGCTGGCTGTGGAGCACGCGATCGTCGGCGTCGAGAACGAGCACCGCACGCGCGGCAACGCCGGCCAATGGCCCCTCGCTCAGGGCGACGCCGTAATCTTCGAGAAACTCGCGGCCACGCATGGTCGATAGCGTCACCACCCTGTCGAGGCCTTCGGCGCCGCAGAAGCGGCTCTGGGCGAACGGCAGATCGGCAGAAATGCACAGGACGACGACTCCCGGCAGCGCACTCGCCTCTTGGTTGAACTTGCGGACCGAGGTAGCGCAGGTCGGCGTGTCGATGCTGGGGAAGATGTTGAGAATCTTGCGTTGGCCAGCAAAGCTCTGCAGCGTGACGTCGGCGAGGTTCTTGCCGACCAGCGAAAACGCCGGCGCCACTTGGCCTGGCTGCGGGAAACTGCCACTGAGCTGAAAGGGCTTGCCACCCAGAGTCACTGTGCTTGTCATGTCGGATCCTGATCGGGAATGAAGGTTGGATGAACCGGAGGAGGCTGGCTGCCGTCTGCCCCGGTGCCTCTTGGTCATTATGACATGGCCGAAGTTCAGCGACCACGGCGAGAAAACGATGTCTGCGGCCACGCCGGTGGCCGGCCGCTCATCCTGATCACATTCCCGTCGTCTGCCCGGCACCGCGACGGGCACCGGCGAACAGGCTGCGGCAACGGCCAGACGGGTCAGCGCAGCGCGCGCAGCCGCTTCTCGACGCCCACCACGAAGTAGGCGACCACGCCCACAGCGCCGATCTCCAGCCATTCTCGCCAGCCGATCGGCGCCGTGGCGAACAGGCGGTTCATCAGCGGCAGGTAAGTCAGTCCAGCCTGCAGCAGGGCCATCACCGCGATGCCATACCAGATCGCCGGGTTGGAGAAGAGTCCCAGCCGCAGCGCCGAAAGCTTCAGTGAGCGGCAGTTGAAGAGGTACATTCCCTCGACGACGACAAAGACGTTGACGGCGACGGTACGCGCCTCGGCGAGCGAATGGCCCTGCGCCAGCTCGCGCAGGAAGAGCCCGAAGGAACCGGCAAGCAGCAGCAGGCTGACGAGAACGATTCGCCAGACCAGAGCCGCGTCAAGAATCGGTGTCCCTGGCGGTCGCGGCGGGCGGCGCATGACCGCGTGCTCGATGGGCTCGAAGGCCAGCATGAGGCCGAGAAAGACCGCCGTCGTCATGTTGATCCAGAGAATCTGCAGCGGCGTGATCGGCAGGGTCGCTCCGGCAAGAATCGCTGCCACGATCACGAGACCCTCACCGAAATTGGTCGGCAGCGTCCAGGTGATGAACTTCACCAGGTTGTCGTAGACTCCGCGCCCCTCCTCGACGGCGGCCTCGATGGCCGCAAAATCGTCGTCGGTCAGGACCATTTCAGCCGCGTCCTTGGCCACTTCGGTCCCGCCCAGGCCCATGGCGATGCCAATGTCGGCCTGCTTCAGGGCTGGCGCGTCGTTGACCCCGTCGCCGGTCATCGCCACCACCTCGCCATTGGCCTGCAGCGCCCGTACCAGCCGCAGCTTCTGAGCCGGCTCGACGCGCGCGAAGACGTTGATCCGGCGCACCACTTCGCGCAAGGATTCATCGCCGAGAGCCGCCAGCTCGCGACCGCTGATCGCCGTCTCGCCCGACTTGGCGATGCCCATCTGGCGGGCAATGGAAAGTGCCGTGGTGGCGTGATCACCGGTGATCATCTTGACCGTGATGCCGGCTGCGTGACAGGTTCTGACCGCGGCGATCGCCTTCGGTCGCGGCGGGTCGACCATCCCCATCAGCCCGACGAACTCCAGGCCGGCATCGGCACTGGTGGGAGTGAGCGAGCTCTCGGACGCGGCGGCAAGGCGAGCCACGGCCAGCACCCGCAAACCCGCCGCCGCCATGGTCGCGGCGGCGCCCTCGATTTGCTCGCGGCGCAGCGATACGCTTCGCCCGTTTCGGTCGAGCATGCTCAGTGAACGCGAGAGCAACTGCTCGAGAGCCCCCTTGAAGTAGGCCACCCGCGCGCCATCGATGTCGTGCAGGGTCGCCATGTACTGTCGCGCCGAATCGAAGGGAATCTCGTCGAGGCGCGGAAAAAGCTTCTGCAGGGTCCGCTCGTCGAGTCCCGCCTTGCGCGCAACGACGAGCAGTGCGCCCTCGGTCGGGTCGCCGACGATCTCCCAATGGCGGTTGCTCCTGCTCAGGCCGGCATCGTTACACAGCGCCCCGGCCAGCAGGCACTCGCGCAGCGCGCCGGCAACGTCGCCACCATCGCCGATCATGCCGGTCGGCGAATAGCCGCTGCCGCTGACCGCAGTGCGCACGCCACCAGCGTAAATCTCGCGCACGGTCATCTGGTTCTCGGTCAGGGTACCGGTCTTGTCGGAACAGATCACCGTCGTGCTGCCAAGCGTCTCGACCGCCGGCAGCTTGCGAATGATCGCCCGTCGCCTGGCCATGCGGGAAACGCCGATGGCCAGGGTGATCGTCATCGCCGCCGGCAGCCCTTCCGGAATCGCGCCAACCGCCAGCGCCACCGCTGCCATGAACATGGCAAACGCCGATTCTCCCCGCCACATGCCGACGGTAAAGGTCAGCCCGGCAAGCAGGCCGATGGCGAGCAGCAGCCAGTTGCTGAAGATCGCCATGCGACGGGTCAGCGGTGTCGTCAGGTCAGGGGTCTCGGCGATCAGGCGCGAGATACGGCCGGTTTCGGTATGGTCGCCGGTTGCCACGACGACGCCCGCTCCCTGGCCGCTGATCATCACGGTACCGGCGTAGGCCATGTTGCAGCGCTCGGCGAGCAGAGTGCCCGCCGGCAACGCTTCGCCGCCCTTGGCAACTGCCGTCGACTCGCCGGTCAGTGCCGCTTCGATGGCCTGCAAATCCTTGGCCCGGAACAGCCGCAGGTCGGCCGGCACCCTGTCGCCCGCCGCCAGTAGAACGACGTCGCCAGGAACCAGTTCGGTTGATGACAGGCGTTGCTTGCAGCCCCCCCGCAGGACCGTGACCTCGCTGATCACCGAGCGGGCAAGGGCGGCCAGCGCGCTCGCCGCGCGGCCTTCCTGGATGAAGCCGATGACCGCGTTGACCAGGGTGACGCCAAAAATCACGGCGGCATCAACCCATTCACCGAGGACTGCCGTCACCAGTCCGGCGAGCACCAGCACCAGCACCAGCGGCTGCACGAACTGCAGCGCGAAACGCACGAGCGGTCCGCGGCTCGGGGCGGGCGTCAGCCGGTTCTCGCCGTGCTGCGAGCGGCGGCAGGCCACTTCGGCGTCGTCGAGCCCCTGTTCGAAACTGGCCGTCAGGCGCGCAGCCGCTTCGTCTGCCGGCAGGGAGTGCCAAGCAACATCCTGTAGCAAGGACTTGCTCATCGGAAGGGCGTTCTCCAAGGGAAACGTCTTGCGCTGACGTGTCTGTAGTATTCTACCATCCGTGCCCCGGCAGCCGGCGCGAGACGGTGCAGAGGTCGCGCCAGCGGTGGCGCAAGGGGGAAACCTGAAGACAGACATTGCTATCGTGAATGGCAGGCTCCGGCGGCTTCCGGAACGGAGGAAAAGCGCTCGAGCGAGCCTTCGCTGGCGAACACCGATCGCTGTGGTGGCTTGGTTGCTGCTCGGCGGTGATGCGCTGGCCCACAGCATCGCCGGCGAGGACACCGTGCCGGTCCCGCCGACCGCTGCCGCGCCGCTCGCCGACGCCGCGAACGCAAGCTCGCCGCCAGCGCCGGACTTTGCCAGCTTGCCCGGCGAGCACGAATCGTCGCATCAGTGGCTGTCGCAAGTCCCGCTGCTGCTGCCGGCCATTCCCTCGCTGGATGAGGACGAATTCACCCATCCTGGCGTCATGGCATCACGCATGCCATTGAGGAGGCCGGGCAGACAGGTGGCACCCGGCCCGGCAGCCATCCCCGGCGGGTCGTCAATCGCGGCCCCCGCTGGCCTGGTGCCCGCGGAAGAGGACATCCTGGCGACCCTGGACAGCCTTCAGCACGCCGTAGCCGAACTGGTCGTCGAAGGCACCGATGCGCGCGTGGGTCCGGGCGGACAGGTCCGTTTCTCTCTGGCCGGCATCGAGGGTTTTCACTACAGCGCGCGCGACGGTCAGACCTCGATCGGACATGGCGACCTTGCTCTGACCATCGGCGACCCGACCGGCGCCCCCCGGCAGCCCGTTGCCGGCGCGCCCGCTGCCTATGCGATTCCGGCCAGCCAGCATGCCGGTCCGCCGCTGCACGTCATCGAACTACTCAGGGAGGTACTCGCCTATCCGCTGGTCTGGGTCCTCGCCTTCCTGCTTCTCGTCGGCAAGATCGCACTGCTGGTCGCCAGCCGGCGCGCCCGCAAACACCGTCACCGAAGGCGTCCCCAGAGCCGGCAGCAGGAGGCGCTACAGAAGGCGCCACAGAAGGTCCGCAAGCGGGTTCGCATCCGCATCCGGCAGCGGCAGCCGGTGATCGGCGTGCAACAACCCCGGTAGTCGCGACAGCCCCCTCCCGGGCATCGCCGCTGCCCCCAAGCGGCTTGATCAGCAACGCGCAAGTAACCGTTTTCAATAGGGATTCTTTGTTCGGCGACGGCCTTCGGCTTGCGGTATACTGGTGTCGAAGCCGCTGCTTTCCGATCCCCCGGCGGCCTTCGTTGCCCACTCTCAACTTCCCCAGGAATCCATCATGTTGCAGAAATCTGCCTCCTTCCCCGGAATTCAGGGCCCTGTTGTCACGATCATCATGGACGGCTACGGCATCGCCAGGTCGGATGTCGGCAGCGCCATCGCCGCGGCCAGGAAGCCCACCCTGGACCGCCTCTTGGCCACGTGCCCGAACATCACCCTGCGCGCCCATGGCACCGCTGTCGGAATGCCTTCCGACGAGGACATGGGCAACTCCGAAGTCGGTCACAACGCCATCGGCGCCGGCCAAGTCTACAGCCAGGGCGCCGCGCTGGTCGCCGATGCCATCGCGGTGGGCTCGATCTGGCAAGGCACGGCCTGGCAGCAGATCGTCGCCGGTGCCAAGGCCGGCCGCGGCGTCATCCACTTTCTCGGCCTTTTTTCGGACGGCAACGTCCACAGCCACATCGACCACCTGCGCGCGATGATCCAGCGCGCCAAGGAGGAAGGCGTGCCGACCGTCCGGGTCCATATCCTGCTTGACGGACGCGACGTTCCCGAAACCAGCGCCCTCGACTATGTCCTGCCGTTCGAGTCCTTCCTGGCAGAAACCAGTGACGCCAGCTTCGACGCCCGCATCGCCTCCGGCGGTGGCCGCATGTGCATCACCATGGACCGTTACGAGGCAAACTGGAACATGGTCGAGCGCGGCTGGCAGACGCACGTCCTCGGCGAAGGCGAGCAGCACGAGAGCGCATCGCAGGCGATCAATTCGCTGCGTGCGCGCTTTCCGGCAACGATCGATCAGGACCTGCCGCCTTTCGTGATCGCCAGCGGCGGCCACCCGGTCGGCACGATCGAGGATGGTGACTCGGTCGTCTTCTTCAACTTCCGCGGTGACCGCGCGATCGAAATCACGCGCGCCTTCGAGGAAGCCGACTTCGACAAGTTCGACCGCGTCCGCGTACCGCGGGTGACCTACGCCGGAATGCTGCAGTACGACGGCGACCTCAAGCTGCCAAAGCGCTTCCTCGTCGATCCGCCGGCGATTCTCGACACCATGGGTGAGTGGTTTGCCAAGTCGGGAATCACCCAGTTCGCCTGTTCCGAAACGCAGAAGTTCGGTCATGTGACCTACTTCTGGAACGGCAACCGCTCGAACAAGTTCGACGGCGAAACCTACGAAGAGGTCCTCAGCGACGTCGTCCCCTTCGAGCAGCGGCCGTGGATGAAAGCCGCGGAAATCGCCGACGCGATGATCGCTGCCCTCCAGAGCGGGCGTTACCGGACCCTGCGCTGCAACTTCGCGAACGGCGACATGGTCGGCCACACCGGCCACTTCCGTGCCGCAACGATGGCGATCGAGGCGGTCGACCTGCAACTGGCACGCATCCTGCCCGTGATCGACGCCATGGGTGGCGTTGCCCTGATCACTGCCGACCATGGCAATGCGGACGAGATGTACGAGATCGACAAGAAGACCGGACAGCCCGCCAAGAATGCGGACGGGTCGTTCAAGAGCAAGACCTCGCACACGCTGAATCCGGTACCGCTGATCCTCTACGACAATGTGAGCGGCGGCCGGCTCGGCCTGGCGCAGACCGCCACGGCAGGTCTGTCCAACATCGCCGCGACGATCGCCAACCTGCTTGGTTTCGAGAAGCACGCCAAGTGGGACGAGAGCCTGCTGACCGTCAGGCAGGCCTAGAAACGCAAGCGGCGATCGGCCCGGCAACAGGTCGATCGCCGCGCGGGACGATCGTCGCGCAGAACCCGCGTCGCGGGTGCGACTGATCCTCGGTCGTTGACGGCCAGCAGGAAGACGGCAACCGGGTCGCAGTTGCCGCCCCTCTGGCGTTGCGGCCGTGGCTACTTGCTGAGTCCCTCACCGGGGCGGACGATACCGAGGAAGCTGTCCGCCTTCAATGCCGCGCCGCCGATCAGGCCGCCGTCGATGTCCTTCTGCGCCAGCAGACCGGCAGCGTTCTCGGGTTTCATCGAACCGCCGTACTGAATGCTGATCGACTGGGCGACGCTGTCGCCGTAGAGCTTGGCCAGCAGGCCGCGAACGAAGGCGTGCGCCTGCTGTGCCTCGTCGTCGCTGGCGGTTACGCCGGTGCCGATGGCCCAGACCGGTTCGTAGGCGATCACCGTGGACAGCGCTTCGTCGGCCGAAAGCCCGGCATAGGCGCCGTTGACCTGTTTCGTCAGGACACTTTCAAGCCGACCTTCCTTGCGTTCGGCAAGGGTTTCGCCAATGCAGATGATCGGCTTCATGGCGAGCGACAGCACCTTCCTGACCTTCTTGTTGACCGTCTCGTCGGTCTCGCCGAAGTAGCTGCGCTGCTCGGAGTGACCAATGATCACGTAGTCGACACCGATCTCCTTGAGCATGTCGGCGCTGACCTTGCCGGTGAAAGCACCCTGGTTTTCCCAGTGCACATCCTGCGCGGCGAGCTTGACGTTGCTCCCCTGCAGGACTTCGGCCACTTTCGCCAGAGCGAGATGGGTCGGCGCGATCGCGACGACCACTTGCTTGATGTCCCTGGCGGCAGCGACCACTTCACCAGCCAGCTTCACTGACTCGGCAACGGTCTTGTTCATCTTCCAGTTGCCGGCGATTACGATTTTGCGCATGTTGTTCCTCGATGTTGTATTGCGGGGGATGACGGGAGAAGCCGATCGACCCCGGCCTTGCCGGGGCCGTCGGCATCACTTCTCGGAGAGCGCGGCAACGCCAGGAAGGATCTTGCCTTCGAGATACTCGAGCGAGGCGCCGCCACCGGTGGAACTGTGCGTGACCTTCTTGTCGGCCCCGTACTTCTTCGCGGCGGTGGCCGTATCCCCGCCGCCGATGACGGTGATGGCACCCGCCGCGGTCGCCTCAACGACCGCCTGCGCCATGGCGCGCGTACCGGCTTCGAACTTCTCGAACTCGAAGACACCCGCCGGGCCATTCCAGATGATCGTCCGGGCCTTCCTGATGGCGTCACTGAAGATGCGCGTCGACTCGGGGCCGCAGTCGAGTCCCAGCCAGCCGTCCGGTATCCCGTCCACGTCATTGGCCGTACCGGTGTTGGCATTGGCGTCGAACTTGTCGGCGATGACGAAATCGACCGGCAACAGGATCTCCTTGCCCTTCTCGCGCGCCTTGTCCATCAGGCCGGTGACGAGCTTGGCGCCCTCTTCGTCGAACAGCGAGTTGCCGATCGGCATTCCCGAGAGCACCTTCTTGAAGGTGAACGCCATGCCACCGCCGATGATGATCTGGTCGGCCTTGTCGAGCAGATTATTGATCAGCTGGATCTTGTCGGCGACCTTGGCACCGCCGAGGATCGCCAGCAACGGCCGCTGCGGCGATTCGAGAACGGCCGAGAACGCGGCCAGCTCCTTGTTCATCAGGTAGCCCGAGGCACGCTCGGGGAGTTGCACGCCGGTCATCGACGAATGGTCGCGGTGCGCCGTACCGAAGGCATCGTTGATATAGACGTCGGCCAGCCTGGTGAGCGAAGCGCGGAATGCCTTGACGTCATCCGGGTTGGCCTTCAGTTTGGTCACCGTCCCGTCGGCATTGGTGACGCTCGCCTTGCCCTCTTCCTCGATGTGGAAGCGCAGGTTCTCGAGCAGGATGACTTCGCCCGGCTTGATCTGAGCACAGGCAGCCTCGACTTCGGGGCCGACGCAGTCGGGCAGGAACTTGACCGGCCGCCCGAGCAGGCCTTCGAGGGCGACGGCCACCGGTGCCAGGCTGAACTGCGGATTGGCCTTGCCGTCCGGACGGCCGAGGTGCGACATCAGAATGACGGCAGCCCCCTTGTCCAGAGCGTACCTGATCGTTGGCAGCGCCGCCTCGATACGTTTGGTGTTGGTGATGGCGCCGGTGACCTTGTCCTGGGGAACGTTGAAATCGACGCGAATCAGGGCGCGCTTGCCTTCGAGGGCGAGATCTTCGATGAACAGTTTGGACATGATTTCCTCGAGAGTGAGTTGGTGTTGAGAAAAGCTGGAATCAGGATCGCAAAGGGCATGG
>JAEUOM010000126.1 GCA_016788495.1 Accumulibacter sp. | reverse complement strand
CTCGGCGACCGATTCGGAAAGCTGTGGAACTTTGACGTCGATGATCATGTTCTCTCCGTTCTAGGGCAGTTTGTAATACTCGATCTCACCCAGTGCGGAGTCGATCAGAGCCTTCTGTTGGGCGTTGTGCTTGCTCGCGTAGCCAACCGCCGGCGAGGCCGACGCCGGGCGCGAGACGAGCAGCAGATGCTGCTTGTCGCTCAGCGAGCGCGACAGGTGCTGGCGCGAGGCAATCCAGTACCAAGCGCCCTGGTTGCGCGGTTCCTCCTGGCACCAGACGACCTCGGTCGCCTTCGGATACTTCGCCAGTTCTTCCTGGAATGCCTCCTGCGGGAACGGGTAGAACTGCTCCAGGCGGGCAACTGCGATGTGCGCGATCTTCCGCTCGTGGCGGGCGGCGACCAGCTCGTAGTACACCTTGCCGGAGCAGAAGACGACGCGCGTCACCTTCTTCGCATTGATCGGCTCGATCTCGCCGATCACCGGCTGAAACTCGCCGTCGCTCAGCTCCTCCAGCGTCGACGTCGCATCCTTGTGCCGCAGCAGCGACTTCGGCGAAAAGACGACCAGCGGCTTGCGCTGGTTGCGCACCCCCTGCCGCCGCAGCATGTGGAACACCTGCGCCGGCGTCGACGGCTGGCAGACCTCCATGTTCATCTCGGCACAGAGCTGCATGTAGCGCTCGATGCGTGCCGACGAGTGTTCCGGACCCTGACCTTCGTAGCCGTGCGGCAGCAGCAGCACCAGACCGCTGGCGCGCCCCCACTTCGCTTCGCCGGAGGCGATGAACTGGTCGATCACCACCTGCGCGCCGTTTGCGAAGTCGCCGAACTGCGCTTCCCAGACGACCAGCTCGAACGGATTCGCCGTCGAGTAGCCGTACTCGAACGCCAGCACCGCTTCTTCCGAAAGCACCGAGTCGAAGCACTGGAAACCACCCTGCCGATCCTGCAGATTGGCCAGCGGATAGTAGGTGCCGCGATCCCAGTGTTCACGGTTCTGGTCGTGCAGGGCAGCGTGGCGATGGAAAAAGGTGCTGCGGCCGACATCCTCACCCGAAATCCGCACCCCGTAGCCGGACACGAGCAGCGAAGCGTAGGCCAGATTCTCGGCCATCCCCCAGTCGACGGACAGCTTGCCCTCACCCATCAGCCGCCGATCGTCGATGATCTTCCTGACCCGGCTGTGCAGCGTGAAGTTGGCTGGAATCGTCGTCAACCGCTCGGCGAGCCGGCGCAGCTCGGCGACCGGCACCTTGGTATCGCAGTTCTCGATGTAGCTCGGCGAGAGGAAAGGCGTCCAGTCGATCGTCATCGGGTGCTTGTAACCGGCGATCACCGGGTTGTAGAGCAGTTCGCCACGGTCGAGGTGGGCCCGGTAATCGGCAATCATCTCGTCCGGCCCCTCCGGAGCCAGAACACCCTCGGCGACGAGCTTGTCGGCGTAGAGCTTGCGCGTTCCCGGGTGTTGCTGGATCTTCTTGTACATCAGCGGCTGTGTGACCATCGGCTCGTCCTGCTCGTTGTGCCCGAGCTTGCGATAGCAGACGATGTCGATCACGACGTCCTTCTTGAAGGTCTTGCGGTACTGCACGGCGATGCCGGTGACCAGCGCCACGGCCTCGGGGTCGTCGCCATTGACGTGGAAGATCGGCGCCTCGGCCATCTTGAAGATGTCGGTGCAGTAGAGCGACGAACGATAGTCGCGCGGGTCGGAGGTGGTGAAGCCGATCTGGTTGTTGATGACGACATGGATGGTGCCGCCAACCCCATAGCCACGCGTCTGCGCAAAGTTGAGCATTTCCTGATTGACGCCCTGCCCGGCGACGGCCGCATCACCGTGCAGCAGCACCGCCAGGACCTTGTCCTGGCCTTCTGCACCACGCCGGCGCTGCCGCGAGTAAACCGAACCGACGACCACCGGGTTGACGATCTCAAGGTGCGAGGGATTGAAGGCCAGCGTCAGGTGGCACGGACCGCCCGGTGTTGAGACGTCCGACGAGTAGCCCATGTGATACTTCACGTCGCCGGCGGTCAGCTCCTGCGCCTTCTTGCCCTCGAACTCCTCGAAGAGCATCGCCGGCTCCTTGCCGAGGGTGTTGACCAGCACGTTCAAGCGGCCGCGATGCGCCATGCCGACGACGATCTCGTCGACGCCGCCGGCACCGGCCACCCGGATCAGCTCGTCCATCGCCACGATCGCCGACTCGCCTCCCTCGAGCGAGAACCGCTTCTGACCAACGTAGCGCGTGTGCAGGTAGCGCTCGAGGGTTTCGGCCGCCGTCAGCCGCTCGAGCATGCGCCTGCGCTCGTCGGCTGTGTAGTTCGGCTTCGAGTGGATGCGCTCGAGGCGATCCTGGATCCAGCGCTTTTCCGCCACTGTGCTGATGTACATGTACTCGACGCCGATCGAACCACAATAGGTGGCCTTCAGCGCATCGTAGATCTGACCGAAAGTGGCGTGATCGGGGGTGCCCTTGAAGGAGCCGGCGTTGAAGACGGTGTGCAGATCGGCGTCGGAGAAGCCGTAATAGGCCGGGTCGAGCTGCGGTACCTCCGGACGCGCCATGCGCTTGAGCGGGTCGAGGTTCGCCCAGCGATCACCAATGAAGCGGTACGAGGTGATCATCTGCAGCACACCGACCTGCTTTCTGTCGTCGACCGGTGCCGCCGCCGCTGCCCGGTAGCCTCCCTTCCTCGCCTGCTCGGCAAAAGCATTGATGACCGGCAGGTGTGGGACGTCGCGCGCGACGTAGCCCGGCAGTTGCGCCAGCTTGTCGAAATAGTCGCGCCATTGCTCGGAAACGGAACCCGGGTTGTCGAGGTAGTTCTCGTACAACTCCTCGACAAAGGGTGCGTTGCCGCCAAAGAGGAGGGAGTTACCAAAAAGCTGATTCATCATGGCAGTTACCTGTCGTCACCGTTCTGGTTCGGATTGAAAAGACCTGTGGCGCAAAGGCCACAGCATGAAAAAAGGGCGGCTACTGCCTGCCGCCCTTTCAACCCTGTCGTTCTAGCGCTGAGCGACGGGCACGACATCACGCCTGGCGGCGCCGATGTAAAGCTGACGCGGGCGGCCGATCTTGTACTCCGGATCGTTGATCATTTCCTCCCACTGCGTCATCCAGCCGACGGTGCGCGCCAAGGCAAAGATGCAGGTGAACATCGAGGTCGGGATACCCAGCGCCTTCTGGACGATGCCCGAATAGAAATCGACGTTCGGGTACAGCTTCTTGTCGATGAAGAACTCGTCTTCGAGGGCGATCTTTTCGAGTTCCATCGCCAGCTTGAACAGTCGGTCGTTCTGCAGACCGAGTTCGCTGAGGACGTCGCTGCACACCGTGCGCATCAGCTTGGCGCGCGGATCGAAGTTCTTGTAGACGCGGTGGCCGAAGCCCATCAGCTTGAAGTCGTCATTCTTGTCCTTCGCCCGGGCGATGTACTTGCCAACGCGCGACACGTCGTGAATTTCCTCGAGCATCTGCAGGCAGGCTTCGTTCGCCCCACCGTGCGCCGGTCCCCAGAGACAGGCGATGCCCGCCGAGATGCAGGCGTAGGGATTGGCGCCCGAAGAGCCGGAGAGGCGGACCGTCGAGGTCGATGCATTCTGCTCGTGGTCGGCATGCAGCGTGAAGATCGTGTCCAGCGCATGCACGAGAACCGGATTCGGAACGTACTTCTCGCAAGGCGTGGCGAACATCATGTGCATGAAGTTCGCCGTGTAGTCGAGGTCATTGCGCGGATACATGAACGGTTCGCCACGGTGATACTTGTAAGCCATGGCAACGATCGTCGGCAGCTTGGCAATGATGCGGTTGAAGCTGATGTTCTGGTGCTCGAGGTCGGAGAAATCCTCGGCTTCATGGTAGAACGCGGACAACGCACCGACGACGCCGACCAGAACGGCCATCGGGTGCGCATCACGGCGAAAGCCCTGGTAGAACTTCACCAGCTGCTCGTGCACCATGGTGTGTTCCTTGATGTTCAGTTCGAACTTCGCCTTCTGGCTGGCGTCCGGCAGTTCGCCGTGCCAGAGCAGGTAGGCGACCTCAAGGAAGTTGCACTGTTCGGCAAGTTGCTCGATCGGATAGCCGCGGTAGAGCAACTCGCCCTTGTCGCCGTCGATGAAGGTGACCGTCGACCGGCAGCTCGCCGTCGACAGGTAGCCGGAATCGTAGGTAAACAGGCCGGTCTTCGCACCCAGAGTGCGAATGTCGATGCAATCATTGCCGTGTGTCGGCGTCATGATTGGAAACTCGACGGGCGGACGTCCATCGATGATCAGGGTTGCCTTGCGCTCGGTCGTCATTGTATTAATCCCCGTTCAGGTGTTGAGGTCACTGCTACGAACAGGAAGCTCAGAGACTAGAATCGCTTCCTTACTTAACTCTTACGCTGCGCAACAAGGCGAGCACTTCGGCCTGCATCGGATCGTCGGGCTCGCGCTGGCCATTGACCAGCGGCCACAACTCCAGATCCTCCATGTCGGCCATGGTGACGAAGGCCTCCGCCTGCGCTGGACTCAGGGTCGGGTAGACCCGCTCGAGGAACTCGCCGAGCAGCAGATCCATCTCCAGCATCGCGCGCCGGGTACAGCGCCAGCGCAGGCGGTTGAGCTTCTCCCGGTCGTCCATCAGATGGCGCGACGAACCATCATTTCCTTGATCTTGCCGATCGCCCGCGTAGGGTTCAACCCCTTCGGGCAGACGTCGACACAGTTCATGATCGAGTGGCAGCGGAACAGGCGGTAGGGGTCCTCCAGATCGTCGAGGCGCTCGTTGGTCGCCTGATCGCGGGTATCGGCGATGAAGCGGTAAGCGTTGAGCAACCCTGCCGGGCCAACGAACTTGTCGGGGTTCCACCAGAACGAGGGGCAAGAGGTGGAACAGCAGGCGCAGAGAATGCACTCGTAGAGACCGTTGAGTTCCTCGCGGTCTTCGGGCGACTGCAGCCGCTCGCGCTCGGGACGTGGTCCCTCGTTGATCAGGTACGGCTTGATCGAGTGGTACTGCTTGAAGAACTGGGTCATGTCGACGATCAGGTCGCGAATCACCGGCAGGCCGGGCAGCGGCCGCAGGACCACCGGCTGCTTGAGATCCTTGATCTCGGTCAGGCACGCGAGGCCGTTCTTGCCATTGATGTTCATCGCGTCGGAACCGCAGATGCCTTCCCGGCACGAGCGACGGTACGACAGGCTGTCATCCTTGGCCTTCAACCGCGTCAGGACGTCAAGCAACTTGCGGTCGATGGCGAAATCGACCTCGACCGACGCATCCTGCATGTACGGCGCGTTGTCCTTGTCAGGATCGTAGCGGTAGATCTTGAACTGCATGGTACTGGTAGCCATTATGTTGCACTCCTTGGCGCACGATCAGTAGGAACGCGTCTTCAGCGCGATGGTTTCGACGGACAGTGGTTTCATGATGACCGGCTTGTAGCTCAGGCGACTGCCGTCGCGGTGCCAGAGGGTGTGCTTGTGCCAGTTGAGGTCATCGCGCCCGTTGGGATTGGCGGGGGTGTCCGGCGCGTCGTCGCGCACATGCGCGCCGCGCGACTCCTTGCGGGCTTCGGCGGACACCATGGTCGCCTTCGCCACCTCGATCAGGTTGTCCAGTTCCAGCGCCTCGACGCGCGCGGTGTTCCAGACCTGCGACTTGTCCTTGATCTCGGTGTGCGCGACCGCCTTCTCAACCTCGATGATCTTCGCGACCCCCTCGACGAGCATGTCCTTGAAGCGGAAGACGCCGCAGTGCTTCTGCATCGTCCGCTGCAGTTCGAGGCGGCATTCATTGACACTGGCACCACCGGTCTGCGTGTTGAGGCGGTTCAGCCGCGCCAGCGTACGATCGGCATAATCGGCCGGCAATTCCCTGAGACCGATCTCGCCCGAACGTAGATCGTCGATCACCGTGTCGCCGGAAGCCTTGCCGAACACCAGCAGATCGAGCAACGAATTCGTTCCCAGCCTATTGGCGCCATGCACCGAAGCGCAGGCGACTTCGCCGGCAGCGTAGAAGCCGCGCACCGGCGCGCCATCGTCGCCGACGACCTGCCCCTTGTAATTGGTCGGCACCCCGCCCATCTGGTAGTGGCAGGTCGGCACGACCGGAATCGGCGCCTTGATCGGGTCGATGCCGGCGAACTGGATCGAGATCTCGCGAATCCCCGGCAGCCGCTTCATGATCGTTGCCGGGTCGAGGTGG
>JAEUOM010000219.1 GCA_016788495.1 Accumulibacter sp. | reverse complement strand
TACCGGGGTGACTACCGGGGCGGCCATTACGGCCCGCGGCCGTACCCGCCCTACCGCCATGACCGGCCGTACAGGCAGTCCTGGGTGGGGCCGGCAGCGGCGCTGGCGATTGCCGGCGTCGCCGTGGGGGTCGCTGCCTCGACTTACTACGCGCCACCGCCGGTCTATGTCGCACCGCCGCCGGTCTACGTGCCGCCGCCCCGCCCGGTGTACGTCGTCCCCGCACCTTTGCCCTATCCGCCGCCGGGGCGCTACTGGGGCTACTGAGCCGGCTGCCTGGCGGTGTCCGCGCCTGGACCAGTGTCTGCGCATTCGGCCCGATCGTCGGGCCCGGCTGGGGGCGGGCTGGCCGATGGCGGCTCGGCCACGGGCTTGATGGTCTCGGCGCTTGCCCTGCTGGTCGCAGCGCTACTGGCGCGCCGGGGCAGCGCGCTCACGGGTTGAGCCCCGCCAGCTCGCTCATCCACGCCGGCCAGTAGATGCCACCCTGACGCGTGCCGAGCCGCACGATCACCGTCTGCGTCTGCGGTGCGACCAGCAGATGCTGGCCGAGCAGCCCTTGCGCGTGGAAATCCGCCGCCGGCTCGCCGCCGGGACCGACGCCGCGCCGCCAGCCGTGGCTGAAGAAGGCACGCTGGCGCGCGAACGGGCGGTCGATATTGCGCCGCTCGATGTCGTTGACCGTGCCGCGCGTCTCGTCCAGCACCGCGGTGGACCGGAGCACCCAGAGCGGCGGCAGCAGCGGCTTGGGGCCCGGCGGCGCAGTGCGCAGCGCGTTCAGCGAATCAAGGTGCAGCTGGCCGAAGCGCGCGAGGTCGATCGCGGTGGTGACGAAGCAGCAGAAGGCCTTGGCCTGGGGCGGCGTCGCGTGGTCGCTGCCCCAGGCCGCATCGAACTCGGCACCCATTGGCTGCCAAAGCCGGCTTTGCGCATATGCCGCCAGCGGCATGCCGAGCGCACGTTCCAGTGCCATCGCAACGAGCTGCGTATTGCCGCTCTGGTAAGCAAAGCGCCGGCCGGGCGCGCCGCGGATCTCGAGCCGCGCCAGCTTCGAGCCGATGTCGCGTGCGAGATACCAACGCGCGACATCGCTGAACGGCGAGGCATAGCCTTCGTTGAAGGCGATGCCGGTGCGCATCGTCATCAGGTGCGCGAGCGTGATCGCCTGGAAGCGCGCATCGCGCCGGCCAAGCTCGGGCAGGAAGTCGGTGATGGGCAGGTCCAGGCTTGCCAGCCGTCCCTCTTCCAGCGCCAGTCCCACCAGCGCAGACACTACGACCTTGGCCACCGAGAAGACGTGCACTGGCTCGTCGCGCCGGTGGCCGTCGAAATAGCGCTCGTGGATCACCTGGCCGCGGCGCAGTACGATCAGCGCCCGCGTGCCGCGCTCGGCAAGCCACCGCTCGGCGCTAGCCTCGTCGGCACCAGTTTCCGCCGGCCAGCGCAGCGCCGGTGGCGGCGCGGCTGCCGGCAGTGGTGCCGGTGCGCCGGCGCGCGCGATCGGCTGGCGCTTGAAAGGCTCGAAGCGCGCCGCCGCGGTGCGCGCAAGATCGGCGAGCCAACCCTCGGGGTCAGCGCGCGCCAGCGCCACCAGAGCGGCGCCAGCCGCCACCAGCGCGGCCAGTACGCCCAGCAGCCAAGCCGTGGCGCGCAGCAGCCGCTGTGCGATACCGCGTGGCGGCGGTGCTATCGCCGCCGCTGCCGCGCCGCCGCCTGCAGCCTGCCGCGGCGCCGTACCGATATCGTCGCGCGCCATCGTTTTCTCAACCGTTCTCCGAAGGACAGGAAATCCAACCGACCGCCCTTCGAAGAGTATCACTGACGCCGCGTGCAGCCGTCAATCGCCGATTCCGGGCCGGCATGCGTTGCCATTTGCAGGTGTGTTGTAACATGTCGGCCGGGCGAACGGGCGTGGCTGGCGAACGCCTCTGTCGCCCAAACGGTGTTGGGGTTGACGACGACCGTGGGGCTGCTCGAGCGCCTGATGATTGATCGTGCATTGCGCCGCATCGGTGGCTTCCTGGTGCAGCAGACTCCGGCGGCACGGGCTTCGTGAGATCAATCGTGGCGCAGAATTGAAGAAGCCACGGCCTCTGAACCGGCTGCCTGCCGGTGGCGGCTGCCGGTTGACCTGCGGCCGTCGCCGGGAGCGGCTCGGCAGCCCCCACTCTGCCGAGAGGTTGTGAAGAAATCGTCGCGAGCAGGCCGAGATGCCAAGCGCGAACGAGCGAACGACGAGACATATCAGATGGATAGGCGAGGAGTGAGCGAGTGAGCAACGCCGCTGATCGGTCGCGCAGTAGATTTATTCACAACCTCTGAGGTCGATACGATGGGCGCACACCTTTGCCGACTGCTCGGCTGCCTGCTGCTCGCCGGCGCTCTGGCGTGCCCGGTGGCTGCACGCCAGGCGGACTCCCCCGTCGGCATTGTGGTCGAAGCCGCAGGTGGCGGCCACCGTCTGGTCGGGCTCAACCGCGGGCCAGCGCCGGTATCGGTGCGGCTGCTGCTGGCCGATGTCGACAACGTCAGTGCCGATGTGCTGCTGCCGGTGTATGCGGTGCTCGCGCCCTACAGTCAGGCGGTCCTGCTGCAGGTGCATGCCGCCGTGGCCGGGCGCCCGTATCGCTTCAGCAGTGAGGCGGTCCATGCCATCGGCAGTTACCTGGCGCAGCCCGACGAGAACTTCGCCTATCGACTGCCTTTTGCCCACGGCCACGGCGCTGTCGTCAGCCAGAGCCACGATGGCCCGCGACTGACGCACGATACGGCCGACAGCGAGTACGCGATCGACTTCGCCATGCCGGCGGGAACACCGGTCGTCGCGGCACGCGACGGCATCGTCATCGAGGCCGTATTCGCCAACCGCGCCGGCGGCAGGGATCGCCGGTTGCTCGCCAGGGCCAACGTCGTTCGCATCCTGCATGCTGACGGCAGCATCGCCAGTTACGCCCACCTGGCACACGCCGTCGCGCCCGTTGCCGTCGGCCAGAAGGTGCAGGCCGGTGCCATCATCGGAGGCGTCGGGGTGACCGGCTACAGTGGCGGTCCGCACCTGCACTTCGTGGTGCAGAAAGTGGTCGGCAGCGGCACCGGTTTCGCCACTGTCTCACTGCCCGTCCGCTTCCTGCTCGGCTATCCGCCACGCGCCGGCAGGGTGGCGTATCGGCAGCAGTTGCGGGCTGGCGAGTGGCCGACGGACATCGCCGGCAGAGCAGCCGATCGGGATCGCTGAGAGGCAACGGGCAGAGTGGCGTGCCGTGGTGGCGGCCGGCGGAGAACGGATGGCGGGTTGACGGCGGGCGCACGCAGGTCGCATACTCGTCACGGGGTTGCGGTCGATCGTGTCTTGCACGCTTCATGGGAGGGGGTAGCCATGCTTGGCATTCTCGGGATCCTGGTCTCGCTTCTGCTGTTGATCGTTCTCGCCTATCGCGGCTGGAACGTCATCGTGATTGCGCCGATCTGTGCGCTCGTCGGCCTGCTGCTGGGCGACTTCGACGCGCCGATCCTCGCCACCTACACGCAGGTGTTCATGCCCGCGCTGGGCAACTACCTGATCAAGTTCTTCCCGCTCTTCCTGCTCGGCGCGGTGTTCGGCAAGCTGATGGACGATTCCGGCTGTGCGCGCACGATCGCCCACCGCATCGTCGAATGGACGGGCAAGGAGCGCGCGATCATCGCCATCATCCTGGCTTGCGGCGTCCTCACCTATGGCGGCGTGTCGCTGTTCGTCGTCGCCTTTGCCGTCTTTCCCGTCGCCATCCAGATGTTCCGCGAGGGCAATCTGCCGAAGCGGCTGATTCCCGCCACCATCGCGCTCGGCTCCTTCACCTTCACGATGTCGGCGCTGCCCGGCTCGCCGGCGATCCAGAACGCCATCCCGATGCCCTACTTCCATACCGACGCCTTCGCCGCTCCGGGTCTCGGCCTGATTGCCGGCGTCGTGATGTTCGCCTGTGGCAGCCTCTGGTTGATGCTGCGTGCGCGCCGTGCGCGCGCGGCCGGCGAGGGCTTCGGTGACGCGGCGCCGGCCGTTGGCGCGGCCTCGCCCGCGGCGATACCGCTGGGCGAAATGCCGTCGTTTGCCGTCGCCATCACGCCGGTGATCCTCGTGCTGGCGATCAACTTCGTCTTCAGCAAGTACGTCATTGGCGACCTCGACACCGCGTACCTGGCGACGCCGAAGTACGGCAAGACGACGGTCTCTGCGGTCGGTGGTACCTGGGCGATCATCGTCGCCATGCTGACTGCCTGCGTCGTGCTGATCGCCCTCACCTGGCGGCGATTCCAGAGCGTCCGCCAGTCGCTGAACGAGGGGGCGCTCGGTTCGATGCTGCCGATCCTCAATGTCGGTTCGGAGGTCGCCTACGGTGGCGTCATCGCCAGTCTCGCCGCCTTTGCGATCATCAAGGACTGGTTGATGGGGCTCACCGACAATCCGGTCATCGGGCTGGCGATCATCGTCAACGTGCTTGCCGGCATCACCGGATCGGCGTCGGGTGGCATGAGCATCGCCCTGCAGGCGGTCGGGCAGCAGTACCTCGAGCTGGCGCAGGCGGCCGGACTCAGTCCGCAGATCCTGCACCGCGTCGCGGCGCTGGCCTCGGGTGGTCTCGATGCGCTGCCGCACAACGGCGCCGTGATCACGCTGCTGGCCATTTGCGGGCTGAACCACAAGCAGTCGTACTTCGACATCTTCATGGTGGCCGTCGCCTTTCCGCTCCTGTCGATGCTGCTGGTGATCGTGCTCAACGGCCTCTTCGGCACCTTCTGAGGGAGGGAACCGTGCGCATCCTGACGCTCCTCCTGGCCGCGCTCGCCGTCTGCGCGCCGCACGCTTCCGCGCAGGGGCAGGCGCGGACGAAGGAACTGCGCCTGCTGGCCGCCGAACTGCCACCCTACACGTTCCAGATCCCGCCAGCCAGCGTCAGCGAGACACCCGGTGTCGATCATGGCTTGGTGCTCGAGGTCGTCGGCGAGATGGCGCGGCGCATCGGCCACAGTGGCCTGGTCGAGTTCATGCCCTGGGGCGAAGCCCAACGCTTGGCGCAGACGCAGCCCAACATCGGCATCCTGGCGCTGACGCGAACGCCCGAACGCGAGGCGCGCTACCGCTGGCTGGCGCGCATCGTCACCGACGACCTCATTCTGGTCGGTGGCCAGGGGATCGACGTTGCCAGTCTCGACAGGGTGCGTGACCGGCCGGTCGGCGTTCTCGCCCGTTCGGGCGCCGAGGCGCTGCTCAGGGAACGCGGCTTCAGCCGCATCAAGGCGCAGCCCGAGGAATGGATGAACGCACGCCTGATGCAGCAGCGGCGGATCGATGCCTGGCTGGCACCACGGCTGATGGTCATCCATGCGATGCGCGAGGTCGGCGGCAACCTGGCGGCGCTCAACTTCGGCGAAATCGTTCGCCCGAGCGAGATCTACCTCGCGGCATCGAAGGACCTGCCCGACGCCGAGGCGGAGAAATGGGCGAAGGCGCTGGCGGCGATGCAAGCCGATGGCAGCTACCAGCGGATCGTCGACGAGTACGGTCGCCTGCAGATCAGGCCGATACCGGACGAACTCAGGCGCCGCTTCGCGCAGCCCGTCTGGGAAGGCCGCTAGGCGCCGGCGGCGGGGCGCGGTGGCTGGCGACGATGGACCGGCGGACACCCCCCGGCGTTGCCGCCTTCGCGCTGATGCTGCTGCTCTGCGCGACCTGGGGCTTCCAGCAGGTCACGATCAAGATCGCCAGCGAGGGCGTTAGCCCGGTTCTGCAGGCCGGTCTGCGCTCGGCGATCGCCCTCTTGCTGCTGCTCGGCTGGGCCCGCTGGCGGCGCCTGCCGCTGGCTGAAGCCGACGGCACGCTGCGTTGCGGCCTCCTTGCCGGACTGCTGTTCGCGCTCGAGTTCGTCTTCATCTATGTCGGCCTGTCCTACACGACGGCCTCGCGGATGATCGTCGTGCTGTACACTGCGCCCTGTCTCACGGTTCTCGGCCTGCATCTCTTCGTCGCCGGCGAACGGATGCGCTGGCGACATTTCCTCGGCGTCGCGCTGGCCTTTTTCGGCATCTTC
>JAEUOM010000189.1 GCA_016788495.1 Accumulibacter sp. | reverse complement strand
CGCAAACCACCACCAGACCAAGAACCCACACCTATCGGTTGTCTCATTTTTAAAGAGCTGGTTGCGGGGACAGGATTTGAACCTGTGACCTTCGGGTTATGAGCCCGACGAGCTGCCAGACTGCTCCACCCCGCGACACGCCGAGGACGTACCCCGGTAACCTCCGCCGCCTGCCGCGCCTGACCCGATGATTGGTGATCGTCGGGATGCCAGCCAGCTGCGAAGAAGGAGCATTGTAGCCGTGGCCTCTGCCCTCGTCAATACAGCTGGCGAAAATTCTTGCGATCTGCCCTGCGGCCGGCCACCCCCCAAGCGCGTCTGGCCGCTGTGGAGGGTGACGCAAGGGCCAAGCGACAGGCACGATGAGGCGCGCCGCGACGGCGTTCACGACGTAAGCGTCGCCCCCTGTACCGACAGGTCTTGAAATCCGAACGGACCGACCCTATTATTAGCACTCGTTAGCGATGAGTGCCAACGCACTCGTGCCCACGCGGCTGAGCTGCGAGGGCTCCCAACAGGCTAGCCGATGTTCTGACTTGTCATCAACCCTAGGAGAAACTGCATGAAGATTCGTCCGCTGCATGACCGCGTGATTGTCAAACGTCTCGAAGAGGAGCGCCGGACCGCATCCGGCATCGTCATCCCGGACACCGCCGCCGAGAAGCCCGACCAAGGCGAGGTTCGCGCCGTGGGCAACGGCAAGATCCTCGACGACGGCAGCGTCCGTGCCCTCGCCGTCAAGGTTGGCGACCGCATCCTGTTCGGCAAGTACGCTGGCCAGACCGTCAAGGTCGACGGCGAGGAGCTGCTTGTCATGCGCGAGGAAGACATCATGGGCGTCATCGAAGCCTGACGGGGCAACCCGGGAACGCGCCCCGCGTCCCTGGCCGGCATTCCGGCAGTTTGCCTGATTCTCAGTCACAAATCATTGAAGATAAACAGGAGTTAACTCTATGGCAGCTAAAGACGTCAAGTTCGGCGACAACGCACGCGCACGCATGGTCGAGGGTGTGAACATCCTTGCCGACGCGGTGAAGATCACCCTCGGCCCGAAAGGACGCAATGTCGTTCTTGAGCGTTCCTACGGCTCCCCGACGGTCACCAAGGACGGTGTTTCGGTCGCCAAGGAAATCGAACTGAAGGACAAGTTCGCCAACATGGGCGCGCAGATGTTGAAGGAAGTCGCTTCCAAGACCTCCGACATCGCCGGTGACGGCACCACGACCGCCACCGTGCTGGCACAGTCCATCGTTCGCGAAGGCATGAAGTATGTCGCCGCCGGGATGAATCCGATGGATCTCAAGCGCGGCATCGACAAGGCCGTGGTGGCAACCGTCGACGCGCTCAAGGCGCTCTCCAAGCCCTGCTCGACGAGCAAGGAAATCGCTCAGGTCGGTGCCATCTCGGCCAACGCGGACGCCGACATCGGCGACATCATCGCCAAGGCCATGGACAAGGTCGGCAAGGAAGGCGTCATCACCGTCGAAGACGGCAAGTCGCTGAACAACGAACTCGACGTCGTCGAGGGCATGCAGTTTGACCGCGGCTACCTGAGCCCCTACTTCATCAACAACAACGAGAAGCAGAACGCAATTCTCGAGAGCCCGTTCATCCTGATCTTCGACAAGAAGATCTCGAACATTCGCGATCTGCTGCCGATTCTCGAACAGGTCGCCAAGTCGAGCCGTCCGCTGCTGATCGTCGCCGAGGACGTCGATGGCGAGGCTCTGGCGACCCTGGTGGTCAACAACATCCGCGGCATCCTGAAGACCTGCGCCGTCAAGGCCCCCGGCTTCGGCGACCGTCGCAAAGCCATGCTGGAGGACATCGCGATCCTCACGGGCGGCCAGGTGATCGCCGAAGAGGTCGGCCTGACGCTTGAGAAAGCAACCCTGGCTGACCTCGGCCAAGCGAAGCGCATCGAAATCGGCAAGGAAAACACCACCATCATCGATGGCGCCGGCGTCAGTGCCAACATCGAAGCACGGGTCAAGCAGATCCGCGCGCAGATCGATACCGCGACCAGCGACTACGACAAGGAGAAGCTGCAGGAGCGCGTTGCCAAGCTCGCTGGGGGTGTTGCCCTGATCAAAGTCGGCGCGGCAACCGAAGTCGAGATGAAGGAGAAGAAAGCGCGTGTCGAGGATGCCCTGCACGCCACCCGTGCAGCGGTCGAAGAAGGGATCGTCGCTGGCGGTGGCGTCGCGCTGCTGCGCGCCCGGGTCGGGCTGAACTCACTCAAGGGTGACAACCACGACCAGGATGCCGGCATCAAGATCGTCCTGCGGGCAATGGAGCAGCCGCTGCGCGAGATCGTCGCCAACGCCGGTGAAGAGCCGTCGGTGGTGGTGAATGCCGTTCTTCAGGGAAGCGGCAACTTCGGCTACAACGCCGCGACCGGCGACTACGGCGACCTGGTTGAAATGGGCGTCCTCGACCCGACCAAGGTCACCCGGACGGCGCTGCAGAACGCCGCCTCGATCGCTGGTCTGATGCTCACCACCGATTGCATGGTGGCCGAACTGGCGGAAGAAAAGCCGCCGATGGGTGGGGGCATGGGCGGTGGCATGGGCGGGATGGGTGGCATGGGCGGCATGGACATGTAATCCCCCACCATCCGGGCATTGCCCGGAGAGCAAGAAAAACCCCGCTGCGGCGGGGTTTTTCTTTGTCGTTGCGTCGTACGCGCGCCGCCGAACGCGACGGGGCGGGCGGCGCCAACCCCGCGTTCAACGTTCCTTTCGCTCCAGTGCTGCCTTGTTGATGTCGATCTTGTAACGCTGACGCAACCCGGCGAGGTACGCCGCGAAATCCTCCTGCCCGAGGATCAGCGCGTACTCGCGCTGCAGCGCCTGCCGCCTTGCCTCGTCAAGACCCTCCGGCTGCACCACCTTGACGATCTTGTACAGCACGTAGCCCGCATCGCCAGTCGCGGCGCCAACGTAGGCCGGCAGCTTGTGCACGTCGGCGCTGAAGATGGCCCTCGCCGCCGCTGGCGACAGCTGCCGCGGGTCCTGCCGCGAAAGCTTGCGCACTGGCGCCCACGCGACGGTGTCTGCGCCACCCTGCCGCAACTCGGCCAGCCGTGCTTCACCGGCGGAACGGGCCAGCGCAGCCTCGCCCTGCGCCTTCAGTGTTGCCTCGATCTCGCTCTTCACCACCTCGAACGGCCGCACACTCGCTGGCCGGTGCTCGATCACACGCGCTGCCAGCAAGGTGTTTGGAGCCACCTCGATGGCTTCGGTATTGCGCTTGTTCTTGATCGAGTCCTCCGAGAAGATCGCAGAGAGTGCCTTCGCGTTGCCCAGCGGGCCCAAGCGCGCCATTGCCTCGGGCGGCGGATTGCGGGGTATCCAGGCCGATTGCTGGAGCTTCAGCTTGAAGCGCTCGACCGCGGGCTGCAGGCTGTCTGGTTGTTCATAGACGGTGTTGCTGAACGCTTCAGCCTCCTCGGCAAATCGCCGCTGTGCCGCTTGCTGCTTCAACTCGCTCTCGATCTCCGGGCGCACCTCGGCAAAGCTGCGCTGCTTGCCCGGCCTGATACCCGTCACCATGATGATGTGATAGCCGAACTCGGACTGCACGAGGCCGGACAGCTCGTTCTCCCGCAGACTGAAGACCGCCTCCTCGAAAGGCTTGACCATCGTCCCGCGGGCGACCACACCCAGATCGCCACCCTTGGCTGCCGAGCCCGGGTCCTGCGAATATTTCCTGGCCAAGTCGGCGAAGCGGGCCGGCGCCTTCTGCACTTCCTTGAGAACCTCTTCCGCTTTCGCTCTGGCGCTGTCCTTGTCGGCATCGCCGGTCGCCGCCAGAATCAGGATATGACTCGCACGCCGCTCTTCGGGCTGCTGGTAGCGATCCCGGTGACTGTCGTACCAGGCATGCAGGTCGGCATCCGTGACCACAGCTTGGCCGACCAGGTCGGCGACGGAAAAGAGCACGTACTCCACCCGCGCCTGTTCAGTGATTTCGAATCGCTTTCCGTTCTCTTCATAGAACTTTCGCAGCGCCGGCTCGTCTATTTTGATCTGGCCGGCGAATCCCTCCGGAGCGATGCGAAACTCGGCAACCTGCCGCTCCTCGGACTGGATTGCCAGTATCCTCCCGGTCTCGGTGCTGGCCGCGATGCCCGTATCGCCTATGGCCGCAACCAGTTCCTGCAGAGTCAGATCCTGCCGGATCTGCGCCTCGAACTGCGTCTGCGACAGTCCCTGGGCAGCCAGCGCCGACTGGTAGCGCGCCATGGAAAACTGGCCATTCTCCTGCAGTGCCGGAATCCTGCCGATCACCTCGCGCAGCGCTTCATCGCTGGCGCCAAGCCGTCCTTTGGCCGCTTCCAGAAGCAGCAGACGCTGATCGACGAGCGAGTTCAGCACGGCGAGACGGGCCTCCGGGGTATTCATCGACTCGGGACGAAAACTGTCGCCGAGAGCCTGCCGCATGCGATCCTGCTGCACGCGCCAAGCCTGATCAAACTGCTGCTGGGTGATCTTGGTGTCGCCGACACTGGCGAGGTCGGCGCCAGAGCCGCCGCCACGTACGTACGAGTCAACGCCCCAGAAGGCGAAAGGCAGGGCAATCAGGGCAAGAAAGATTTGGACGAGCCTCTTGTTGTTGCGAACGGAGTCAAAGAACATGGTGGTAGGCCGCTAACTCACTGAAACGTTGAAGCCAAAAGAAAAAAGGCGAACTAGCGTTCGCCTTTCGATACTGGCGGAGTGGACGGGGCTCGAACCCGCGACCCCCGGCGTGACAGGCCGGTATTCTGACCAACTGAACTACCACTCCACAGAACACGCTGCACA
>JAEUOM010000112.1 GCA_016788495.1 Accumulibacter sp. | reverse complement strand
ACCTACGGCGTCATCGTCTATCAGGAACAGGTGATGCAGATCGCGCAGATCATCGGCGGCTACACGCTGGGCGCCGCCGACCTGCTGCGCCGGGCGATGGGCAAGAAGAAAGCCGAGGAAATGGCGCTGCACCGCGACCTGATGCGCGAAGGTGCGCGCAACAAGGGGCACGACGAGAAGCTGGCGATGCAGCTCTTCGACCTGATGGAGAAGTTCGCCGAGTACGGCTTCAACAAGTCGCACACTGCCGCCTACGCCGTCGTCACCTACCACACGGCATGGCTCAAGGCACACCACTGCGCAGCCTTCATGGCGGCGACGCTGTCGTCCGAAATGGACCTCACCGATACCGTCAAGATCTTCCACGACGACGCCCTCGCCAACGGATTGACGATTCTCGGCCCCGACGTCAACGCCTCCGAATACCGCTTTGCCCCCGTCGATCGCAGAACCATTCGCTACGGCCTCGGCGCCGTCAAGGGCACCGGCGAACAGGCAGTGACGGCGATCATCCGCGCCCGTACCGCCAACGGCCCGTTCAAGGACCTCTTCGACTTCTGCCAGCGTGTCGACAAGCGCCTGGTCAACCGCCGGACGATCGAAGCGCTGATCCGCGCCGGCGCCTTCGACACGCTCGACAGCCAGCGCGCGCGCCTGCTCGCCTCCGTCGGCATCGCCATGGAGGCGGCCGAGCAGGCGGAACGCAATGCCATGCAGGTCAGCCTCTTCGACCTGCTGGACGAGACCGGCGACGATGCCGGCAGCCATGGTCCGCAGTATGTCGAGGCGCCGCCGTGGAGCGAGCGGCAGCAACTCAACGAGGAGAAGCTGGCCCTCGGCTTCTACTTTTCCGGCCATCCGTTCCGCGCCGTACAGGCTGAGATCGCCCACTTCGTCCGTCGGCCGCTGGCGGCACTCGAAGCGCGCAAGGAAAGCCAGCTGCTCGCCGGGCTGGTCGTCGCGGTCCGCAGCAAGATCACGGCGCGCGGCAGGATGGCGTTCATCCAGCTCGACGACGGCAGCACTTCGCTCGAGGTCTCGGTGTTCAACGAGCTGCTCGAGAGCGAACGAGCGAAGATCCGCGAGGACGAAGTGCTCGTCGTCGAAGGACGCATCCAGCGTGACGATTTCGCCGGCGAAGGGCGCGTCAAGGTCGTCGCCGAGCGGCTGCTGACGCTCACCGAAGCCCGTGGCCGTTTCGCCCGCCAGCTGCGGCTGTCGCTCAACGGGAAGGCCGGCGGCAGCAACTCCCGCCACGCCGTGCAGCGGCTACACAGCCTGCTGGCGCCCTACACCCCCGGCGAGTGCCCGGTCCGCCTGAGCTACCACAATGCCGAAGCGAGCTGCGAACTGGTCTTTGGCGACGCCAGCCGGGTGCGGCTCGAGGACAGCCTGCTGCAAGCGCTGCGCGAATGGTTGAGCAACGACAATGTGCGTGTCGACTATGCCTGAGACGACCGGCGGCAGCCGGCCGGGAGAACGCCGGTGAGCTGTCGCCGCAGGCCGTCGCACCGGAACGTCATCGTCGCCACGCTCACCGTGCTGCTCTTGGCGTGCAGCCCGCAAGTCAGCCTCGACCAGTTCAATCGCCTGCGCATCGGCCAGTCCTACGAGGAGGTCCGGGAGATCGTCGGGGATCCGGCCAGCTGCGACGAAATGCTCGGTCTGCGCCACTGCGTCTGGGGCAACCCGGAGCGCGGCGTCCGCGTCGGCTTCCTGGGCGGCAAGGTGGTCCTGCTCTCGGCGCACAACCTGCAGTGAACGCGTGCCGCGAGCTGCGGCGGGGACGCAGGCCGCGGTCGCCGGTCGCTGCCGGTTGGCTCGCCGATTGAACATCCGGAGCAGTGCGCGCTCCCTTGCCGGCAGCGGTCTGGCCTCACCCGACAGGCGTTAACCTCGGCAGAGCGGGAACGGACGCTTTCGGCGCGCGGCTGCCCGCCCGGCGGCCGATATCGCACCCACGGAGGCACCGGCCGAGAACGGGGTCTACACCCGGATCGGTGTTCACCAAGCGTTGGGCGCTCCCGAGGGAAAGCGCATGAGTTCTCCTGGTGGTTGCAGCCGTCGGCCTCGTCTTCGCAGGAACGCGCGGTCTTCCATAGCGCCTCCGATGGCAGCGTTACCGGGGCTGACGCGGCGGCCTGGTTGGCCGTCGTTCTGGTCCTGCGGCCTCTTCGGCACGCGCGCTTGCGGCGGGAAGCCGTCGGCCGGGTTCTTGCCCGGCGGGCTCGTTGCCTTTTCGGTCAGCAGTCGCTACGCTTGGCGCCATGCGCCCAACGCGGCGCCCGACGCGACCGACCGCATGCAGCCGCGGCCGTCGCCTGAGCTTTCACGTTGGGCCGCACTGGCGACCCACGCATGAACACCACCGCATGTAGAACCGCAGGCCTCTGGCCACGTTTACGCTGGCCTCCGTCACCGCTGAACGCCCTTGTTTGACCGACGCGCCCGTTTCCCAATTGCGATCCGAAACCACCGGACAGGAAAAGCCCGTATGAAAATGGAGCAAGTCAGCACACACTGTTACTCCGTCCTGAACGAAAAGAACCTCGTGTGTGACGCCAACTCGGGGCTCATCAATCTCGGTGGCGGCGTGGTCATCGACACGCAGTCGGATCTTGCCCATGGGCGCCAGATGATCGAGCTGTTTGGCAAGGTCTGGCGCGCGATGCCCAAGCGCGTGATCAATACCCACGAGGACGGCGACCATGTCTGGGGCAACCAGCTCTTCGAGGGCGCGGAGATCATCGCGCACCGAACGGTCAAGGATCTGATGCCGCAGGTCGCCGACCCGAAGGAGACCCAGCAGCTGATCAAGGGCTCCGATCGCTTCCTCACGCGCATGCTGCTCAAGGCCCTGCACCCGGGCGCGCTGGCCATCGCCGGGCAACTCAAGCAGGACTACGACTTCGACGGCATCCGGCTGGTGCTGCCGACCACCGTGTTCGAGGAGCGGCACGTGCTGGATCTCGACGGCACCGAGGTGCACCTCATCTACGTCGGGCCGTGCCACCAGATCGGTGACACGATCATCCACGTGCCCAAGGAAAAGGTCGTGTTCGCCGGCGACGTGATCTTCCGCGAGTGCACGCCGATGGGCTGGAACGGCACTTACGAGAAGTGGATCGAGGTCCTCGATCTCATCATCGCGCTCGACCCGGACGTCATCGTTCCCGGACACGGGCCGGTGTGCGGGATCGAGGGCGCGATGGAGATGAAGGCCTACCTCGCATACGTGCGCGAGGAGTCCAGGCGCTTCTTCGGCCAGGGGCTGAGCGCCCTGGAGGCCTCGAAGAAGATCGACTTCGGCCCGTACGGCGGCTGGCGCGCCCCGGCGCGCCTGTTCATGAACGTCGAGCGGGCCTACCGTGAGTTCCGCCACGAGGCCGCCGACAAGCCCTGGGACCACGCGAAGGTCTTCGACGCGGTGCTCGCCGTGGCCAGGGCCAAGGGCATCCGGGTCGAGTTCTGACGTGCACCAGAACGACCAGGCACACCGCGATGCAGCGGATCCGCTTTTCCCTGGGCGTCACCCAAGCCCGCTTGGGCGTCGTCTGTTGACCAGGTCAGGAGGAATTGAATCATGAAGTTCCCGCGCATCCACGCCGACGAGCAGGGCGAGACGCACATCGGCGTGCTCGACGTTCCGGAGCACGAGGCTCGCGTCGGCCCGCCGCCAAACCCGGTGGGGCAGATGACCGAAACCGAGGCGGTCAGCACCCTCGCCGTCTTTTCGGCCCCGGCCGGCACGGAGGTGCCGCCGCACAACGCCCCGCAGCCCTACATCGTCATCGTGCTCGCCGGCGAAGGCGAGGTGGAAACCAGCGACGGCAAGATCCTGCGCCTGGGCCCAGGCGGCGTGATCTACTGCGACGACACCGCAGGCAAGGGCCACGTGACGCGGTCGATCACCGACATTCGCCTCGCATTCATCAACCGGGTGAAGCGCTGAGCGCGAGGCAATCGAACGGCCCCGCTTCCCGACAGAGGAGAGAGACTGGCAAGGCTACTGCCAGCGTAGACGGCAACGATCGAAGGCCAAGACAAAAAACGGGGCGCCACAAGAGCGCCCCGAAAGGGGAGAGACCTGCAGGTGGTTGGATCAGTAGTGATAGGCCGTTTCGCCGTGCGCGGTGATGTCCAGTCCTTCGCGCTCCTCTTCTTCCGGCACGCGCAGACCGATGACCATGTCCACCAGTTTGTAAGCCACCAGCGAGACGACGCCGGACCATACGATGACCGTGCCGACACCCCACAACTGGCTGATCAGCTGGGCGGTCATGTCGTAATCACCGACCTTGTTCGCCACATAGTCATAGACACCGGTGCCACCGAGCGATGGATCGGCGAAGACGCCGGTGAGGATGGCGCCGAGAATCCCGCCGACGCCATGCACGCCAAAGACGTCGAGCGAATCGTCTGCGCCGAGCATCCGCTTCAGGCCATTGACGCCCCAGAGGCAGATCACGCCCGCCAGCAGGCCGATGCACATGGCACCCATGACACCGACGAAACCGGCCGCGGGGGTGATCGCCACCAAGCCGGCAACCGCGCCCGAGGCAGCACCGAGCATCGACGGCTTCCCTTTCAGCATCCATTCCGCCAGCATCCAGGACATCGCCGCGCAGGCGGTTGCCACCCAGGTATTGACCATCGCCAGGGCCGCGCCACCGCTCGCCTCGAGCGCCGAGCCGGCGTTGAAGCCGAACCAGCCGAACCACAGCAGCGAGGCACCGATCATCGTGAAGGTCAGGCTGTGCGGCGCCATCGACTCACGCCCGTAACCGATCCGCTTGCCGATGACG
>JAEUOM010000103.1 GCA_016788495.1 Accumulibacter sp. | reverse complement strand
AGATCCGGCAGCACATCGCCGACGGCAAGGTCGTCACCCGCCTGGCGATGACCTGGAACGACCGCATCTCCTTCGTTCTCAACGACCTGCTGCAGATCAAGCGGCTGGCCTTCCTCGACATCCTCAAGGAGCAGTCGGAGACCCAGGCAGACGACGCCGACGAACGCTTCGACATCGACTTCACGCTGATGACCGGTGAAGCGGCGCAACTCCTCGCCGACCTGCTGGCCGCCCTCGGCGGCGAGGCGCCGGCGGCAAGCTGATCGGCGGCCCGCCAACCGGAACCCTACCCCTGCCGGCTCCCGACCGGTCGGCCCTCAGATGCCCCGAGAAAGGCCCGCCCGCTGGCGCGGTTCCGCCGGTGCTGCAACCAGCCGACCGCGGCCAGAGCGAACGCCAAGAGGCTCGCGCCACCCGGCTCGGGAACGCTGGCAGCAGCAGCGCTGATCTCGAAAATCCTCAGGTCACCGTCGAACGACATGTAGATGCGACCGTTGCGGTAGGCAAGCCCGTCCGGATCGGGTCGGCTGCGACTGAGTTCCGAAGACGTCACCTGGACGGCATAGGGCATGCCGGTCAGCCTGTGGTAATCGCTCCAGTCGGCCGGCTGCGCGTTGTCCGGGTCGACGAACAGATCGTCGATGCTGATCGTTTCGCTCGCGCGCTGCCCGTCCGGGTCGAAGATGATCAGCTGCCGGCTCGGGTAGGCGCCGACGATCAGGCGCCCGTCGTCGGTTTCGGTCAGCCCCAGCACTTGCTCGCCGAACTGGAAACGGCGCGAGACGGTACCGGTGGCCGGATCCAGCTCCAGAACCCGGCCGTCGTTCTGGCAGGCCGCGAAAAGCTTGCCGCCGCCATACGCCAGACCCTGCAACCGGTCGCAGACATTGGTGCCGAGGGTGAATAACGGGCTCCAGGTTTGCGCAACCACATCGACCGATCCGATCAGGTTGCCATACTGCTGAAAGTTGTGTCCGACGACCAGTTGTTCACCAATGCTCGCCAGTCCGACCGGGTTGCCGGCCATCTGCAGCGGCACGTTCACCGTGCCAAACGGGGGGGGGAGCTGCACGGACACGGATCCCGGATGCGGCAGGGCCGTGCGCGTACCGGATGCCAGGTCTAGTCGCCACAACTCGCGACTGGCGCCGTTCGGATTGGCCGAAATCGCCGCCCACAAACTGCCGTCGCTGGTGAAGCTCAGGCCCTCGAATTCGTAGACCAGTGCAGGGAACTGCTTCTGCTCGTCGGAAAAACCGGTGGCCGGGTCACTCACCAAGGGGCGATAGTCATGAATGGCGGTCAGCGAATAGGCCTGCGCCTGCGTCACCAGACCACACAGCACGAACCCCAGCCAGAACCGGCGCGCAACATTCGTTCCGGTCATCTCCTCCTCCTCCTGAAATCCGATCAACCAAGGTGTGGGAGCAAGTATCGGGTCTGCTGCCCGCCGCCGTCAAGCACCGCGAGGGCAACGACGAACCGCAGGCGCCGGAGTGCTGGCATGCTCTCGCGCCGATGGCGGGACGACTCCCGAACAGGCGCGCTGCGGGCAGACACGCCACCCTCCACGGCCACGGAAAAAGAAGAACGCCCCGCCAGTCTCCTGGCGGGGCGTCTCACCATCCTGCTGCGTTGGCGCCTACACCGTCACCGTGTCCGCCACCTCGCTGAACTCCCTGATCTGGTCGAAGTTCATGTAGCGATAGACGTCGGCCGCCTTGGCGTTGACCGCTTGCACCTGCTCGAGATACTCGGTCGGGGTCGGGATGCGGCCCATCAGCGCGCAGACTGCGGCGAGCTCGGCCGAACCGAGGTAGACGTTGGTATCGATGCCGAGCCGGTTCGGGAAGTTGCGTGTCGAGGTCGACATCGCCGTGCTGCCCTTGCGGATCTGCGCCTGGTTGCCCATGCACAGCGAGCAACCGGGCATTTCCATGCGCGCGCCGGACTTGCCGAGGATCGCGTAGTAGCCCTCCTCGTTGAGGATCATCGCGTCCATCTTGGTCGGCGGCGCGATCCACAGGCGGGTCGGGATGTCGGTCTTGCCTTCGAGGACCTTGCCGGCAGCGCGGAAGTGGCCGATGTTGGTCATGCACGAGCCGATGAAGACTTCGTCGATCTTGGTGCCGGAGACTGCGGAGAGCAGCTTGACGTCGTCCGGATCGTTCGGGCAGGCGACCAGCGGCTCGAGCACGTCGGCCAGGTCGATCTCGATGACGGCCGCGTACTGCGCGTCGGCATCGGCCCTGAGCAGCTCGGGGCTGGCGATCCAGGCCTCCATCGCCTTGATGCGGCGGCCAAGCGTGCGGGCATCCTGATAGCCGTTGGCGATCATCCACTTCATCAGCGTGATGTTCGAGCGCATGTACTCAATGATCGGCTCCTTGTTCAGCGCCACGGCGCAGGCAGCCGCCGAACGCTCGGCAGCCGCGTCGGAGAGCTCGAAGGCCTGCTCGACCTTGAGATCCGGCAGCCCTTCGATCTCCAGGATGCGGCCGGAGAAGATGTTCTTCTTGCCCTTCTTCTCGACCGTCAGCAGACCCGCCTGGATGGCGTAGTAGGGGATCGCATTGACCAGATCGCGCAGGGTGACGCCACGCTTGCCGGCTTCGGCAAGCGATCCCTTGAAGCGCACCAGCACCGATTCCGGCATGTCGAGCGGCATGACGCCGGTGGCGGCAGCGAAGGCGACGAGACCGGAACCGGCGGGAAACGAGATGCCGATCGGGAAGCGGGTATGCGAGTCGCCGCCGGTGCCGACGGTGTCGGGCAGCAGCAGGCGGTTGAGCCAGGAGTGGATGACGCCGTCGCCGGGACGCAGCGCGACGCCACCGCGGGTGCTGATGAAGCCCGGCAGTTCGCGATGCATGCGCACGTCGACCAGCTTCGGATAGGCGGCGGTGTGGCAGAAGGACTGCATCACCATGTCGGCCGAGAAGCCGAGGCAGGCCAGATCCTTCAGTTCGTCGCGCGTCATCGGGCCGGTGGTGTCCTGCGAGCCGACGGTCGTCATCCGCGGTTCGCAGTAGGTTCCGGGCAGGACGCCCCTGCCTTCGGGCAGACCGCAGGCGCGACCGACCATCTTCTGCGCGAGCGAGTAGCCCTTGCCCGGGTCGGCCGGATTCTGCGGCAGGGTGAACAGCGTCGACGGCGGCAGGCCGAGCGCCTCGCGCGCCCGGGTGGTCAGCCCACGGCCGACGATCAGCGGGATGCGGCCACCGGCGCGCACTTCGTCGAGGATCACCGGCGTCTTCAGTTGCGACTCGGCGATCACCGTGCCGTTCTTCAGGGCGCAGACCTTCGAGGTGGCGGCGTCGATCCGCAGTTCGATCTCGTCGCCCATGTCCATCTGGCCGCAATCGATCTCGACCGGCAGCGCACCGGCGTCTTCCATCGTGTTGAAGAAGATCGGCGCGATCTTCGAACCGAGGCAGACGCCGCCGAAGCGCTTGTTCGGGACGTAGGGGATGTCCTCGCCGGTGAACCAGAGAACCGAGTTGGTCGCCGACTTGCGCGACGAACCGGTGCCGACGACGTCGCCGACGTAGGCGATCAGGTTGCCCTTGCTGGCGAGCGCTTCGAGCTGCTTGATCGGGCCGCGCTCACCCGGCTTGTCGGGATCGATTCCGGGGCGCGGGTTCTTGAGCATCGCCAGCGCATGCAGCGGGATGTCGGGACGCGACCAGGCATCGGGGGCCGGCGACAGGTCGTCGGTGTTGGTTTCGCCGGTCACCTTGAAGACCGTCAGCTTCTGCGACGTCGGCACCTGCGGCCGCGAGGTGAACCACTCACCATCGGCCCAGCTCTGCAGCACGGCCTTGGCGTTGGCGTTACCCTGGTCGGCGAGTTCCTTGACATCGTGGAAATAGTCGAAGACGAGCAGGGTCTTCTTCAGTCCCGCGGCGGCCGCCTCGCCCGTCGGGCCGGCGAGGAGGTCGATCAGCGGCTTGACGTTGTAGCCACCGAGCATCGTGCCGAGCAGTTCGGTTGCCTTGAGCGACGGGATCAGCGCGCACGCATCGTCGCCCTGGGCGACACGGGCGAGGAATTCGGCCTTGACCCTGGCGGCATCGTCGACCCCGGCCGGGACGCGGTAGGTGATCAGCTCGAGCAATGTCTCCTCTTCACCCGGCGGCGGGTTGCGCAACAGTCCGACGAGTTCCTCGGTCTGTTTCGCAGTCAGCGGCAGAGGCGGAATACCAAGCAAAGCGCGCTCGGCAACATGGGCACGGTAGGCTTCCAGCACGGCGACGTCCTTTCTCAAAGGTGGTACGGCAACGAAAGCCACATTGTACTGCATGGGTGCCCAAGCGACCGCGGCAACGGCCGCCGGCCGCCGGGCGACCAAGCGCAACAAAGAGCTGACACCCGCGCACTGCCTTGTCTATAATGCACCGATGGACCTCCCGACCAGCCTTCTGTTGTCGATCCTCAGCGCCGTTGCCGAAATGGCGCTGGAACCGGCTGCCGAGCAGCCGGCCATGCAGGAAGCGTACGGCTTGCCGCGCGCGTTGCCCGACGAAGCGAGAAAGGGCGTCATGCAGCCACCCGCAGGCGACGGCTACCTGACCATCAACGGGCAGCAGTGGCCGCTCGCGCCGACAGCCCAGATCCGCAACCGGCAGAACCTCATCGTCCTGCCGATGCAGATCGAGACGGCGACCGAAGTCGTCTATGTCACCAACGCCGACGGCGCGATTCACCGCGTCTGGATGCTGACGCCGACTGAAGCGGCGGTGGCGCGCCGACGCTAGAACAAGCGGGGAACAATGGCAAGAAAGCTGTTCATCCGCACCTTCGGGTGCCAGATGAACGAGTACGACTCGGACAAGATGGCCGACGTGCTCGGCGAGTCCGAGGAGATCGTCAAGACCGACACCCCCGAAGACGCCGACATCATCCTCTTCAATACCTGCTCGGTGCGCGAGAAGGCACAGGAACGCGTCTTCCACGACCTCGGCCGCGTGCGGCAGCTCAAGCTGGCCAGACCCGATCTGGTGATCGGCGTCGGCGGTTGTGTCGCCAGCCAGGAGGGCGCGGCGATCGTCTCCCGCGCCCCCTACGTCGATGTCGTCTTCGGACCGCAGACCCTGCATCGGCTGCCGCAACTGATCGCCGAGCGGCGCCGGCTGGGGCGCTCACAGGTCGATGTGTCGTTCCCGGAAATCGAGAAGTTCGACCATCTGCCGCCGTCACGCGTCGACGGTGCGTCGGCCTTCGTCTCGATCATGGAGGGCTGCAGCAAGTTCTGCTCGTTCTGCATCGTTCCCTACACGCGCGGCGAGGAGGTCTCGCGGCCGTTCGACGACGTCCTCACCGAAGTGGCCGACCTGGCGGCGCAGGGGGTCGGGGAGATCACCCTCCTCGGGCAGAACGTCAACGCCTACCGCGGTGCCCTCGCGGGCAGCGGACAGGCGCTGACGGGCGAGGCTGCGGCCGACCTGGCGTTGCTCATCGAATACATCGCCGAAATTCCGGGAATCGAGCGCATCCGCTACACGACCTCACATCCGCGCGAGATGTCGCCGCGGCTGATCGAGGTCTATGAGCGCGTGCCGAAGCTGGTCTCGCATCTGCACCTGCCGGTGCAATCGGGCTCCGACCGCGTCTTGGCGACGATGAAGCGGGGCTACACCGCTCTCGAATACAAGAGCCTGGTGCGTCGGCTGCGCGCCGCACGCCCGGACCTCGCGCTGTCCTCAGACTTCATCGTCGGCTTCCCGGGTGAGACCGATGCCGACTTCGAGAAGACGATGAAACTGATCGACGATATCGGCTTCGACGCTTCGTTCTCGTTCATCTACAGCGCACGGCCGGGCACGCCGGCCGCCGAACTGGGCGACGACACGCCACAGGAAGTCAAGCTGGAACGGCTGTTGCGCCTGCAGAAGCGAATCGACGAACTGGCGCAGGAAGTCTCGCGGGCGATGATCGGCAGCGTGCAGCGCGTTCTCGTCGAGGGGGTGGCGAAGAAGGACCACAATGAACTGGCCGGGCGCACCGACAACAACCGTGTCGTCAACTTCGCCGGCAGCGCCGGGAAACTCATCGACCGCTTCATCGACGTGCGCATCACTGCCGCAATGCCGCACTCGCTGCGCGGCGAGATCGTCACCAACCGAGCCGAATGCCTGTGAACAGCAGCTCCGCCCCGCGCCACCGCGTCACCGAACTCCTCCTCTCGCCGGTCAACAATCGACAGCTCGCCAACCTGTGCGGAGCTCTGGACGAGAACCTGCGTCAGATCGAGACTGCGCTCGACGTGTCGATCGCCCGTCGCGGCGAGCGTTTCACGCTGCGCGGCGAACCTGACCAGACGGAGCGGGCTTCGGCCGCGCTGCAGCGCTTCTACGCGCAGGCCAAGGAGACGCTGTCGGTCGACGAAATCCAGCTCGGTCTGATCGAGCTGCTCAACCGCCCGGTGCGCCACATCGCGTCGGCTGGCGGTGTCTCGCCGGCGCTGCTGACGCGCAAGAGCGAGCTGCATGGCCGCACACCGCGGCAGATCGAGTACCTGAAGAACATCCAGGAGCACGACATCACCTTCGGCACCGGGCCGGCGGGCACGGGCAAGACCTACCTGGCGGTCGCCTCGGCGGTCGACGCCTTCGAGCGCGAGCTGGTACAGCGGATCGTGCTGACGCGGCCGGCGGTCGAGGCCGGCGAGCGCCTCGGCTTCCTGCCCGGCGACCTGGCGCAGAAGGTCGATCCCTACCTGCGGCCGCTCTACGATGCGCTCTACGACCTGATGGGCTTCGAGCGGGTCGGCAAGTTGTTCGAGCGCGGCGCGATCGAGATCGCGCCGCTGGCGTACATGCGCGGGCGGACGCTGAACCACGCCTTCATCATCCTCGACGAGGCGCAGAACACGACCCCCGAGCAGATGAAGATGTTCCTGACCCGCATCGGCATCGGCGCCAAGGCCGTGGTCACCGGCGACGTGACGCAGATCGACCTGCAGCGCGGCCAGAAGAGCGGCCTCATCGAGGCACGGCTGATCCTGCGCGAGGTGCGCGGCATCGCGTTCACCGAGTTCCTCAAGGACGATGTCGTCCGTCATCCGCTGGTGGCACGCATCGTTTCGGCTTACGAAGCGCACACCGCCGCGCTCGCTGCCCCCAGCACCGCAACGGTCGGCAATGGCGAAGCGCGACGCTAGGGGCTGGCAGCTGACGGTGCAGTACGCCGTCAAGCGACACCAGCTGCCGCGGCGCAAGCACGTCCGCCGCTGGCTGCGAGTGGCGCTGACGGACAGGGGAACGACGGCCGGCGAGGTCACCGTCCGCTTCGTCGGCGCCGGCGAGGGTCGGCGCCTCAACGCCGAGTATCGCGGCGGCGACAGGCCGACCAACGTCCTCTCCTTCGCCTACGACGATGCACCGCGGCTGCGCGGCGACCTCGTCGTCTGCGCGCCAGTCGTCAGGCGCGAGGCCGACGAGCAGGGAAAATCGTTGCGCGCTCATTGCGCGCACCTGGTCGTGCATGGCATGCTGCACCTGCTCGGTTACGACCACGAGGGAGATGCGCAGCAGGCGGCTCGGATGGAAGCCGAGGAGCGCCGCATCCTCGCCGCCCTCGGCCATGCCGACCCCTACGGCGAGCAGGAATGATGCGTCAGCGGCGCTGAGCGCGGGCAGGCGGGCGCCGCATCGCTGCTGACGCCTCATTCCTGAAAAAGGTGATCATGGAAACAGCCAGTACCGGCGGCAAGGCCGGCCTTCTTGAGCGTCTTTCCTCGCTGCTCATGCGCGAGCCGGAGGACCGCGAACAACTCATGCAGTTGCTGCACTCGGCGCATCAGCGCAAGCTGCTCGACGCCGACGCCTTCGGCATCATCGAGGGCGCCCTGGCAGCGTCGGAAATGCGCGTGCGCGACGTGATGGTGCCGCGGCCGCTGATGGAAGTGGTCGAGGTCGGCGATTCGCTGCAGACCGTCATCGAGCGCGTGAACAGCACCGCCCACTCACGTTTCCCGGTGATCTGCGACACTCCAGACAACGTCATCGGCATCCTGCTCGCCAAGGATCTGCTGCGCGTCGAGCGCGACGCCCCGTTCTCGCTGCGCGACTGGGTGCGACCGGCGGTGTTCATCCCCGAGTTCAAGCGCCTCGACGTGCTGCTGCGCGAGTTCCGCGTCTCGCGCAACCACATGGCGATCGTCATCGACGAGTACGCCGGCATCGCCGGGCTGATCACGATCGAGGACGTTCTCGAACAGATCGTCGGCGAGATCGAGGACGAGTACGACTTCGACGAGGCCGACCCCGACATTCAGCTCGATCAGAATGGACTCTACCGGGTCAAGGCGCACACGCCGCTGGAGGACTTCGACGCCGCCTTCGGCACGCACTTCGCCGACGAAAGCTTCCAGACCATCGGCGGGCTGATCCTGCACCACTTCGGGCGCCTGCCGCAGTTCAATGAAGCGGTCAGCATCGCCGGACAGAGCTTCCGGGTCCTGCGCGCCGACAATCGCCGCATCTATACCTTGGTCGTCGGGCGCGCGGCAGAGGCGGATCAGCCTGGCTAGGACGCTGCGCCAGCGCTGCCTGGCTGCCTTCGTTCTCGGCGCCCTGATGGTGACGGCCTTCGCGCCGCTCGCCTGGTTCATCGTCGCCTGGCTGAGCCTCGGTGGTCTCTTCGTCCTGCTCGGCCGAACGATCGATGAAGGCTGGCGCGCCCGCGACGGTGCCCTGATCGCCGCCAGTCACGGTTTTGGCCTGTTCCTCGCCGGCGTCTCATGGGTCCATGTCAGTCTCAGCGTCTTTGGCGGCATGCCGGCAGCCGTCGCTGCGCTGGCCACTGTCCTCTTCTGCCTCCTGCTGTCGGTCTTCCCGGCGCTCGCCGGTGCGCTTTACGTGCGGCTGGCGGCAGCCGGCTGGCTACGCCGGGCGCTGCTCTTCGCCGCCCTGTGGACGCTTGCCGAATGGCTGCGCGGCTGGGTCCTGACGGGTTTCCCGTGGCTCACCGCCGGCTACGCACAAACGCCGCCGAGCCCACTCGCGGGCTATGCACCGCTGCTCGGGGTTCCTGGCGTCTCACTGGCTGCCGCGCTGGTCGGCGCATTGCTCAGCGAGGTGTTGCGGCGCTGGCTGACGACCGACGACTGCCCGGCGCGCGGCTGGCTGCGCTGGTGTCCGGCGCTGCCGCTCGTCGGCATCGCCCTGATCCTCGTTGCCGGCCACCTGCTGCGCGAGGTCCGTTGGACGCAGCCGGTCGGCGAGCCGATCTCGGTCGCCCTCCTGCAGGGCAACGTCGCACAGGAGATGAAATGGCGCCCGGAGCGCTTCGCCGAGTCGTTGCGCATCTACTACCAGCTGGCGCGCGACCACCCGGCGCAACTGACCATCCTGCCCGAAACCGCCCTGCCCGCCTTCCTCGACCAGGTCCCGGTCGAGTACCTTGATGCGCTGCAGGAACTCACGCAGCGCGAGCGCGGGGATCTGCTGCTCGGCGTCGCGGTCAGCGAAGGCCACGGCAATTACTTCAACAGCGCCCTGAGCCTTGGCGTCTCAGGCAGGCAGCGTTACGACAAGGTGCATCTGGTGCCTTTCGGCGAGTTCGTTCCGCCCGGCTTCGCCTGGTTCATGGCGATGGCCAATATCCCGATGTCGGACTTCACCGCCGGCTTGCCGCGGCAGCCGCCGCTCTCGCTGGCCGGCCAGCAGGTAGCGGTGAACATCTGCTACGAGGACGTGTTCGGCGAGGAGATCATCGCCGCTCTGCCGGCGGCGACGCTGCTGGTGAACATCTCCAATGTCGCCTGGTTCGGCGATTCGCTGGCGCCGGCGCAGCACCTGCAGATCGCTCGCATGCGCGCGCTCGAAAGCGGCCGCATGATGCTGCGCGCAACGAATACCGGCATGACCGCGATCATCGGTGTGGACGGCAGCGTGCGCGCGGTCCTGCCACCGTTCACGCGCGGCGCACTGCGCGGCGAGGTCAGCGGCCATGCCGGGGCAACGCCCTACGTGCGCTGGGGCAACTGGCCGGTCGTCGTTCTGACGCTGCTGCTGGTGGCCGTGGTGGGCTGCCGCAGGAGCCGGGCTGAACCCTGAGCGACGCGTGCTGGCCCACGTGCCGCCACAACGGCGCACGCGCTCCCGGTCGGACCCAGCGACCCGGCGGCTTCGCTGCGCAACGTGCAGCGATCCCCCAACGACGCGAGCACGACAGCCGAGCCGCATCTGGCGACGGCTGCGAACATCGACCATCCGGAAAGCGGGTGTCACCGCCAGTTTGTCTATTGGGCGCTGCCGCTGTCGCCGCGCCCGCCCAGACTGGCTTGACCGCGAAACGAGGCCGGTTTCGCGGCTCTCGGCGGTGGGTTACGCCAGATGCGGAGCAGTACCTGGGTTCTATCCCACCAGCTGAGCCGCTTGTCTGCCAATGCTTCCAGGAAATCCGAGAGAACCTTGGAATTGGCCACCGCATAATTGACCAGCAGTGTGCTCGGAATGAAGACGACCAGCAAGATCAACAGCTTGATCCACACAGGGTTATCCGCCTCGTCGAAGATGTTCATGCCGAGAAAGCCCGTCGACACCGTGGCGATCAATCCCAGCGTGGTGACCACGGTCAGGCGTACCACGGTGTTCGCCTGCCGCCGCAGGCTGTCACTATCCAGGTACTGATTCATGTCCTTGATCGACGCGCTGACGTCGAGATAGAGCTGGTCGGTATCGAGATGCCGGGAAAGCAGCCGAAACAGGTCGCGCGCCTGGACTTGGGCCGAAACGACGTGGAACCAGTAGCGCTCGGTAAAACGCAGGAAAGAGGCCAGCAGTTGCCGGATTTCGCGCTTGAAGGCCTTGATCGAATCGACGTCCTGCACCTCGAGCTGCGAGATGGCAGCAACCAGCCATTCCGAGAACAGCATCAGCGCCGCCTTCTGGAAGTGCCCCATCAGGTTCATCAGGAAGTACTGATGGCGAAACTGTCCCAGAACGCCCGTCTCCCGGTCGGCGAAAAAGTCGTCGGCGGCCTTGCCGACGACCACGAAAGCATGACCACAGCAGAGGTAGCGGCAGGACAGTTCCGGCTCGAGCGGATCCCAGAACCTGTCGTAGCAGTGCTGCTCTTCGAGAGTGGCAAGTTCCCGCCTGGAATACGGCAGGGAGTCAGATGGTCCGGCTTTGGTGATCAATGCCAGGCGCGCGAAGTCCCCACGCGTCAGAACCTTTGGATCGTCGAAGCTCAGGTAGGCGAGCAAGGGCATCCGGTGATACTCGATCTGGCGGAAGCGAATCACGCCCCCGCAGTCAGACAGGTGGAGAGCCAGCGGTTCGAGCAGATACGCCCAATGAGCGGCGACGTTCGGTGAACGGTGTTGGCAGGTAAACTCGAGAAACTTCTGCTGGTCCTCGTAGTCCGAGACCGCCAGAATGTCACCGGTCGGGGACAGCCACTCGACGCGATACGGACATTGCGCAGCGCGGCCATCCGGCTTCCAGTATGCGGGATAGGCCCGGCCGGTCTTGAACAACAGGTCTTCGGCGACCGACAGCGGAACATCGTCGGCGAAGACCTCAACGACGGGAATGATGATGTCCGTGTCGTAAAAGAAGTAGAGATCGACGTGCGCGATCTGCAACACCCATGGGGCGTGGTGCCTGTCGAGCGTGACGCGCATCTGGGCGATATCGCGGCGACGGAACACCCGCAAGGCGCTGTCCAACCCTCCTCGTGGGCTACTGGCCGATCCCTGGCCATAAAGGCAACGCTGCACGAACGGCAGAAAGGTGATGAATTCCTTGTAATGCCGCTGCTGGAAGCTCTTGGGATCATCGAATTCGTCCCGCAGCTCCTGCCACGGACAGGCGTCCGCAGCGGCTTCGATCGCCTCCCAATGCTTCGGGATACGGGTTCCTTCAAGCTGACCGGGCATGATTCGCAACGGCCACATCAAGATCTGGCGAAAATGCCGCACCACCGTCTCGCTGGCCAAGGCCGATGTCGCGCCGGTCGAGGAGTCAGAATCTGTCATTGGTGCATTCTTTTCTTGTTCACCCATGCGACGCAATCCCGTGGAAATCCGCAGCGAGCGGGCTTGATCCAGGAGCGACACAGGCGGCGCAAGAAGAACCTGCCAAGGCGACGCGACGTGTCGGCAAGGACTTCGATGAAGCACGTGTCACGACGCCACCCCGGGGTCCGGCTTGCGACATCCCGGCAACCTTGGCGGTCACCGGGTTTTCTCCTTGAGACCTTTATGGTTGATGATACCACCGTCTGCAGCGATCCGCTGTGACTTGGATCGCGCGTCCCGGAAACCCGACTCCAGCCTCTTCGAAGACCTTACCACCAACCAGATTATTGACCGCGCACCTTTGTTTCGGTGACAGTATACGAAACTCGATTTTGATGCAGGGCTCGGTGACTTGTCGCAACAACTGTCCCCGCAGCAAACGGACATCGTCCCGACGCGACGCAACTACGATACTGCCACCTTTTCACGGGGGCCCGCTGATCCCGCTTGTCGCGGTACGACAAGCACTGCATTTCGGGCGAGGCAACCGGCGTCGCGGTCCGTGCGCGTTGCACATCCCAGCCCTTGGCCGGGGACAACGTCGCTGCCCGCCTGGTAACGGCTGCGCGCGTGGACTATGCTGAAACCACAGCAGGAAAACGGGGGATACGAGTGCCTCGCCCAGTTCCGATGATCGTGTGGTTGACGTTCGGCCACGTGCTCCGGTAGTCCGTCAAGGGGACAGACGCCGTTGCGCCGCACCGACCGGTGAGGCAAGAGCACGGCCGATTTCATTCTCCGGCGAGGCTGTTCCCTCGCGCCAAGATCGCCCAGCGAAAGCAATGCAATGTCAACCAACCCCTATGTGGCGCCCAGAAGCACTCTGGTTGCGCCACCGTCAACCGCAACCGGCGTTCCCTTCTACGTCGTGTCGGCGAGGAAGTTCACATGGCTGTTCATCGCCACCATGGGTCACTATGGCATCTACTGGTTCTACCGCAACTGGCATCTCTACCGGCAGTATTCGGGCAGCAGGATCTGGCCCGTGGCACGCGCGATATTCGCTGTGTTCTTCGTCCATTCTCTGTTCGCGCTGGTCAAGGACGCGCTTGCCGAGGAAGGCAAGATGAGCTGGCATGCTCGGCGGCATGCGGCTCTCATGGTAGTTCTGATGCTGCTGAGCTTCCTGGTGGACAAGTTGGCGTCGGAGTCCGTTGGGCCGCCGCAACTGGTCTGGTTGCTGATTCCGCTGTTCGCCCTCCAGGCCTTCGTCTGGCGCAAGGCGCAAGTCATCATCAACGTCAGTTGCCACGATCCAGACGGGCAGAGCAATGACCGCTTCACCGCCGCCAATTTCTTCTGGATGGCCCTTGGCGCTCTTTACTGGGCACTGTTCCTTGTTGGCGCCTCGGCGACACTCTGAGCATCCCAAGCTCGCGGATCGCGCGCAAGGTGTTCTACAAGAAACAAACACCTGCGATTTTGTTTCTTGAGAGCGGCCCGCAGGCAGAGATCAACGGGCGTCCGCCGAACCCGGACGGGATGCCGACGCGCCGTGCTCAGAGCCGCTCGGCCGCTTCCTTGCAGAAGCCCGGCCGGACGGTCCATTGCCGCTGCTGTGTCACCAGCATCGCCTGATAGGCGGCGATGGCAACGAGCTGCGCATCGTCGTACTTGGCGATCACCCGGACCATGTCCGGGTGGCTGTTGCGTCGCCTGCCATCACGGATATCGACCATCTGCTGCAGCAGGTAGCGGTAGTGCTGGCCGGCGAGCACCGGGTAGAACTTCTCGGCGGCGCCGTCCCCGTTCGGCTGGTGGCACTGGACGCATTCCCGGTTGTAAAGCACCTTTCCGGAAGCGATCAGCTTCGCCGCGTTGGGGCCCTCGTACTTCCCTGAATCACGTGGCACACAGAGGGTGGCGAGATAGGCCGCAACGTTTGCCAGAGCCTGCGCATCGCGCAGCTTCAGCGCAAACGGATACATCGTCGGGTTGGAGCGTAACCCCGAGCGAATGTCGGCGAGTTGCTTGATGACCACCGTCGGATGCTGACCGGCCAGTTGCGGAATGCTGCCGTGCGGATTGCCACGACCATTCGGCAGATGGCAGGCTTCACAGTAGGCCTTGTAGTCTTCCTGCCCTGCCTGGACGTCACCCCTGAGCCGGAGGGCCTCGGCCATCTCGGCGTTCCTCTCGTTCCACTTGTAGTCCTTGCTCCCGCCAATGGCGACCCTTTCGTCGGGAGGCGCTGCCGGAGAAAGGGTGGCAGCCAGTGACAGCGTGACGACAACGATCAGTCCCTTGTACATGCCCGCCTCCTCCTTGATGTTGTTGCAGGGTGCACTTCCCAGCGACTTCGCCGGCCAGTATCCGTCGTTGCCGCGTGTCGGTCAAGCGGACCGCGGTCGTGCGGTCGTGGCGCCGGGATCCGGGACCAGAGCCGTACGAGGAGCGAGGCTGCCGACCCGGTGACGGGGTCGGCGCCCGGCCTTCAGCCGAGCTCGCGCGCCACCGTCGCCACCGAAGCCGCGTCGGGCAGGCGGGCGAACTGCGCCAGCATGTGGTCCTTGACCAGCGCCAGCAATTCGTCGACGCGCGCCGGCGGCATGCCAATCCCGGCAGCGACTGCCGCCACGGCGGACAGTTCGTCGGCGCTCAGGGTGCCGTCGGCATAGGCGACCATGAGGCAGAAGGCAACGACGAGGTCTCGCTGTGCCGGCTCGCCGAAGGTCTGGCTGAACTCCCCGGCCCGGACCGGCTGCAGGCTGGCGAAATCCGGCCAAGTGGCGCCGTCGCCGGCGCCTTCGTAAAACGAGCGGATCAGCGCCACCTCCTCGGCGGTCTGCGCGCCATCGACATGGGCGATGTGCAGCATGAGGCGCGTCGCGGCGATGGTCTGGTCGGTGGCGAGGGATGCGTTTGCGAACAAGGGAAACATGAGGACTCCTTCAGGGTAGGATCTGACGCCGCAGTTCGGCGAGACGCTCCTGCACCTCGACTGCCGACAGCGAGCGGAAGCGCTGCGGCAGCAGCGAGCGACGCGAGGTCTCGGCCACCGCGAGCATTTCCATGAAACGCACCATCGCCGTTTCCTGCGGTGGCATGAAGTCGGCGCTGGCCTGCGCCAGCAGCGCCGGCGTCACCGTGGCGCTGCGGTCGGCGACGGCCGGCGGCAGCGTACCGTCGGCGACGCGCGCGCCGCGTTCGGCGAACTCGGCGGCAAGCAGGGCGAGTGCTTCGAGATCGGCGTTCGAGTAGCCTTCGAGCGTCTCGCAGGCAGCCAGCAGCACGTCCTCTGACACCTCGAGCGGCACCCGGTAGCGCGCACAGACGGCGCTGATGACGGCCGCACGCTCCGCGGCGTTCTCGGCGTAAAAGAACGGGATCTTGCGGTCGAGGCGGCCCGGACGCTTGATGTCGGTGTCGAGCTTGTCCGGGCGGTTGGTCATCAGGATGAAGAGCACCTGGCCGCGATTCTCCGGGTCGGACATGAACTCCTTGAGACGGGCGATGACGCGCGAACTGGTACCGCCGTCGGCATCGTCGCCCTGCCGGCCGAAGCTGCGGTCGCCTTCATCGATCACCAGCGCGATCGGCCCCATCGCCTTGACCGTCGCCAGCACCCGCTCGAGATTGGCCTCGGTCGAACCGACCCACTTCGAACGGAAGTTCTTCAGCGCGACACCGGACAGCCCGGCCTCCTTGAGAAAGGCCTTGATGACGAAGGTCTTGCCGGCGCCCATCGGACCCACCGCCAGCAGTCCCATCGGCGCCCGCGTGCGGTCACCGCTCTGGATC
>JAEUOM010000039.1 GCA_016788495.1 Accumulibacter sp. | reverse complement strand
CTTCTCGACATCGCCGGCCGCGTTCTCGACCACCGCCAACAACGACTCCATCTTGGCCCTGAGCTCGGGATGATCTCGTAACCGATCTTCCAAACTCCGACTCGGCTTGAGTCGCCCCTCCATTTCCGACCACTGCTCTGACATGGGTTTCACTCCACGTTAAAGTGACCCATGACTATTTACCTCACCTCCGCCCATTTGTCTAGTGCCGAATGCCACCGCCCACCACCCGGCACCGGCGCCAGTCGCACTTCCGATGGCACCCCGCCGTTTGCCCAGATGGCCCTCGTTCCACACAAAACGGAGTAAACTCTCGCGTTTGCTTATACGCTTCAGTCGGTGGCCTCCCCACCACCGTAACGGGTCTCTCGTGCTGCACAGTCTATCCTCCACAACATGCCACCGCTGTACCCCGGGAGTAGATGCGCGCCACTTCCGTTATTCCAGCGCTCATCCAACGGCCTTCCCCTTCAGACCAGAGGATCGGCTTCTCCATTCGTGTTAGGAGGCTACGTCTAGGTTCACTTGCGTTGCGGCCTGCTGCTTTGCCCTTGGGAAGCTCACGACCTCCGATTACTTGAACGCCACTTCCCGGTGCTGGAAAGGCGTACGGACAACTCCTTTCACAGGACTTTAGCCCGCTGGATATACCGCCGATCACGGCGAACGATCTGGCCCCGTTTCTGGCGCAGCAGTTGCGGAACGACGCCGCGGGCGAAGACAACGGCAGCAACCAGATTGATATCGATCATCCGCCGCGCCTGCGGCATGTCGATGCCCCAAGCGCGCATCGGCAGATAGTCGGCGGCAACATAGATCGCCAGGTCGACACCACTCCAGGTAGCCAGGAGGGTCGCCCATGCGGCCCGCGGACCGTCCTCGTCGGCAGCATCGCAGGGCAGCACGACAGCCCGTTCGGCGTCGGCGGCGACCGCATTCAGCCGCTCCGCGTTGCGCGCCGAGAAGGCGACGCGGGCGCCGCGCAGCAGCACTCCGCTGGCGAGCGCCGCGCCGATGCCGCTCGAGGCGCCCAGCAGCCATACGCGGCAGACACGCCAGTCAGTGATCGCCGGATTGCTCACCGCTTGCGGAAGCTCACCGTCGCTTCACGGAGGTCAAAGCCGAGCTTCGACAGGCGTGCGCGGTTGAGCATCACCTGGTCATCAACGAGGAACAGCCAGTCGTCGAAATCGACGTGCCAGACACCTCCATCGACAATGCCATCGAAGTACTGCGCCAGGTCGAGCACCGGTTTGTCGTCGCGATAGCGATCCACCGCGACGCCCCCACATCCGCCCAGGCCAAGGAGCCCACACGCGATACAGACCAACCACAGCCCCTTCACCGCCGCGTCTCCAGCGATTCCCGCCAGCGCCAAACGAGGAGCGCTGCGCCGCCCTTGAAGGCCAAGGGCAACAGGCAGTACACGACCACCAGCCCGGCAGTGTCCTCGCCAACACCCTGGCGATAGCCGACGATGTCCAGCAACGGCAACGCAGGGTCGGCGGCATGCGCGAAATTGAGCTTGGCGACCAGACTTCACCAGCTGAAGTAGGCGCCAGCCTGCGCCCGGCACGGGCGTTCCCCGAGACCTTCCGGCGACTGTTCAGCCATGTCGGCAAGCAGCGCCGTGGGCATCGTCAGGTCGGCGCCGAGGGCAGCGCCGAAAAGCAGGCAGACGAGCGCGAAGGGCCAGGCGACGGCGGCGAGCATCGACAGAAGCCATGACGCGACCCAGCCGAAGCGCCGCGCGAGGCGTACCCACAGCGGCAGGAAGGCGACGGCGCTGGCGAAGTGGAGCGCCAGGAAGGCACCGCTCCAGGCTTCCGCCTGCAGGGCATCGGCAACGAAAAAGAGAACCAGTGTCGCAGGCAACGCGGCGGCGATCCCGTTGAGCACGAAGACCGGCAGCAGGTGCCGGAAGCGGCCGTCGTCGAGAACGCTGCCGAGGTCTCCGAACAGGCTGCCGCGCTTCGGCGGCCGGTATGCCGCCGCCGACGTCGCCAGCAGCAGCAGCGACGCCACCAGCCATCGCGGGGCTGCTGTAGACGGCGGATGCAGCAGCGCCAGCATGCCGATCGCAAGACCGGGCAGGGCGAACACGATCAGGCGCTGGCGGCGGCGCGAGCGGTCGCTCGAGGGGCCGAGGAGCGGATCGGTACCGGCGTCGAGCAGAGGTGCGACGAGCAGGAGTGCGCCAAGCAGACTCAGGCTCATGCCGATGGCTTCCGGGTAGAGACGCGGCACATGGACGTAGTACACCGGCAGTGCCGCCATCGCCAGCGGCAGGCCGAGTGCGCCGTAGGCCAGCAAGGCACTCCGCGGCAGCGAGGCCGGCAGGATGGCGCTGGCTGATGTTGCGCTCATGTTCCGGACCGCCTGAGGAGCGCCGCGCGCAGTGCCGGACTGCGGGTGCGCGGATCGAGCCAGATGGCAAAGAAGTGGCGGGCGAAGTCGGCATCGAGCACCTCGCCGGTCGCGCGGCCGCGATGGTAGAAGCTGGCGCCGCGACCTGGATTGTGGAGACCGACGATTCGGTCGCCCTCGCGGACGTCGGGGAAGACGCGCCGGAGCTCGGGACGCCAGCGTTCGAGTTGCGTTTCGCTCGCGCCGAGGCAGCGCATTTCGTCAATGCTGGTATCGACGAGGCGGTCGCGTGCGATGTGGCGACGGTAGTCGAGCTGCAGCGCCGACGACAGGTTCTCCGGCGAGCTGTCGGCCAGGCCGCCACGCACCCACAAGGTGGCGCGATGGAGAGCGATTCCGAACCAGGTCGTTGCGGCGCTGCCCCATTGGCGCCAGCCGGGAGAGCTGCTGCGCAGCTCTTCCGGCTGGGCGCTGGCGAGGAATATCAGTAACGCGAATATCGTCTTCATGGCGCGTGCCGCAGTTCGAACTGGACGACGTCGATGCACTTACTGCTGAAGCCTGCCTCGCAACAGGCAAGATTGAAGCGCCACAGCTGCCGGAAGCGCTCATCGAAACCGAGCGCGGCAATGCGTGGCCACTGCCGCTCCAAACGGGCGGACCACTCGGCCAGCGTGCGCGCGTAGTCGCTGCCGAAGCCGAAGGCATCATGCACGACCAGACCGGCTGCTGCCGCCCGGTGCCTGAAGGCGCTGCGGCTCGGCAACATGCCGCCGGGAAAGACATGCTGCTGGATGAAGTCGGTGCCCGCCGGTAACGCGCGAAGAGTTCGTCGCGGATCGTGATGCTCTGCACGAGCGCGCGGCCATCGGCAGCCAACAGCCGCTTCAGGGTGGCGAAGTAGGTCGGCCACCAGCGTTCGCCGACGACCTCGAACATCTCGATTGACACGAGGTGATCGAAGCGCTGACCACCGACGTCGCGGTAGTCGCACGGTTCGATCCGGACCTGGTCGGCGATGCCGGCAGCGTCCATGCGGCGGCGGGCGAATTCGGCTTGCGCCGGCGACAGCGTCAGGCCGACCACTTCCAGGCCTCCTTCCCGCGCCGCGACCTCGGCGAACCCGCCCCAACCGCAACCAATCCCGAGAACGCGCGGGCCGGGACGCGCCTGCAGTCGGTGCAGGATGCACCGGTATTTGGCGAGCTGCGCGCCGGCGAGGGCACATGGCGCATCGCCGCTGTAGAGCGCGCTGGAGTAGCGCATCGTCGGATCGAGCCAGAGTCGATAGAAGTCGTTGCCGAGGTCGTAGTGCGCCATGATGTTGCGCCGGGAACCGGACCGGGTGTTGACATTGAAGCGATGCTGCAGGCGTGCCGCGAGCAGGCTCCACCACCGGCCATAGACGGCAGCGCCGATGTGCTGCCGGTTGTTCGCCAGTAGGGTCAGCAACGTGGCCAGGTCTGGACTGTGCCAGTCGCCGTCTATGAAGGCCTCGGCGAAGCCGACGTCACCTCGTTCCAGGATGCGCTCGAAGACGGTCCATGAAGCGATGTCGAGTGCCGCCGTACCGTGTCCCGGCCGCCCGATGTGTACCGACGATCCGTCCGGAAGCCGGACTTCGAGGCTGCCGACCTGCACGGTGTTCAGCAGCGCAAGAACAATGCGGGCGCTGCGTGGCAGGCGTGCCGGTGAGCTGGACGCAAGGGGAAGGCGGAGGACGTTGTCGAGTGCATTCATGACGAGAGTTCTTCGACGGGGGATGTGGTTTGGCGACAGGGGGTACGCGCCTGAGCCAGAGCCGCAGCGCCTGTCAGTGGATGCGCAGGACGATGCCGAAGGTGAGCAGCGGTATTCGGCAGAAGGCGCGCAGGAGCGGACCGGTGCTCAACGGCTGCACCGCACCGGAAATCGAAGTGTGCAGGAGGTCACCACCGGCACCGGCGTGCTCGATTCGCGCCAGTCGGCGGCCACCGCGGGTGTGGAAGCGAAAAGGGTAATCGCCGGCGACCGCCATGAACGGCGAAACATGGAAGACCTTGCTGCGGTCGATGGTCTCTCCGTCACGGATCGGTGGGCCATCGGCGTGCGCCAGGAGATACAGATGACGTTCTCCGAAGGTGTCGTTGACCTCGGCGAGGACGGCGACCAATTCTTCGTTGCGATTGTTGCAGAGCCAGAAACGGACCGGGTTGAAGACATAGCCGAGAACGCGAGGAAAGCACTGCAGCCAGATCTCGCCGTCGGCGGCGATCCCCCGGCACCGCAGCAGACGCACTCATGCCGCGAGCCCGACTGCCGAAGGCGCCGGCAATGGAGCTGAAGCCTCGGTCCTCGGCTGCCAAGGTGCCCGACAGCCGAGGGCGTTTGGCACGCGCAGTGCAGAGCGCAGCCCGTCCTCGTGAAAGCCGTAGCCGTTCCACGCGCCGGCAAACCAGACGCCGCTGGCCTGGAGATCTGCGGCAGTGCGCGCTGCGCGGCGATCGCCGCTTGGTCGAGGATCGGGTGCTCGTAGTCAAACTGCGCGATCACTTTGGCCGCTCATCCAGTTCGTGGCTGCTCGAGAGGTAGTTCCACGCCGACCACATGCCCTGAGAACGTGGCAGAAGCGACCGCTCGGTATGCTGGACGGCGCGGTTCGGCGCCTAACGGATGGATCCGAGGAGCGATGCTTCAGCCGGCGTTGCCGAGTCGCCGAGGATCGCCAGAGCCTGGTCGCTGTGGCAGGCGCGCACCACCTGATCGTAACGCTCGACGGCGGCGTCGGTTGCGAGCTGCAGGCCATGCCCGACGCGCCGTACGCAGCGTACCGGCGTCGCCATACGCACGTCGGCGAGACCCGGCGAGTTTGCGCACATACTCGCGGGCGCCGCCTCTGACCGTGCGCCAGCGAGGCCGGTCGAACACCTGCAGCAGGCCGTGGTTGCGGCAGAAGCGGACGAAACTGGTGAGCGAATGGTCGAGCATGTGTCGTGCCGGACAAGACCAGATGGCGGCTGCCATCGGCAGCAGGTTGCGCTTCTGCCCGAAGACAGTCGCGAGGCTGCTGCCCGCCCATTCCAGTTGCGGACTTTCGAAGCTGACCGAGAGCGACATCTTGCTTTCGATCAACGCCACCTTGAGATGCCTGAACAGTGCGGTCAGGTGCGGGTGTTGTAGACCCGGAACCCGGTATCGACCGGATGGCTGGTGCCGTCCAGGGTCACGTCGACGGTATTGCTGTGACCGCCGAGGGAGTTTTCATCCTCGTAGAGGGTGACCGTGTGCCGTTGCGAGAGAAGCCAGGCGGTGGCCAAGCGGGAGATTCCTGGACCGACGACGGCGATGCGTCGTGCGGTGTCCATGAGCGGCTCCGGAGATTTCAGGCGCCAGGATCAGCGGCGTTGTGGCCGCAGATCTCGGCGTAGGCAGCGTGGTTGTGGATCGACTCGAAGTTCTCGGACTTGACGGTCCACTCGGCGATGCGCAGCTCGCGCATCACGCGCAGCGCGATGTCACGGACGGGATCCTCGACGAACTCCGGATTGTCGTAGGCGCGTTCGGTGACCCATTTCTCGTCCGGTCGCTTGAGCAGGCCGAAGACTTCGCACAAGGCTTCCTCTTCGGCGATTCGCGGGAGTTCCTCTGGGCTCATTCCGGAGCGCAGGCGAGCGGCGATGGTGATGTGCGAGCGCTGGTTGTGCGCGCCGTAGTCGCTGATCTCGCGTGAGCACGGGCACAGGCTGGTGACTGTGGCGACCACCTCCAGGCTGAGCTCGACGGGCTGCCCTGGACGTTTGCCGACGATCATCCGAACGTCGTAGTCGAGCAGGCTCTCGACTCCCGACACCGGCGCCGCCTTGCTGACGTAGCAGGGAAAAGCCAGTTCGATCTCGCCGCTCTCGGCATCGAGACGCCGCAGCATGTCTTCGAAGAGACGCAGCAGGTGGTTGAGGTTCAGTGGCGCTCGCCGCTGCTCGAGGATCTCGAGAAAGCGCGACATGTGCGTTGCCTTCTGCTCGGACGGCAAACCAACTGTCATCGCCAGCTGGGCGACCGTGTGCTGCACCTTGCCCGAAGCGTCGAGCAGTGCCGGCGGTTAACGCAGCCCGCGGACGCCGACCTTGTCGATGGCGAGGCGGCGCAGGTCGGCACCCGCCTGGATGTCGGGGAGGAAGCAGCGTTCGGGTGCGTTCATGATCTGATCTCCGGGGATGGGGGCCGTGCGCCGTGGTGTTGGCTAGCGGTCGAGAAACTCTTCGACCCTGGCGAGCAGCATCCAGTCGTCAGGTTCGACACGGCTGCCGAAGCTGAGGACCTGACGGCCGTCGCGGTCGATCAGGTACTTGTGGAAATTCCATTGCGGCGCGCTGCCGCTGATCGCTGCCAGCTGCCGGTAGAAGGGATTGGCCTGCTCGCCCACGACCGTCGTCTTGGCGAACATCGGGAACTGGATGCGGTAGGTGAGGCGACAGAAATCCGCGATCTGACGATTGTTGCCCGGCTCCTGATCACCGAAGTCGTTGCCGGGAATTTGTCCAGGACAATTGGGTCTTGATATTGGAATTTGCGCCACTTTCATCGGGCTCCAGGCAGCTCGACGAGCGCGCGCGACGGGCGAAAAAAAGCCCGCCGGGTGGCGGGCTCTGCTTCCGGTGAGGCTACAGGCAGTGCCGGCTCACTCGAATTCGATGATGACCTGATCGACCGACAGGCTTTCACCCGGAGCGGCCACGACCTTCTTGACCTTGCAGTCGCGCTCGGCCTTGAGGACGTTCTCCATCTTCATCGCTTCGATCACTGCCAGCTTCTCGCCCGCAGCCACCTGTTGCCCGTTGGCCACCGCCACCTCGCGCAGCAGCCCCGGCATCGGCGACAGCAGGAACTTCGACAGATCAGGTGGCACCTTCTTCGGCATCAGCGCCAGCATGCGCGCTGCATTGGCGGTCATCACCGTCGCCTTGACCTGCTTGCCGAAATGGACGACCCGATAGAGCAGGCCGATGCGCTCGAGTTGCAGGCAAATCGGCGCTCCGTTGCAGGTGCCACGGAAGACGAGTTCACCGAACATCCAGTCGGAGACGAGGTCGTATTTGTCGACACCGTGGGAGACCGAGTAGCCGCCCGGGATCGCCACGACCGAAACCGGGTAATCCTTGCCTTCCATCTGGACGACCCAGTCCCGGCCGACCTTGCGCTGATGCCCGGGCATCTGGTCGCTGATCTGAACGGCACGATCGATATAGCGACGACGTCCAAAAGCGGCGAGCGCGGCGAGCAGACCCGGGTCCTCGTGCACCACGCAGGACTCGTCGAAGCCGTTCGGGAACTCTTCGGCGATGAACGAGGTGGTGAACACCCCCGAAAGGAAGCGCTGATTCTGCATCAACGCCGCCTGGAACGGAATGTTCGAGTCGATGCCGCGGATGACGAAAGCGTTGAGCGCGTCGCGCACCCGGCTGACCGCCTGGTCGCGAGTGCCGCCGTGGCAGATCAGCTTGGCGATCATCGAATCGTAGTACATCGAGATCTCGCCGCCTTCGAAGACGCCGGTATCGACCCGCACCTGGCCTTCCGCAACCTCCGGCGGCCGGTACTTGACGAGACGCCCAACCGACGGCAGGAAGCCGCGGAACGGATCCTCGGCGTTGATCCGGCACTCGATGGCCCAGCCGTTGATCGTCAGATCCTCCTGGGCAAACGGCAGCTTCTCACCGGCCGCGACGCGAATCATCAGTTCGACGAGGTCCAGACCCGTGATCATCTCGGTGACGGGATGCTCGACCTGCAGGCGGGTGTTCATTTCCAGGAAATAGAACGACTTGTCCGAACCGACGACGAACTCGACCGTGCCGGCACTCTGGTACTTCACTGCCTTCGCCAGTGCCACCGCCTGCTCGCCCATCGCTTTGCGGATCGTTTCGTCGATGAAGGGCGACGGGGCTTCTTCGAGGACTTTCTGGTGCCGGCGCTGGATCGAGCACTCGCGCTCGAACAGGTAGGCGGTGTTGCCGAAGGAGTCCGCGATGATCTGGATCTCGATGTGATGCGGTCCCTCGACGAACTTCTCGATGAACACGCGATCGTCACCGAAGCTGTTGCGCGCCTCGTTGCGGCAGGCGTCGAATCCTTCTGCCGCTTCCTGGTCGTTGAAGGCGACCCGCAGGCCCTTGCCGCCGCCACCGGCGGAAGCCTTGATCATCACCGGGTAACCGATGCCACTGGCAATCGACACCGCCTGCGCGGCATCGGCGATCTCGGCGTTGTAGCCGGGAATGGTGTTGACCCCGGCCTGCATGGCCAGCTTCTTGGAGGCGATCTTGTCGCCCATCGCCGCCACCGAATAGTGCTTCGGACCAATGAAGACGACACCGCTCTCCTCGAGTCGGCGCGAGAACTCCTCGTTCTCCGACAGGAATCCGTAGCCCGGATGCACGGCTTCGGCACCGGTCCGTTTGCAGGCGTCGATGATCTTGTCGATCACCAGATACGACTCCTTCGATGCTGCCGGACCAATGCAGACGGCCTCATCGGCGAGCAGCACGTGCATCGAATCCTTGTCCGCTTCGGAATAGACGGCCACCGTCTTGATGCCCATCTTCTTGGCGGTCTTCATCACCCGGCAGGCAATTTCGCCCCGGTTGGCGATCAGAATCTTCTTGAACATCACTATTTCTCCCCGGGTATCAGAGCGGAATGTTGCCGTGCTTGCGCCACGGGTTTTCCAACTTCTTGTTGCGCAA
>JAEUOM010000009.1 GCA_016788495.1 Accumulibacter sp. | reverse complement strand
AAGTGTGGTCATAATCGGGCGTCGCGCAGGTTGTTCCCAGTATAACACCGCGCCCTGCCCACCGCCCGAGGACCGAACCGGATGGACATCACCGAACTGCTGGCTTTCAGCGTCAAGAACAAGGCTTCCGATCTCCATCTCTCGTCCGGTCTGCCACCGATCATCCGGGTCAACGGGGATGTCCGGCGGATCAACCTGCCGGCGATGGAGCACAAGCTGGTGCACGGCATGGTGTACGACATCATGAGCGACGCACAGCGCAAACAGTACGAGGATACCCGGGAGTGCGACTTCTCGTTCGAGATTCCCAACCTCGCCCGGTTTCGGGTCAATGCCTTCGTGCAAAACCGGGGCGCGGGTGCGGTCTTCCGAACGATTCCGTCGAAGGTCCTGACCCTCGAGGACCTCAACTGCCCACGCACCTTCAAGGACATCTCTGAGTATCCACGTGGCATCGTCCTCGTCACGGGCCCGACCGGCTCCGGCAAGTCGACCACTTTGGCGGCGATGATCAACCACGTCAACGAAAACGCCTACCATCACATCCTCACCGTCGAGGATCCGATCGAGTTCGTGCACCAACCGAAACGCTGCCTGATCAACCAACGCGAGGTCGGCCCGCATACGCTGTCGTTCCAGAACGCCCTGCGATCGGCACTGCGCGAGGACCCCGACGTCATTCTCGTCGGCGAGATGCGCGACCTCGAAACCATCCGCCTCGCACTGACCGGCGCCGAGACCGGTCACCTCGTTTTCGCCACACTGCATACCTCGAGCGCGGCGAAGACCATCGACCGCATCATTGACGTCTTTCCGGCAGCCGAGAAGGAAATGGTCCGCTCGATGCTCTCCGAGTCGCTGCGTGCGGTCATCTCGCAGACCCTGCTGAAGACCAAGGACGGGCAGGGACGGGTCGCGGCACACGAAATCCTGATCGGCACGCCAGCGATCCGCAACCTGATCCGCGAGAACAAGGTGGCGCAGATGTACTCCGCGTTGCAGACCGGGCAGCAGTTCGGCATGCAGACGCTTGACCAGGCACTGATCGAGCTCGTCAGGCGCAACATCGTATCGGCACCCGAGGCGCGCCTGAAAGCGGCCAACAAGGACGCCATTCCTGGCGCATAGCCAGCCGTTCAATCAGGAGGATCCGCATGGAAAACGATCAGGCTTTGAAGTTCATGCACGAACTGCTGCGCCTGATGGTTCAGAAGCACGGTTCCGACCTCTTCATCACGGCGAACTTTCCGCCGGCGATCAAGGTCGATGGCAAGGTGATCCCGGTGTCGAGCCAGCCGCTGCAGCCGCAGCACTCGGCGGAGCTGGCCCGCGCGCTGATGAACGACCGCCAGGCATCCGAGTTCGAGGCCACCAAGGAATGCAACTTCGCCATCTCGCCCTCCGGCATCGGTCGCTTTCGCGTCAACGCACTGGTGCAGCAGGGACGCGTCGCAGTGGTCTGCCGGACGATCAACCTGGTCGTGCCGACGCTGGACGAGCTCGGTCTGCCACCGGTACTCAAGGACATCGCGATGACCCTGCGTGGTCTCGTGGTTTTCGTCGGCGGCACCGGAACCGGCAAGACCACCTCCCTCGCGGCACTGGTCGACCACCGCAACCAGAACAGCCAGGGACACATCATCACCATCGAGGATCCGATCGAGTTCGTGCATGAGCACAAGAAGTCGATAGTCACCCAGCGCGAGATCGGCGTCGATACCGACACCTGGGAAGTGGCACTCAAGAACACGCTCCGCCAGGCACCGAACGTCATCATGATGGGGGAGATTCGCGATCGGGCGACCATGGACTATGCCATAGCCTTCGCCGAGACCGGGCACCTCTGTCTGGCGACGCTGCACGCCAACAGCGCCAACCAGGCCATTGACCGGGTGATCAACTTCTTCCCCGAGGAGCGCCGGCACCAGTTGCTGATGGACCTGTCGCTCAACCTGCGTGCCCTCGTATCGCAACGCCTGCTGCCGAAAAAGGACGGCAAGGGACGCGTGCCGGCGATCGAGATCATGCTCAATTCGCCGCTCATTTCCGACCTCATCTTCAAGGGTCAGGTGCAGGAGATCAAGGACGTCATGAAGCGGTCGCGCGAGCTCGGAATGCAGACCTTCGACCAGGCGCTCTTCGACCTCTACGAATCCGGTCTGATCACCTATACGGATGCCCTGCGCAACGCCGACTCGCTCAACGACCTGCGGCTGCAGATCAAGCTGTATGGCAAGGAGTCGAAGGACCGCGACCTCACCGCCGGCCTCGGTCACCTCGGCATCGTCGAGTGAAGCCTGCGGGCGATGCTGTCGCGACCGCAACGATCTGTCAGCGGCGGTTGCTGCCGGCGACCATGCGGAACTCGTAAAGCCGGCACTCCAGGGCGCCGTTGAACAGGGGCGTCTTCCGGCTCGGTGTCAACCGCACCATCCTGGGCAGACGCGTATCGGCGCTGATCAGGCAGCATGTCCAGCCGGCGAAACGACGCTTCAGGGCGCTGCCGAGCAGGGGGTAGAAACGAGCCAGTTCATCGTCGTCGGAAACCCGCTCGCCGTAGGGCGGGTTGCTGACCATGATGCCGCTCGCGGCCGGCGCCTCGATTTCGAGAAGATCGCCGGCAGCGAGGCGGACCGCCGGCAGCAGACCGGCACGATCGAGATTGGCAAGGGTTGCGCGTACCGCCACCGGCGAGATGTCGCTGCCGAAGAGGGCCATCTCCGTCACCGCACGCTCCCCGGCTCGTGCCCGCTCGAGAAGGCCCTGCCAGAGCTCCGGCTGAAACTGCCGCAGGCGCTGAAAGGCGAACTCGCGGCGAGCGCCCGGCGCCCGACCAAGCGCCATCTGTGCCGCCTCGAGAAGAAAGGTGCCACTGCCACACATCGGGTCGAGCAGCGGCACACCCGGCTGCCAGCCACTGAGGCGAAGGATGCCGGCGGCAAGGTTCTCCTTCAGCGGCGCGTCCACGGTCTTCTGCCGGAAGCCGCGTTGATGGAGCGGCGCGCCCGAGGTGTCGACATACAGGCTGCATTCGTTGTGGCTGAGGAAAGCCTGAATCCTGACGTCGGGCTGGCGCGTATCGACGCTCGGGCGGCTGCCCGAGTCGCGTCGGAAACGGTCACAGACGGCGTCCTTGATGCGCAGGGTGATGAACTCGATGCTCCTGAGCGGACTCTTCTGCGCCGTGACATCGACCCGGATCGTCTGCCGCGTCAGGAACCAGCTTGGCCACGGCGTCTCCAGTGCCAGACGATAGACGTCGTCCTCGCTGCCATAGGGCCCCCGCGCGACCCGCCAGAGGACGCGGGTGGCAATCCGCGAGTCGAGATTGGCGCGGTAACAGACCGGCCACTCGCCGCTGAAATGCACGCCACCGGCGGTCTCCTCGATCTCGCTGGCACCGGCAGCCGTCAGGTCTTCGGCCAGCAGATGTTCCAGGCCGCGTGGGCAGCTGGCAAAGAATTCTTCCATCGTCGTTCGCCGCTCCCGGCTAGAAAGGCTTGACCACTGCGAGGTAGGTCACTGCCAGCAACAGCAGCACCGGCAACTCGTTGAACCAGCGATACCAGACGTGGCCGCGCCGATTGCCCTCCGCCGCGAAGTCGCGCAGCAAACGTCCACAGTAGGCATGATAGGCGACCAGCAACACCACCAGCGCCGTCTTCGCGTGCAGCCAGCCGCCGCCGAAGCCAAAGCCAAACCACAACCAGAGGCCAAGGGCGATCGCCAGCACGCCGATCGGCGTCATGAAGCGGTACAGCTTGCCGGCCATCACCAGCAGTCGCTGCCGCTCGGCCTCGCTGCCTAGCGGCACCATCGCCAGGTTCACGAAGATCCGCGGCAGATAGAACAGCCCTGCGAACCAGCTCACCACCATCCAAAGATGCAACACCTTGACCGTCAGCATCGGATTTTCCTTTCTTTCGCTGCGGCCGCAACACCATCGGCGACCTGCGGGTAGCGCAGGCGAGCACGCAGTTCCTGCCGGGCACGCCGGTTGACCAGGCGACGCGACTCACTCATGAACGACAGCTGCAGCGGCGACAGCAGCTCTTCTGCCTCGCGCCGCGACACGCGAGGGACCCTTGGCAGTTCGAAGTGATCGGCCACGAGGTCGAAATACTCGCCCATCTTGATGCGCGAATCGTCGCTCGCGTTGTACGTCCGGTTGCTCCGTCCGTAGCGCAGCGCGGCACAGGCCAGCAGCGCCAGATCCTCGGCATGGATGTGGTTGGTGTACACATCCTCGGCATCGCAAAGTGCCGGGCTGCCCCTGCGCAACCGCTCGATCGGCAAGCGATCGGCGGCGTAGATGCCGGGTGCGCGCAGGATGCTGACGACCACGCCACGCCGGCCAAGAAGGCGCAAGCGCCGCTCGGCGTCCAGGCGACGGCCAGCGCGGACAGTCGCCGGTCGCAGGGGCCGCGTCTCGTCCACCAGCTCGCCGGCACAGTCACCATACACACCGGTGGTGCTTATATACACGATTCGCTGTGGTAGACTCCTGCCCCGGGCGAGCGCTGCCAACAGCGAGCGTGTCCGGCGATCACGGCTGTCGCCCGCCGGGCACTTGCCCTCATGGGTCGGTGGCGGCGCCAGATGCACCACGAGATCGGCCAGTCCGGCGAGGCGCTGCAGGCTGTGCGGCCGATCGAGGTCGGCGAGAACCGGTCTGGCGCCCTGTTCGCGCCAGAAGGCGCCCTGCTCGCGATCGCGTACGAGCGCCAGGACGCGGTAATGGCCGAGCAGATGGGGCAGCATGCGACGCGCCACGTCACCGCAACCAACGATCAATAGTCTTCGCACCACATGATTCTACCGGATCGGGACCCAGACGGAGAGACAATGGATCACCAAGTGGTTGTAAAGCCAAGCGGGCATGCCTTCTCTGTCGCCGCGGGCGAAAGCATCCTTGCTGCCGCGCTCCGGCAAGGGCTGAACCTCCCTTACGGCTGCCGCGACGGCGTCTGCGGCAGCTGTCGCGGTCGGATTCTGAGCGGTGAGGTGGCCCACGGCAACGCGTCGACTGCCGTCCTGGGCGAAGCCGACCGTCTTGCCGGCTTCGCCCTCCTCTGCTGCGCCACGGCGAGGAGCGACCTGTGCATCGAGAGCCGGGAAGTCAGCTCGCTCGCCGACGTACCGATCCGTACCCTGCCGGCGCGCGTACACCGGCTCCTGCGCGCGGCTCCCGACGTGATGATCGTCGAGCTGCGATTGCCAAGCAGCGAGCGTCTGCAGTTTCTCGCCGGACAGTACGTCGACATCCTGCTCAAGGACGGCAAGCGGCGCTCGTTCTCACTCGCCAATGCGCCGCACGACGACAGCCTGTTGCAGTTGCACGTCCGCCGCATAGCGGGTGGCCAGTTCACCGAACACGTCTTCAGCAGCATGCGGGAGCGCGACCTGCTGCGCCTGCGCGGCCCATTGGGCAGCTTCTTCCTGCGCGACGACTCGCCGAAACCGGCGCTGCTGGTCGCCGGCGGCACCGGCTTCGCACCGATCAAGGCGATCGTCGAGCACGCCCTGGCGCAGCGCAGTACGCGACCGATGGACATCTACTGGGGCGCGCGCCAGCGAGCCGACCTTTACCTCCTGCAACTGGCGCAGCAATGGGCGGCGGAGCATCCCTGGATTCGTTTCGTCCCGGTCCTGTCCGAGTCGCCGCCTGCCGACGGCTGGCATGGCCGTACCGGCCTGGTGCACGCGGTGGCGATGCACGACCACCCCGACCTGTCGCAGCACCAGGCCTATGTCTGCGGCTCGCCGGCCATGGTCGCTGCCGCCCGCAGGGATTTTCCGGCCCGCTGCCAGTTGCCGGCGGAAGAGTTCTTCGCCGACTCCTTCGATTACGCGCCCGAGACGCAACAGGCGATCAGCACCGGTACTGTGCCGGAGATCAAGGTACCACCGCATGACTGAGGTCTATATATCGCGCCAGCCACTGGTCAACCGGCAGAGCCGGATCATCGCCACCCGCCTGCTGCTGCATCTCGCCGCAGACGGTGACATGCCGGCCGCGGTGATGGCGCTCGACTCGCTCGCCAGCGTCTGGCCGACGGGCGGCAAACCGCTGTTCGTCAATTGCCCGGCTTCCGCCATCGACGCCCGCCTGCTCGACTGGTCGGCGCCCGAGAACGCAACGATCGAGCTGCCGGCGGCATGCCTGCTCGGCCAACACGGTCCGGACCTGATCGCCGCCATCCAGACCTGGCAACCGACGATCTGCCTGCATTTCGACCCGCAGGCGGCGCAGGCGCTGTCGCTCGGACTGCCATACCGCTTCATCGGCTTCGACACGGAATCGCTGAACAACGCCCAGCTCAAGCTTCTCGCCGCACGCACCAGGAGCCACGGCATGGGCATCGCCTTCCAGGTGCCGACGACAGCCGACTTTCGCGCCGGCATGGACGCCGGTCTCGCTGCCGCTGCCGGCTGGTTCTTCACCGCGCCCAGTGGCACCCCGGCCAAGACCATCAGCGCCAGCCAAGCAAATATCGTGCGGCTGCTCAACCTGGTACGCAACAACGCCGAGATCCGGGAAGTCGAGGCAGCGCTGAAGCAGGACGTGGCGATCTCCTACAGGCTGCTGCGCTACATCAATTCTGCCGGCTTCGGCCTGTCCTGCGAGATCCAGTCGTTTCGCCATGCGGTGACGATGCTCGGCTACGACAAGCTCAATCGCTGGCTGTCGCTGCTGCTCGGCACGGCCAGCAAGGATCCGATGGCACCGGCACTGATGCACACGGCTCTGGTCAGAGCGCGCCTGATGGAGCTTCTCGCCACCGGCCTGGTGGACAAGCCGGAGTACGACAACCTCTTCATCACCGGCGCCTTCTCGCTGCTTGACGCGCTGCTGGGTCTCGGCATGGAGCAGATTCTTGAAGCGATGCGGTTGCCCGAGCCGATTTCCGACGCGCTGCTCGGCAATGGCGGCCGTTACCAGCCCTTTCTTGACCTGGCGCTGGCGAGCGAGGCCGGTGACGGACGGGCCATCGCCGAGCAGGCGGCAATGCTCGGGCTGACGGCGGCCCAGTTCAACGCTGCCCAGTTGCAGGCCCTGGCCTTTGCCGACGCGATGGAGTTCTAGCGCGGCATCAAGCCGTCACCGAGGGAACCATATGTACATCGTGGCCACCGGGCGGGGGGGGCCCGACGGGCTTGATCGGGAACCGCCTGCAGCGAGCCGCGGCAGCCATCCTATTCGCCCAGATACGCGGCACGCACTTTCGGGTCGGCCAGCAGCCGGGTGGACTCGTCAGTGACCGTGATCTCGCCGCTTTCCATGACGTAGCCGCGCTGACTCACTTCCAGCGCCAGCTTGGCGTTCTGCTCGACGAGGAGGATCGTCATCCCCTCGCTGGCGACGGTGCGGATCACCTCGAAGATCTTCTGCACCATGATCGGCGCGAGTCCCATCGACGGCTCGTCAAGCAGCAGCAGGCGTGGCTTGCTCATCAACGCGCGACCGATCGCCAGCATCTGCTGTTCACCACCCGAAAGCGTTCCCGCGACCTGCTGTGCCCTCTCCTTGAGTCGCGGGAAGAGCCCAAGCACATGTTCGAGATCGCGTGCCACAGCCGCCCGGTCGTTGCGGGCGTAGGCGCCCATGTACAGGTTCTCGAGCGTCGTCATGCGCGGGAAGACCCCCCTGCCCTCGGGAACCAGCGCGATGCCCTCGGTCACCAGGGCATGCGGCGGCACCTGCAGAAGCTCCTTGCCGCGGTAGCGCACATTGCCACCGGCAGGCTCGAGCAGGCGCGCCAGGGCCCGCAGGGTGCTGCTCTTGCCAGCGCCATTGGCACCGATCAGAGCCACCATCTCGCCTTCGCTGACGTGAAAGCTGATGCCGCGAACCGCCTGAATGCCGCCGTAGGAAACCCGCAAGCCGTTGACTTCGAGCATGTTCATCCGTTTCCTTCGCGTCGCCTAGCCACCGAGGTAGGCCTCGATGACGCGCGCATCCTTCTGCACCACCGCCGGCACGTCCTCGCAGATCTTCTCGCCATAGTCGAGAACCGCGACCCGGTCGCACAATCCCATCACCAGCTTGACATCATGCTCGATGAGCAGAACCGTCACGCCGTCGCGGCGGATGCCCTCCACGAGCACGCGCAACGCTTCCGTCTCGGTACCGTTCATCCCGGCCGCCGGCTCGTCGAGCGCCAGCAGTTTCGGTTCGGTGGCCAGCGCGCGCGCAATCTCGAGCCGTCTCTGATCGCCGTAGGACAGGTGCCGCGCATAGTCGTGCGCCCGCTCGTGGATGCCCACGTAGTGCAGCAGTTCGTCGGCGCGCCGCGCGATCGCCGCCTCTTCGGCGCGTGTCGCCGAGTTGCGGCTGATCGCGCCAAAGACGCCGGCGCGCGTCCGCAGGTGACGCCCGACCATGACGTTCTCGATCGCCGTCATGTTGCCGAACAGGCGGATGTTCTGGAACGTCCGGGCAATGCCGACCTCGGCAGCCTTGTGCGGCGCGTCGGCCTCGAGCTTGACGCCGTCGAAGAGAAAATGACCGCTCTCGTTCCGGTAGAGACCGGTCAGGCAATTGAAGAAGGTCGTCTTGCCTGCGCCGTTCGGCCCGATCAGACCGTAGATCTCACCACGATGGATGGTCAGTGAAACGTCGTGCAGCGCCTTGACGCCGCCGAAATGCTTGGCAACCTCACGTGCCGCGAGAAGTGTCGGCTGCTCCGCCATGCTCAGTCCGTCGCCTCGGCGAGTTCGCGCCGGCGCAGCGACGACGGCCACAAGCCCGCCGGACGGAAACGCATGACCAGTACCAGAGCCAGTCCGAAGACCAGCATGCGCAGGCTCTCCGGGTCGATGATCATGCGTCCGAAGACGGCCTTCTGCAGCGGCTCGATACCGTAGCGCAGCGCCTCCGGCAACCCGGTGAGCAGGATGGCACCGAGAATCACTCCCGGAATGTGTCCCATGCCACCGAGGACCACCATCGCGAGAATCGTGATCGACTCCATCAGCGAGAAACTCTCCGGACTGACGAAACCCTGCATCGCGGCAAAGACGCCGCCAGCGATACCGCCGAATGAAGCGCCCATGGCAAAGGCCAGCAACTTGATGTTGCGGGTGTTGATGCCGCAGGCCTTGGCAGCCACTTCATCCTCGCGAATCGCCTGCCAGGCCCTGCCGATGCGCGAGTTCTGCAGGCGGATGTTGACGACGATGACCAGTGCCGCCAGCGCGACGAGCAGGAAGTAATACTTCTGCGGACCCGAGATGGCAATGCCGAAGACGGTACTGGTACGGGCGAAGGAAAAATCCCCGATCCGGACCGGGTCGATCAGGGTGATCCCCTGCGCACCGTTCGTGATGTTGATCGGGGCGTTGAGGTTGTTCATGAAGATGCGGATGATCTCGCCGAAACCGAGCGTGACGATCGCCAGATAGTCGCCGCGCAGCTTGAGCGTCGGCGCCCCCAGCAGGACACCGAAAAGACAGGCCAGTGCTGCGCCGCAGGGGAGAATCACCCAGAATGGCAGGTGGATGCCGAAGTGTGGCGACGCCAGCAGCGCGTAGCAGTAGGCTCCGACCGCGTAGAAGGCAACGTAACCGAGGTCCAGCAGACCGGCATAGCCGACGACGATGTTCAGGCCCAGCGCCAGGAAGACGTAGAGGATCGCGAAGTTGGCGATGCGCACCCAGGCCTGCCCGCCGAGGGCGGCGACAAAGGGGACGGCAAGCAGCACGCCGACGACCAGCATCAGGCCCAGCCAGTGCTGCCGCCAGTACGGATGCTTCGTTGACGGGCCGTTCATGCACGGTCTCCTGTCCGCTCGCCGAACAAGCCCGACGGACGGAACATCAGCACGACGATGAGCACCATGAAGGCGAAGATGTCCTGGTAGTGGCTGCCGAGGAAGTTGCCGGTAAGGTCGCCGATGTAGCCGGCGCCGAGCGCCTCGATGATTCCCAGCAGCAGACCGCCAGCCATCGCGCCCGCCATGTTGCCGATGCCGCCGAGAACTGCCGCCGTAAACGCCTTCAGGCCGAGCATGAAGCCCATCTGGTAATGCGCGATCTCGTAGTACGAGCCGACCATGCAGCCCGCCAGGGCACCCAGAGCCGAGCCGATGATGAACGCCATGGCAATCACGCGATCGATGTCGACGCCCATCAGCAGGGCAACGTGCTGGTTCTGCGCCGTCGCCCGCATGGCCATGCCCATGCGTGTGCGCTGCACGAGATAGGTCAGTCCAATCATCACCAGCGCGGCGAGGACGACGATCGCGACCTGCACATTGGTGAAGCTGGCGCCGGCGAACTCGTAGATCTGCTTGTCGATCATCGGCGGAAAGGTGATGTAGTTGCGACCCCAGATGATCATCGCAATGTTCTGCAGGACGATCGACATGCCGATTGCCGTGATCAGCGGCGTCAGTCTCGGCGCATGCCGCAGCGGCCGGTAGGCAACGCGTTCGAGACCCCAACCCAGCACCATGCAGGCGACGACGGCCACCAGCAGGCCGATGCCGAGAATGAGCAGCGGCGGCATGCCGCTGCCGGCCAGCGAGACGATGACGGTGAACGCCACCATCGTACCGATCATGACGACTTCACCATGGGCAAAGTTGATCAGCCCGATGATGCCGTAGACCATCGTGTAACCGAGCGCGACGAGCGCGTACACGGCTCCGAGGGTGAGGCCGTTGATCAGTTGCTGCAGGAGAGTGTCCATGGTCAGGCTTTCCGCGACGAGGCGCTATGGGCGAACCAAGGTATCCGACTCGTGGAAGCAGCGACCGGCAGCCCGGGAACACTTCCCGAACGACCGGGCAACCGCGGACACAGCCAAACGGAGGGAATGGCGTGCGCCATTCCCTCCGTGCCGGTTTGCCCGGCAGCCTTACTTCTTGGCTTCGGGAGCTGCGGCGGGGGCGGCAGGCGCGGTGCCACCTTCGCTCTTCAGGGTGACCAGCTTGCCGTCCTTGATCTCGAAGACGGTGATCGCACCGTTCTTGATGTCGCCCTTCTCGTCGAACTCGACCTTGCCGGTCACTCCGTCGTACGAGGCCTTGCCGACTTCCGGCAGATACTTGACCGGGTCGACGGAATTGGCCCGCTTCATCGCGTCAACCAGGACCATCACCGCATCGTAGCTGTACGGCGAATAGATCTGGATCTGGCCATACTTCTTCGTGAAGTCCTCGACGAACTTCTGGCCGTTCGGCAGCTTGTCAACCGGCAGTCCGGCCTGCGTGCAGATGACGCCCTCCGAAGCGGCACCGGCAAGCTTGATCAGCTCCGGCGAGCAGCCACCGTCACCGGTGGTGAACTTCGCCTTGATACCGAGTTCCTTGATCTGCTTGAGCATCGGACCGCCGATCGCGTCCATGCCGCCAAGGAAGATCACGTCCGGATTCTTGGCCTTGATCTTGGTCAGGATGGCCTTGAAATCGGTCGCCTTGTCGGTGGTGAACTCGCGCGCGACGATGTTCGCACCAGCCGCCTTGGCAGCCTTCTCGACCTCGTCGGCGAGACCCTGGCCGTATGCGGTACGGTCGTCGATGATCGCGACCTTCTTCGCACCCATGTCCTTGACGGCGTAGGTGCCGACCACCGAACCCTGCTGGATGTCATTGGCCATGACGCGGAAGGTCGTATTGAAGCCCTGTTGCGTGTACTTCGGGTTGGTCGCCGAAGGCGAAATCTGCGGCAGACCTGCCTGGTTGTAGATCGCCGACGCGGGGATCGTCGTCCCCGAGTTGAGGTGCCCGACGACACCGGCGACCTTCGCATCGACCAGTTTCTGGGCAACCACGGTGCCGGTCTTCGGATCGGCCTGATCATCCTCGCCGAGAAGCTCGAACTTGACGATCTTGCCGTCGATCTCCAGCTTCTTGGCGTTGGCATCGTCGACGGCCAGGCGGGCACCGTTCTCGTTGTCCTTGCCAAGGTGGGCGATCGGCCCGGTCAGCGGGGCGACGTGACCGATCTTGACGACCATCTCCGGCTTCGGCGCCGGCGCCGGTGCAGCGGCGGGTGCAGGAGCAGGAGCAGCGGCCTTGGGTTCCTCCTTCTTCCCGCAGCCGATCATCGCCACCGAGGCGGCCAGTACCATCAGTACACCAGGAATGTGTGCTTGTTTCATGGGTTCATCTCCAGTATTGTCTTCTTACGGGGCCAGCGAACGCGCGATTGTCCAAGCCCATCAGGAACTTGTCAACCAGCACATGGCCTCCGGAAACGTCGTTGCGCCTGTCATTGATGCTGCAGAAACGAGAAACCGGCGATTGGCCGGTCTCTCTGCTGCCTCGGCGCTCACTTCTGGCTGAGGATCCACTTCACGAGCTTGTTGGCTTCGTCGGGAGTCACTGAGGGATTCGGCGGCATCGGCACCGGCCCCCAGACGCCCTTGCCACCCTTGATCACCTTCTCGGCGAGCATCGCTTCATCCTTGGCCGTGTACTTCTTGGCCACATCCTTGTACGCCGGACCAACGACCTTCTTGTCCACCGCGTGACAAGACAGGCAGTTCTTCGACTTGGCCAGAGCCTCATCAGCCTGGACAGCACCAGCAGACATCACGCCGGCAGCCGCCAGCAGGCACGCGTAGATCGCTTTCATGCTCACACTCCGTTCAGGTAAAGGGATTGAAACGCCCCGATATTATTTCAGTTTGGCCCGCTTGCAAAGCATCGCGAGCCAGCCGATGCCGATGGCAGGGCAGCGCGCTGCGGACATGTACGATTCAACGCGCGCCAGTGCCTCGCGTTGACCGGGCCGGGACGAGCGATCGCGGCGACCCCCGGGCGACCATGGCACCCCGGGCGGCCCATCGTCAGGTTCCGCGCAGCCGGCCGAGATCGCGCACGGCGCCGGTTGCCGCCGAGGTCGCCATCAGCGCGTAAGCTTGCAGGGCCCGCGAAACGGCACGCGCGCGCGCCGCCGCCGGTCGCCAGGCGGACTCGCCGCGGGCATCCATTGCTTCCCGACGCCGCGCCAGCTCGGCATCAGCGACGGCGAGATGAATGCGGCGGCCGGGTATGTCGATCTCGATCAGGTCGCCATCCTCGACGAGCCCGATTGCCCCGCCTTCGGCCGCCTCCGGTGAGACGTGACCGATCGACAGGCCCGAGGTGCCGCCCGAGAAGCGCCCGTCGGTCAGCAGGGCGCAGGCCTTGCCGAGCCCCTTCGACTTGAGGTACGACGTCGGATAGAGCATTTCCTGCATCCCCGGCCCGCCCTTCGGCCCTTCGTAGCGAATCACCACCACCTCGCCCGCGCGCACCTGATCGCCGAGAATCGCCTGCACCGCATCGTCCTGGCTTTCGAAGACCCGTGCCCGCCCGCTGAACACCCAAATGCTGGCGTCGACCCCGGCAGTCTTGACGATGCAGCCATCGCTGGCGATGTTGCCGTAGAGGACGGCGAGACCACCATCCTGCGAATAGGCGTTGGCGCTGTTGCGGATGCAGCCGCCGGTGCGGTCAAGGTCGAGATCGGCGTACCGACGGTTCTGCGAGAACGCCGTCTGCGTTGGAATGCCGCCCGGCGCCGCCCGGTAGAACTCGCTCACCGCGGCTTCCCGTGCGCGCAGCACGTCCCAGCGATCGATCGCTTCGCCGAGCGTCGCCGCATGTACCGTTGGCACGTCGCGATGGATCAGGCCGGCGCGGTCGAGTTCGCCGAGGATCGCGAAGATGCCACCGGCGCGGTGCACGTCCTCCATGTGGTAGTCCGGCGTTGCCGGAGCGACCTTCGCCAGGCAGGGTACACGGCGCGAGATGCGGTCGATGTCGTCCATCGTGAAATCGACGCCGCCCTCCTGCGCCGCTGCCAGGATGTGCAGCACCGTGTTCGTCGAGCCGCCCATCGACACGTCGAGTGCCATGGCGTTCTCGAAAGCGGCCAGGCTGCCGATCGAGCGGGGCAGCACCGAGACGTCGTCGTGCTCGTAGTAGCGCCGACAGAGCTCGACGATCTGGCGGCCGGCCTGGAGAAACAACCCGCGGCGGTCGGCATGGGTGGCCAGCAGGCTGCCGTTGCCCGGCAGCGAGAAGCCGAGTGCCTCGGTCAGGCAGTTCATCGAATTGGCGGTGAACATGCCCGAGCAGGAGCCGCAGGTCGGGCATGCCGAACGCTCGAAGGCCTCGACCTCGGCGTCGGAGCAGTTGCTGTCGCCGCCCTTGACCATCGCGTCCACCAGGTCGATCGCCACCACCTTGCCACCCCACTGCACCTTGCCGGCCTCCATCGGGCCACCGGAGACGAAGATCGTCGGGATGTTGACGCGCATCGCCGCCATCAGCATGCCGGGAGTGATCTTGTCGCAATTCGAGATGCACACCATCGCGTCGGCACAGTGGGCATTGACCATGTACTCGACCGAGTCGGCGATCAGGTCACGCGAGGGCAACGAGTAGAGCATGCCGTCGTGCCCCATGGCGATGCCGTCGTCGATCGCTATGGTGTTGAACTCCTTGGCCACGCCGCCGGCGGCCTCGATCTCGCGCGCCACCAACTGCCCGAGATCCTTGAGATGCACATGCCCGGGAACGAACTGCGTGAAGGAATTGACCACGGCGACGATCGGCTTTCCGAAATCGCCATCGGCCATGCCGGTGGCGCGCCAAAGCGCGCGCGCACCAGCCATGTTGCGGCCGTGCGTCGAGGTGCGTGAACGATAGTGCGGCATCGCGGATCTCCATTCGGGAACCCGCCTCGAAGCGACGGGCTATAATGCTGATTCTATCCGAAAGCCCCCGGGGTGTTGGCACCGTGTTGACCCATCCGCAGTTCGACCCAGTAGCCGTCTCGCTCGGTCCGCTGAGTGTGCACTGGTACGGGCTGATGTATCTCGTCGCGTTCGTCCAGTTCTGGTGGCTCGGCAAGTACCGGCTGCTGCATCAACCACAGTTCGCCCGCTCGGGCTGGACCGTGCAGCAGCTCGACGACCTGCTGTTCTACGGGGTTCTCGGCGTGATCGTCGGTGGCCGTCTCGGGCAGGTGCTGTTCTACGAGCCCGGCTACTACCTGAGCGAGCCGCTGCAGATCCTGGCGGTCTGGCGCGGCGGCATGTCCTTCCACGGGGGCCTGCTGGGCGTCCTGCTGGCGATGGCGCTGTACGCCCGAAAGACGGCTCGCCACTGGCTCGAAATCACCGATTTCATTGCGCCGCTGGTGCCGCTCGGCCTCGCTGCCGGACGCATCGGCAACTTCATCAACGGCGAGCTGTGGGGCCGTGCGGCCGATCCGTCGCTGCCCTGGGCGATGATCTTCCCGGCGGTGGACGAATTGCCGCGCCACCCGTCGCAGCTCTATCAGTGCGGACTCGAAGGCCTCGTGCTGTTCGTCGTGCTCTGGCTGTACGCCCGCACCGAAAGACCACGC
>JAEUOM010000006.1 GCA_016788495.1 Accumulibacter sp. | reverse complement strand
CCAGCCTGAGCGAAAAGGGACAGGCGATGCCTGCGGGTCTGAAGCTCATCGACATCAGCTCGAGAACGGCCGAAGAACGGCTCCTTCAAGTGGATCGGCGGCACCCGGTGTACCTGGCCGCGATGCGCCTGGTGGTCAATGCCCTGTGTTATGTCACCGCCTATCCGGACGATATCGCGGCGGTCTGGCCGACCGGTACACCGGAAGCCCTGAAGACGAAAGCGAGCACCGGCCAGGGCAAGGAACTCAGGCGCGCGCGATCGCAGTTGGCGGCGCTCGGCTACGTTCCCGTTCGGCTCTGTGGTCTGCGGGTCGAAGAGCAGCGGCAACGCATCGCCGCCGCGGCCAGCCCGTGCGCGGGACATCCGGTGACGCACTGGCGCCGGGGACACTGGCGCAATCAGGCACATGGTCCCGGCAGGTCGCTGCGCAAGCTGATCTGGGTCATGCCGATGTTGGTCGGCCACAATCAGTCCGACGAGCCCGAATCCGGCCACCTCTACCGGGTGTCGGCGGAGGACTCGTGAACCCGGCCGCGGTTGCACCCGGCAATGCCTGGGACAGGCGGGTGTCACGCCGGCCAGGGTCTGCTCCAGCCAGGGGTGCCGCTGCCTGGACGCACACCTGCGAGGTTGATGGGTCAGCCGACCCGAGTTCGTCCGGGCCCTCGAGCGTGCCTTCGCGGAGCATACTGCGACGGAGATGGTGATCGACTGCAGCTACGCGCCCGTTTCGCTTGATCCTGCAAGCGGGGGGGGGCAGGCCGGTTCCCTACCGCAGCCGGACGAACTGAAGGCGCTGTAGCCCCGCCCGGTTCGCTGCGGGACAATAGCTGCTATGTGATTCTTTCAGGGACGCTGCACATCCTCCACCTACGGTCACTCTCACGAGCAGGCTGCAGCTACCATCGACGATCCGGCCATGTCACTCGGAGAGAACTCCTTCGAGGACCTTGGATTGTCGGTCAGATCGTGAGTCAGGACGCTGAAGGCTCGTCAATGTGCTTATAAATCATTGCGTGAGGATCATATCCTGGCGGAGAGAGCGGGATTCGAACCCGCGTTAGGATATTATCCTAAACACGCTTTCCAGGCGTGCGACTTAAACCACTCATCCATCTCTCCGGAAGGCCGGGAATTCTAGCAGAAGGCCCGGGGAACACCAAACCGGATGTGCGCAGGCAGCAGGCGTGCGTCTGGGACGGTCACCCCGGGGGCTGGCGCGGAACCTCGGCCGGTCCGGAGTCTGCCCGAAGGACAAATCATGCCCAAGAATACAGCCGCCCATGAATCACCGGCGGCCGCCCGTCTCGCCGAGCTGACCGCCGAGGCGATGTACAGCCGCGACGCGGCCAGCCGGCTGATCGGTCTGCAGATCATCAGCGTTCGCCCCGGCTACTCGCGAATGTCGATGGTCGTCCGGCCGGACATGGTCAACGGCCATCACATCTGCCATGGCGGCTATCTGTTTACCCTTGCCGACTCGGCGTTCGCCTACGCCTGCAACGCCTACAACCGCAACACCGTCGCCTCGGCGTGCCACATCGACTTCCTCGCGCCGGCGGCGGAGGGCGAGGTTCTCGAGGCCGAGTGCGAGGAGCGCTCGCGAGCTGGGCGTACCGGGGTTTACGACACGACGATCCGCAACCACCACGGCAAGGTCATCGCCCTCTTTCGCGGCAAGTCCTACCGGATTGCCGGCGAGGTGATCGCCGGGCTGGAAGCCGAGGAAGCTCGCCCGGTGTCGGCCGGCGCATCGGTCAGCAGGGTCGAGGGCAATCCACAGTGAGAGGTGGCAGCGGCGGATTCCAACCCCTCACTGCCGGGCGAACCGCCGGCTCATCAGCCCCTGTGCGGTGACTCCATCCGCAACCGGTACGCGGGCGCTGTCCCGCCGTGCACGCGGCGCCCCCGATCGTACCGCCCGATGACGGCGCCAGCCGTTGGCCGGGCGACCGCCAGCGCAGACGACGGTCACAGCAGGAAGCGGGTCAGCCAAGCCGCAGCGTAGCCGGTAGCCGTTGCCCAGTCCGCGGCCGGCATCAGGTGCGGCGCATCCGCCAGTTCGCGGTAGCTCAGCCGCTCTGGCTGCAAACGGTAGCGGCCGGCGAGCAGCGCGTGCAGCTCGCGTGCCGCGGCGGGCGGCACGACGCTGTCGCGTGCCGCTGTGATCGACAACAGCGCCGTCGGCTGGAAGGCGTCGAGCCAGGCGCCGTCGTCTTCGGGCCGCGTCCATTCCGGCGAGCCGAGCAGTGCCACGGCCGCCGCGTAGCGGCAATCGGCAGCAACGGCGCCATATACGATGCAGCCACCCATCGACACCCCGGCGATGGCGATCCGGCCTGGCTCGCTCAGGCCACGCTCGAGCAGCTGGTCAACGAGCCGCGGCAGACCGGCAACGGTGTCGCCGACGATCTGCCGGAAGACCGCGGTCTCCCGTGGCGAGCCGGTAACCCGATGTTCGAAACCCGCAGGGCGCCGCCGGCCGTGCGCGACGGCATCGATGCCGATGGCCAGCAGACCGATGTCGGCGAGGCGGCGCAGTTCGGCAAGGTGCGTCTCCTTGCTGGCGCCGTAGCCGTGTACCCAGAGCACGGTCGGCAGCGCGCGGGCGCTGCCGGACGGCCGCACGAGCAGCAGCGGAACCCCTGCCAGCAGCGACTCCTCGACCTCAGCCATCAGCGGTCGCCACTCCGCCGGGCAGCCATGCCGGCGGCAGCGTCGCGGCCCACTGCAGCCGCTCGACGAGACGCAGGAATTCGCCGGCCAGCGGTGCCACGACAATCAACGGCACGCCGCTGACCGGGTGAGCGAAGCGCAGCTCGGTGCACGCGAGCAGCATTCTCTGGCAGCCGAGCAGCGAGCGAAAAAGGCGATTGTGCGCCGCCTTGCCATAGGTGGTGTCGCCGATGATCGGATGCGCGATGTGTTTCAGGTGGCGGCGCAACTGGTGGCGGCGACCGCTCAGCGGTGCCAGCTCGAGCAACGCGTAGCGGCTGTGCGGATGGGGATCGACGGCGTAGGGAAGCTCGATCGTGGCGAGTCGGCGATAGTGGGTGATGGCCTGCTGGACCGTCGGTGTAGCTGCATCGCCGCCGGCTTCGTCGTCGCCGAAGCAGCGGCTCAACGGATGGTCGATCTCGCCCTGCATCGGCGGATGCCCGCGCACGACCGCAAGATAGCGCTTGTCGACCCGACGCCGCTCGAACATCGTGCTCACCACCCGCGCCACCTCGCTGCTCAGTGCGAACAGGAGGACGCCGGAGGTGCCGCGGTCGAGGCGGTGGATGGCGTAGAGGTGGCAGCCGAGCTGGTCGCGCAGCATCTGCAGGGCGAAGCGGCGCGCGTGCGTGTCGAGCGCGGTGCGATGCACCAGCAACCCGGCCGGCTTGTCGATCGCCACCAGGTGTTCGTCACGAAAAAGGATCGGCAGCATGGCCCGGTCGCCCGACGCTGGCGCGGCGACTAGCCGCCGGCAGCCGGCGGCGCGGCGCTGCCGTCAGCGTCGGGTGCTGGGAACTCGCCGTCGAGGCAATACCAGCGGCCATCCTCGCGGCCACCGGCCCCACCATTCGCCCGGGTTGTGCCAACTGCCTTTTTCCGCTTCATCCTCGTCCGCCGTACCTGCACTGAGCCATGCAGGATGCCACAGCGTGCCGGACGGCGCCAGGCGAATCAAGCGCCACGACGGCAGCGGCGCGCCTGCCGGCGGCCGCGAATGCCTGTTGCGGACGGCTGCGTGCTGCCGCGAAAAACACTCTCTGCTACAATCCCACGCTTGTTTCCCGGAGGTCCGCGGACCCTCGCGGAAGCGCCAACCCGGCTTTCCCTTTTCCGAGACAGAGGCAACCATGCAACCCACAGTGAAACCCCGCAATCCCAATTTCTCGTCGGGACCGTGCAGCAAGCGCCCCGGTTATGATGTCGGCGCGCTGCAGCTCGACACGCTGGGCCGCTCGCATCGCTCGGCACTGGGCAAGAAAGCGCTTGGCCTCGCCTGCAGCGAGACGGCCCGCATCCTCGGGCTGCCGGAGGGCTATCGCGTGGGTGTCGTGCCGGGTTCGGATACCGGCGCGGTGGAGATGGCGATGTGGTCGTTGCTCGGTCAGCGTGGCGTCGACGTCCTCGCCTGGGAGTCCTTCGGCTCGGGCTGGGCCACCGATGTCGTCAAGCAGCTGAAACTTGCCGACGCGCGCGTCCTCAAGGCCGACTACGGCGACATCGTCGATCTGTCGCAGGTCAACTTCGACAACGACGTCGTCTTCACCTGGAACGGGACCACCTCGGGTGTGAAGGTACCGAACGGCGACTGGATCGCCAACGATCGTGCCGGGCTGACGATCTGCGACGCGACGTCGGCCGTCTTCGCGATGGATCTGCCGTGGGAGAAGCTGGACGTGGTGACCTTCTCGTGGCAGAAGGTACTCGGTGGCGAGGGTGCGCACGGCATGCTGATCCTCGGCCCGCGCGCGGTCGCCCGGCTCGAGAGCTACACGCCGCCGTGGCCGCTGCCGAAGGTCTTCCGGCTGACCTCCGGCGGCAAGCTGAGCGAGGGCATCTTCCGCGGCGAGACGATCAATACGCCGTCGATGCTCTGCGTCGCCGACTATCTCGACGCACTGCAGTGGATCGAGGGGATCGGCGGAGTCGCTGCGGCGATTGCGCGCAGCGAGGCCAACCTCGGCGTCATCGCCGACTTCGTCGCCGCCAACGACTGGATCTCCTTCCTCGCCCGCGACCCGGCAACGCGCTCGAACACCAGCGTCTGCCTGAGCGTCACGCTGGCGGCCGAGCAGGTGAAGAAGATGGCCAAGCTGCTCGAAAGCGAGGGCGTCGCTTACGACATCGGTTCCTACAAGGACGCGCCGGCGGGCATCCGTATCTGGTGCGGCGCGACGATCGAGAGCGCGGACCTGCAGGCGCTGATGCCCTGGCTGGCCTGGGCCTACGCGCAGGTTGCCGCCTGACGCCGCCAGGTGTCACCCCCCACAAACAGCTTCGGATGACATAGCCATGTTCAAGGTCAGAACCTATAACAAAATTTCAATCAAGGGATTGGAGCGTTTTCCTCGGAAGTCGTATGAAGTTGGCAGCGACATCGCCCATCCCGACGCCTTCCTCCTGCGCAGCCAGAAGCTGCAGGGAATCGAGGTTCCCGCGACCCTGCTCGCGGTCGCCCGCGCCGGTGCCGGTGTCAACAACGTACCGGTCGCCGAGTATGGCAAGCAGGGGATCGTCGTCTTCAACACCCCCGGAGCCAACGCCAACGCCGTCAAGGAACTGGTGATGGCGGGCATGTTGCTCAGCGCGCGCGGCATCATCGACGGCATGAACTACGTCCAGTCGCTGTCGGCGATCAAGGATTCGGCCGAGATGTCGCCGCTGGTGGAAAAGGCGAAGTCGCGCTTCGCCGGCGGCGAGCTGCGCGGCAAGACGCTCGGCATCGTCGGCCTGGGCGCCATCGGCTCGATGGTCGCCGACATGGCTCTGGCGATGGGCATGACGGTCGTCGGTTTCGACCCGGTGCTGTCGATCGACGCCGCCTGGCGGCTGTCGAATGAAGTGAGCCGGATGGAGAACCTGCAGGCGCTCCTCGCCCGCTCCGACTACATCTCGCTGCATGTGCCGGCGGTCGACACGACGCGGCACATGATCAACGACGATACGCTGGCGGTAATCAAGCCGGGTGCCGTCCTGCTCAACTTCGCCCGCGACGCGATCGTCGATGCGGCGGCGGTGCTGCGCAGCCTCGACGCCGGCCGGCTCGGCAAGTACGTCTGCGACTTCCCGGAGCCGGCGCTGCTCGGCAACCCGAAGATCATCGCCATGCCGCACATCGGCGCCAGCACCGAGGAATCCGAGGAAAACTGCGCGGTGATGGCAGCCGACCAGCTCGTCGACTATCTCGAGAACGGCAACATCAGCAACTCGGTGAACTATCCGAAAATCGCGATGGAGCGCCGCCCCGGAACGGTGCGCATCACCTTCGCCAACGAGAACGTCGCGGGCGTCCTCGGCCATGTGCTGTCGATCCTGGCGGACCACAGGGTGAACGTCGTCGACATGGTGAACAAGAGCCGCGGCGAACTCGCCTTCAACCTCATGGACGTCGAAAGTGAGCCGGATGCAGCGGTGATCGACGCCATCCGCGGAGTGGCGCACGTGATCCGCGTGCGGGTGATCTGAGTCCACCGGGGAGCTGCCCGCCCGCCGGCCGCCGCGTGCCCCCGCGGGGGGCCGGCGCGCGTCCCCGCCGGGCACGCCACCCCCACCGACAAGGGAACCACGGGCGGCGAGTGGCGGTCCGAGATGCGGATGTTGGCCGCCGCTGCCGGTGGCGGCGGTGATCGGACAATGAGCGGAGGAGACGATGGCCGAGCAACTGTTTGTGGCTCCGGGTTGGCAGGAGCTCCCCCTGCTGCTCTTCGCGCTGGCTCTGGCGCTGGTCTTCTTCCTCGTCATCCGCCAGAACGCCAGGGACTATCGCGACATCGAGGCCTGGCTGGCCGAGGAAGAAATCGGCCGCTAGCGGTCCCGCGGGCGCCGCGTCAGCCCTTGCGGAGGCCCTTGTCGAGTTTGCCGACCATTTTCTGCAGCGCGCGTTCGTCGAGCAGGCGTCTTGCCTCTTTCGGCTCGACCCAGCGCCGTTCACGGTGGCTTTCTTCCCACTCTTCTTCCGGAATGCTCTCGGTCACCTCCATCGGAAAGACGGTGACCGCGCACACACCGCCCCACTTCGTGTACTCGTAGTGGCCGATCGGTTCCGTGGCGATATTGCCCCGCACGCCGCCTTCTTCCAGCGCCTCCTTGGCGGCGGAATCGCGCAGCGACAGTTCCTGCTCCTTGACGCCCTTCGGAACGACCCAGCGGGTTCCCTTGCGCGAGGCGATCAGCATGATCTCGAGCTGGCCATCGACCAGCCGGTACGGGAGAACCGCTGACTGGGTGAAGAAGTAATCCGGCACCGGTCCCAGGTCGGTTTCATCCGCGACTTCGCTCACCGGCAGCTCGGGCACCTGACCCGGGCGCGTCAGCGAGATCAGACGGCCACAGCCGCGTGTCAGGTCCGTCCAGCTCTCGACCATCTCCAGCCGCGCCAGCGCCGAGGTCGGCAGCAACTTGCCGTCGTCCGGAATCGCGAGCTGCTCGCGGCTCAGGTACGCCACCAGATCCTCGAGCCCCGGATTGTGTCCGACGACCATCACCCGTCGCGCACTCTTGGGACAGTCGGCGAGCGCCGCCAGCAGATCCTCGACCGGCGCGGCATAAAGCCGCTCGTCCCAACGCACCGTTTTCAGCGGCAGCCCCATCGCCTTGCACGCAGCCACCGTCGTCGCGCGGGCGCGTTCTGCCATCGAGCTGACGACGAGATCCGGAACCAGCTTGTGGTGCTTGATCCAGGCACCCATCTTCTGGCTGCCCAGCCGGCCGCGATCGACCAGCGGCCGGTGAAAATCCTCGTGACCGGTGCTCCAGTCGGACTTTCCGTGCCGCAATACCAGCAGTGTCTTCTCGGTCATGGCGCAACTCCCCTCCCCTCAAGATGGTTCGACAAACGATGCGGGACGCGCCAGCGACCATCGGCCAGCGCGACCCGTCACAACCGATATGATACCGGATGACCGTTAGCCAGCGGCAGCCCCGCTGCGCGCCGGCAGCATCCCGGGTACAGCGTCGCCGCTAGCAGCCTGTCGGACTTGACCAAGTCGGCTGCAAAAAGTGGGAAGACGGCTCATTTCTCCCCGTATTTCTGCACGAATAGAACCACTATTCGCTTGCAATCCGTGAAAAACTGCGCTCGTCTCCCACTTCTTTCGCTTCGACCCATCAAGTCCGACCGGCTGCTAGCTGCTGCCGGCGCGCAGCGCCTCGAGCGGAGCGTTCTGCAACAGGCGCGCGGCGGCGAACCAGCCGGCAGCAGTGACCAGCAGCGCACCACCACCGATCGCCAGCGGCACCAGCCAGAGGTTGATCGCGACCTCGAAGCGGAACACCTGCTGCGCCAGGAATTGTCCAACGGCAATCGCCCCGAGGGCGGCGATCAGCCCGGCAAAGGCGCCGATGGCGGCGAACTCGGCGAGCAATGCGCGCCGCAACTGTTCTCGCCGGGCTCCCAGGGCGCGCATCACCGCCAGCTCGTAGCGCCGCTCCTCGGCCGCCGAAGCGAGCGCGGCGTGGAGGACGATGACGCCCGCCGCGAGCGTGAACAGGAAGACGAACTGTACCGCGCGCGCTATCTGTTCCATGATCGACTGCAGTTGACGCAGGATCGCGGCGACGTCGATTACGGTCAGGTTCGGGAAATCCCGCACCAGTCGGTTGATCACGTCGGCCCTTTCCGGCGGCAGGTGAAAGCTGGTGATCCAGCTTGCCGGATAGCCGTCGAGAACCACCGGCGGCGTGAGAACGAAGAAATTGACGCGCATGGTGTCCCAATTGACCTTGCGCAGGCCGACGATCTTCATGCCGATCCGTTCACCGGCGACGACGAACTCGATGCGATCGCCGACTCCCAGCCCGAGCGTCCGCGCCAGGCCCTCCTCGACCGATGCGGCCGCGTCGTCCGCCTGCCCGGCGAGTTCGCCCGGCAGGAACCAGCGACCGGCACCGAGGCTGTTGCCGGCCGGCAGATCCGCCCGCATCGACAGGTTGAACTCGCGCTCGATCAGCCGCTGCGCGCGTTCGTCGGCGTAGTTTGCGGCACCGACCTCGACCCCGTTGATGCGCGTCAGGCGCCCGCGCACCATCGGTGCCAGCTCGGTCGACAGCCCCTGCGCCAGCAGCGCCGAGCGCACCGCTCCGACCTGCTCGGGCTGGATGTTCACCACGAAGCGGTTCGGAGCATCGACCGGAACCGCGCGCCGCCAGGCATCGAGCAGGTCGCCACGAACCGCCGTCAGCAGCAGCAGCGCCATGAAGCCGAGCGCCAGGGCGACGATCTGCACGACACTGGCGTGGGCGCGTCGCTCGAGGCTCGCCAGCCCGTACCGCCAGCCGATCCCTGCCCCGCCGACCGCACGGCCGCCACCGCGCAGCGCCGCCGCCAGCCGGATGGCGCCGCGCGCCGCGCCGGCGAAAAGCAGCATCGCCAGACTGAAGCCGGCGAGTACCCAGGCGCCGAGCTCGACTTCGCCGGCAACCCAGAACATCAGTCCGGCCAGGGCGAGAAAACCGAGCAGATAACCGACGACGGTACCGCCCTGCGGACTGCCGAGTTCGCGCCGAAGGACGCGCAGCGTCGGCACCCGGTTGAGCTGCAGCAAGGGCGGCACGGCGAAGCCGAAGAGCAGCAGCAGACCCACGGCGATGCCCTGCAGCGCCGGCAGCGGTCCCGGCGGCGGCAACGGTGTCGCCAGCAGTTGGGCCAGCCAGGCGTGCAGGGCGAAATGCGCGACATAGCCGAGAACACAGCCGGCCAGGGCGGCCAACACACCAAGTGCGGCGAACTGACCCAGATGCAGACGCAGCAGCAGCGCCTGCGTCGCCCCGAGACAGCGCATCACGGCGCAGGGGTCGAGGTGGCGCTGCACGTAACGGCGGGAGGCCAGCGCCACCGCGACGGCCGCCAGCACCACCGTCAGCAGGGCGGCGAGGCCGAGGAACTTCTGCGCCCGTTCGAGCGCGCTGCGAATCTCCGGCCGCCCGTTCTGCGGGTCCTCGATCCGCTGCCCGCGCGCCAGCTGTCCTGCGATCTCGCGCTGGAAGCGCTTGACCAGCGGCAGGTCGCCGGCGAGCAGCAGACGGTACGCGACACGACTGCCGACCTGCAGCAGCGCCGTCGCCGGCAGATCGTCGAGATGCATCAGCAGGCGCGGTGCGACGCTGAAGAAGTTGATGCCACGATCGGGCTCCAGCGTCAGCACGGCGCCGACCTGTAGCGTGCTTTGCCCGACGGCAATCCGGTCACCGACCTGGGCGCCCAGCGCCGACGCCAGGCGCTCGTCGATCCAGGTCGTCCCGCGCGGCGGGATTCCCGCTGCCGGCGCATCGGCTGCATTCAGCGCCGGCGCGACTCGCAGCGAGCCGCGCAACGGATAACCGGTGGCGACGGCCTTGATCTCCGCCAGTTGTGCCCGCAGATCATCGCCCACGCCGTGCGTCACCATGCTCGGAAAGGTCACCGTCCCGACCACCTGCAAGCCGCCTGCGCGCCCCTGCTCGACGACACTCGCCGGCCACGGTTGATCGGCGGTCAGCAGGAGATCGGCACCGAGCAACTGGTGCGACTCGCGGTCGAGCGCCTGCCGTACCCGGTCGGCGAAGAAGCCGACCGCGGTCAGCGCGGCCACCGCCACCGCCAGCGCCGTTGCCAGCAGGCGCAACTCGCCGCCGCGCGCATCACGGCGCAGCATGCGCCAGGAAAAGGAGATCAGTTGCACGTCGTTGCTGGTTTCCGGTGAACGTGATGGTGCGGCGAGGGGTCGTCGCCAGAGCGCTGCACCACAGTGGTTGTCTGACAGCTGCAGGATACTCCAGTTCAGGGGCGCGATTGCTTCACCGGCAACGCTTCCGGCTGCTACAATGATGACGGGAGTGTGGCGTGCCGGGTCGTGCAGGAGCGGGTTCCTGCCGGGGTTCCGGCGCAGGGCGGGGTGTGGTGTCAATGGCGCGGTGACCCCTGCCGGGATTTGACCGGTCGCTTCGGGCGACACGGATCGTCCGGCAGATCCGCCGGGCTGGCGACGTCGACGGGAGGATTGATCATGGTCAGCAGGCGCTTGGGCAGTGTGCTCGGAATGTCGCTTCTTGCTTCGGCCCTGTTGGCGGCCGCTCCTGTTTCGGCAGGGCCGAGCTACAGTGGCATCTTCGCAGAGCCCGGTTCGGGCGGGAACTCCGGCAGCTACTACCTGGTCGGTCAGGAGGCGAGCCAGTCTTTTTTGGCAACTGGGCTGACGGAAGTGAATTCGCTGCAGCTCACGCTGCGACTCGCCGATCCGGATTTCTCGTCGAACCAACTCGCCCAGCCGCTCACGTTCAGCTTCCAGCTCATCGGAACGACCGTTGGCACGACCGTGACCGTTGGCACGACCGTTTATGGGCCGTTCAGCGCGGGCAAGACGGAGTGGGAGCCGCGCGACCTCGACTTCGACTTCGCGCCGTTGTTTGACGCTCGCGGTGACTGGACGCTGCGCATAGTGGTGAGCCAGGCGGGGGATCCCTGCTGCGCCCCCGGCAACATCAGGCTGTCCTCGAACAACCCGTTCGAGATCTCGATTCCGGAGCCGAACGGGCTCGCGCTGGTCGCGCTCGGCCTCGTCGGCGCCGGGCTGTTCTGCCGCCGCCGCTGATCCTTCTGCTGCCGCCAGTTCGCCGCAGCCGATGGCCGCCCGGACGCCTGGGTCCGCTTCATTCGAGTTCGCGCAAACGCCCCGCTGCTTCCTCGACCCGCCGTACGGGAATGACCTCGATGCCGGCAATTGCCTGCCGCGGCCGGTTCGCTTCGGGGACCAGGGCGCGCGTGAAACCGAGCTTCGCGGCTTCACGCAGGCGTTCCTGACCGCGTGGCGCCGGCCGGATCTCGCCCGCCAGACCGACCTCGCCAAAAACTACAAGTTTAGCCGGCAACTCCTTGTTTTTAAGTGATGAAATGATCGCCATAACGACCGCTAGATCGGCTGCCGGTTCGCTGATCCGGACGCCGCCGACGGCGTTCACGAAAACGTCCTGATCGAAGCAGACGATGCCCGCATGGCGGTGGAGGACCGCCAGCAGCATCGACAGCCGTTGCGCATCGAGGCCGACCGTCAGTCGCCGCGGGTTGCCGTGCGCCTGGTCGACCAGTGCCTGTACCTCGACGAGCAGTGGCCGCGTCCCCTCCTGGGTGACGAGCACGCACGACCCGGCGACCTCGGCCCCGTGCTGCGAGAGAAAGATCGCCGACGGGTTGCTCACGCCTCTCAGGCCGCGGTCGGTCATGGCGAGGACGCCGATCTCGTTGACCGCGCCGTAGCGGTTCTTCACCGCACGGATCAGGCGAAAGCTCGAATGGGTGTCGCCCTCGAAGTAGAGTACGCTGTCGACGACATGCTCGAGCACGCGCGGCCCGGCAATGGCGCCCTCCTTCGTCACGTGCCCGACGAGGATCACCGTGATGCCGGTCCGCTTGGCAAGCCGGGTCAGTTGCGCCGCGCATTCGCGCACCTGACCGACCGAACCCGGCGCCGAACTGAGTTGCTCCGACCACAGCGTCTGGATCGAGTCGATCACCGCCACCCGTGGCGGCGCCGACTGCAGCGTCGCCAGGATCTGCTCGAGATTGATCTCGGCCAACAGCCGCAGCTTGCCGGTCGCCAGCGACAGCCGCCGCGCACGCAGGGCAATCTGTTGTCCGGACTCCTCGCCGCTGACGTAAAGCACGTTCTCCTTCGCCGCCAGGCCGGCGAGTGCCTGCAGCAGCAGAGTGCTCTTGCCGATTCCCGGGTCGCCACCGATCAGGATGACGCCACCGCTGACCAGTCCTCCACCGAGCGCGCGGTCGAACTCGCCGATGCCAGTGGGCAGCCGCTCCTCTTCGCACGCTTCGATGTCGGCCAGCGTCTGCACCTCGCTGCAGCCGGCCAGACCGGCGAAGCGACGCGGTCCGGCAGCCGGCGCAGCGCTGGTGACGGTTTCGACCAGCGTGTTCCACAGACCACAGCCCGGGCATTGCCCCTGCCACTTGGCAACGCTGCTGCCGCATTCGCTACACGAGAAATGACTCTTCGGATGGCTGCCGCCCGCGCGTGCCATGCTCAAACGGCCCGCACGGGCACGCGCCGGGCCAGCGCACAGAACAGCTCGTAGCTGATCGTGCCGGCAGCCGTCGCGACCGCGTCGGCCGGCATGCCTTCGCCCCACAGGACGACCGGGCTGCCAACCCCGGCAGCCGGCAGGTCGGTCAGATCACAGGCCAGCATGTCCATCGACACCCGCCCGAGGGTCTGCGTCCGCCGCCCGTCGACAACGATCGGCGTGCCCCCCGGTGCATGCCGCGGATAGCCGTCGGCGTAGCCGCAGGCGACGATGCCGACGCGGGTCGGCCGCGTGGCGACGAAGGTACCGCCATAGCCGACGCGCTCGCCGGCAGCGATGTCCTGGACCGCCAGAATCCTGCTGCGCAGCGTCATCACCGGCCGCAGGCCGAGGCTCTCGGCATCCTCGCTGGCAAAGGGGCTGCCGCCATAGAGCATGATCCCCGGGCGTACCCAGTCGCGCGCGGTGCTCGGGTAACGCAGGATGGCTGCCGAATTGGCGAGCGAGACCGGCAAGGAAGCGGCCTGCGGCCAGCCGTCGAGCATGCGGGCAAAGCGTTCGAGCTGCCAGCGAATGCACGCCTCGCCACCGTCGGCGTCAGCCTCGGCGAAGTGCGTCATCAGCGTCAGCCCGCCATCGCCATCACCATCGCCAAGCAGCACGGTCAGGTGCTCGCGCGCCGCCGGCAGCTGCCGCGCCACCAGCCCGAGTCGGTTCATGCCGCTGTTCAGCTTGAGGTAGATCGGCAGCCGGCGGGACAACCTCGCCTGTCGCAGCATCTGCAACTGATCGAGGCAGTGAATGACGACGCTCAGCTGATGTTCGCTGCACGCAGCCAGATCGGCCGCAGTGAAGAAGCCCTCGAGAAGGAGGATCGGCTGGCGAATCCCGGCCTGACGCAGGCGCACCGCCTCGTCGATGTCGAGCAGGGCAAAGCCGTCCGCCACATCGCCGAGCGCTGCCGCGGCACGCAGCAGCCCATGACCATAGGCGTTCGCCTTCACCACCGCCCAGGCCTTCGCCGCGTGGCCACCCCGTGCCGCATGCCGGCGGGCGAGCAGATAGTTGTGCCGCAGCGCCGCGAGATCGACGCCTGCCTCGATCGGGCGCGGCATCAGGCCGTCAGCTCGTGCAGCTTCGCCTTGGCAAAGTCGACGAAAGTCAGCACGACCCGGGAACGGAAGCGCTCCTTCGGGTAGACCAACGACAGGGTGCGCCGCAACGGCGGCCGCAACGGAATGGCGATGAGGCTCCCGAGCTGCCTTTCCTTCTCGAAACTGGCGCGCGAGACGATCGAGCAGCCGAGGCCGGTGGCGACCACGCCCTTGAGCGCTTCCGGACTGCTGAGTTCCATCAGCGTCTTCAGCTTCCCGGGGTCGATGCCGCAGGCTCGCAGGTAATCGTCGGTCACCTCGCGCGTGCCCGAGCCCGGCTCGCGGGCAATGAAGTCGTGCGCCAGCAGACTGCGCGCGTCGACCTCGGACCCGCTGGCCAGTGGATGACCCGGCGTGCACACCACCTGCAGTTCATCGTCACCACAAACCTCGCACTGCAGGGCGGGATGGGTGGCCTTCGACTCGATCAGCCCGATATCCAGCGTGTGTGCGGCGACCGCGTTGCTGATCGCGTCCGAATTGGCCACCGTCAGGCGGGCGCGGACCTGCGGGTAGCGGACGTTGAACTCGCCGAGGATCGGCGGCAGCATGAACTCGGCGATCGTCGTACTGGCACCGACCAACAGGCTGCCGCTCATCTGCCCGGTCATCTCGGCGATCCGGATGTCGAGTTCGTTCGAGAGACCGAGAATCCGTTCGGCGTAATCGAGGACCACCTCACCCGCGGCAGTCAGCGAGACGCGCGCGCCGCCTCGTTCGAAAAGGCGGGTATTGAACCGTTCCTCCAGTTGCTTGATCTGGAAGGTGACGGCCGGCTGGGTCATGTGCAGGGCCTCGCCAGCCTTGGTAAAGGAAAGATGCTTCGCCACCGCGTGGAACACCTGCAATCGACGATCAGCCACCGGTCATCCCCCTTTCTCCTCCAATCCGAATTCAAACACAAAACCGCCATCCCGGCCAGAGCCGCGACTGCGCGCTCGCCGAGCGACAGCGCATCGAAACGCGCAGCACCCCGGAACAGACGCTAACAAAGTGAGGCCGTTCATGGTATAAGGCGGACACTCAAGGAACGGCTGCATTAATAATATCTGATGCCCTTCGGTTTTTACATCATCATGGCAGCGCAGTTCTTTTCGGCGCTGGCCGACAACGCGCTGCTGATCGTCGCCATCGCGGCACTGCGCGAGATGCAGGCGCCTGCCGCCTACGAACCGCTGCTGAAAACCTTCTTTACCGTCTCCTACGTCGTCCTGGCCGCATTCGTCGGCGCATTTGCCGACTCGATGCCGAAGTGGCGCGTGATGTTCATCAGCAACGGCATCAAGATTCTTGGCTGCGCCATGATGTATTGGGATGTGCATCCGCTGCTTGCCTACGCGGTCGTCGGGCTTGGCGCCGCCGCCTACTCACCCGCCAAGTACGGCATCCTGACCGAGTATCTGCCGCCCCGCCTGCTGGTGGTTGCCAATGGCTGGATCGAGGGGCTGACGGTCGGCGCGATCATTCTTGGCGTCGTCATCGGTGGCATGCTGATCCAGCCCGAAGTGGCGCAGCGGCTGCTCGGCTGGAACCTGCCGCTGATCGATACCGGGGTCGATACCGTCAGCGAAATGGCACTATGCTTCGTCGCCGCCTTCTATCTGCTGGCCGCCCTGTTCAATCTCCGCGTCCCCGATACCGGTGTCGATCACCGGGCGCTGCACAAGAACCCGTGGTACCTGCTGCGCGAATTCAACCATTGCCTGATGCTCCTCTGGCGTGACCGTCTGGGACAGGTTTCTCTGGCGGTGACGACGCTGTTCTGGGGTGCCGGCGCCACCCTCCAGTTCATCGTCATCAGTTGGGCCGAGACTGCGCTGCAACTCGATCTCTCGAAATCGAGCATGCTGCAGGGCGTGGTGGCCATTGGCGTGGCGCTCGGCGCGGTTGGCGCGGCGCGGATGATCACCCTGCGCAAGTCGGTGCGCGTCATCCCGCTCGGCATCGCGATGGGCGGTATCGTGTTGATCATGAACTTCGTCCAGCATACCTGGCTGGCGGTGCCGCTGCTGATCCTGATCGGCGCCCTCTCCGGCTTCTTCGTCGTGCCGATGAATGCGCTGCTGCAGCACCGTGGCCACATCCTGATGGGTGCAGGCCACTCGATCGCCGTCCAGAACTTCAACGAGAACCTGTCGATCCTGGC